>NZ_NFLO01000020.1:0-66368 GCF_002160935.1 Drancourtella sp. An12 | reverse complement strand
GGAGGTTCTATTCTTCAGGATGGCGGCTCCGCCACATTTATTATCTGTCTGGAACAGTGATTTCCTCTTTTCGGACAGGTGATTTCCAAAACACCGGACAGGCGCTTTCAGCGCACCGGTATATCCACTGATATCCTTCTTAAAACTCCTCTTTTTCCACTTCTCATAAGTCTGTGATTTGATGTATGGCTTTTGCCCCTGTTCCTGCAGATAGGTATATCCTTCTTCACTTTCATAGCCGGAATCAGCCGTTACACTGGGATAACGGAATCCAAGCTTTTCTTCCATTTCCTTCAAGAAAGGGACAAGCGTCCAGACATCATTGCGGTCCTGGAAAATGTCCGCCGCCACAATGTATTCACTGTCCACCGCGATCTGTATGTTTTTGACCTCATAGTTTAGCATTATGCTGCTCTGCTTGCATGGGTTCTTCCGCAAATATCCGTTCTATGCATAAGGCAACATAATTTTTGCCGATAGGAGTTCCAGTCCGCATCTTCCATACATGATTCGTTTTATCATTTTGGTTCTGTTATTAATTCCTTCAACAAACCCATTACTCAGCGGGCTGACAACTGCATTCTCAACTGCATCTATATCTCGTTCCAATCCTTTTGCAAAACTGGCAATAGATACAAATTCACTTTTTTTATATCGCTCAATAAACAGATACAGACGAGGTATACTTTTGTATATAAAAATATGTCGAAATTCATTTATACAGATCTGTAGTTTTTGTATGATTGGATACTGCCGGTAAAGGCTATCCCGATTAATCGATTCTATTGATTTATTCATCCAAAGCAGCTTGATAATATCTTGTTTCTTAATTACCACTGTTTTGGCTGTAAGTGTTTTGAGAGTTTCTTTATCTCCTGCTTTCGGACCTTTTCTGTATCTGCTAATATCATCTCCCCTTTCGTGCGCTAATTCTTTCGCATATTTTCTTATTGTAGAGTTTCCTAATGGGCATCCTTTTTCTTTCATCTCCCTTGCTATACCTGCGGCATGATATCCTTCGTTCAGCAACTGGATAATTTCATCTTTATACTTATATAATCCTTTTTTTCTGGAGGGGCGTTTTAAATGGCATTGTTCAAGTGGATTACAATCTTTATATCGAATCACTGTACGCGTACTAATCCCTAATGTCGCTGCAATGTCCTTGTAATTATAATCAGCATCAAGCATTTTTTTGATATTTGTTAATAACTCAAGCCGCTTTTTCTCGTTTTCAGTAAGGTTATCCACATTGGATAGGATTTTTTTTACTATTATCACTCCCCACTGAGGGTTGCCTGCTTTTCTCTGTAATGTCTCCTGTTTTCTCACGATCCAGGTTCGATTCTACCCGTAATGTCTGCGGCAGGCTAGAAGAAATACATTTCTTGATTATTTCAAGAAGATTTTGATGGAGATGGAACCTATCCGCAATCTGCATCGTGTTAGGAAGTTCTTCCATTATAACCTTGGCATATGCAGATGCTCTGTCGCGAGTTACCATCTTTACCTGTTTATTCTTTTTTAACCATTCTTTTAGGGAGGAGCCATCCCTCCCCTCCAGTACCGCAATGGGTTTATGTGAATCTGTATTACAGATAACTGTACAGTATGTACTTCCCTTTTTTGTTGAAAAATCATCAATGCCAATACAGCTTCCCGCTGCTTCTATCCCCATCTGAGCAAATCTTTTTTTCAATATACGGATAATGGTATCACCGCTAACTTGGATTCCAAGATACCTGCATATGCGGGAAGCACCTTCACAGCTGGTTTCTAACGCTAATGTCGCTATAAAATCTTCGCACCGTTCCGTAAAACGCCCATAATAGCCCAGAAAATGATCATAGCGTTCAACAATAGTTTTTGTTGGACATTCCGCATTTTGGCATTCATATTCGTGTGCCGTTATGATAACTGATGTATTCTTTCCAAGAATCGGAAGATCTTGTACAGAACGTTCATATGTGCCATGGTAATGATTTGATATCTGGTGGCAATCAGGGCATTCACATTCATGTTTTTTTGATTTCAATCTAATCAGTACACCTGTATCGTTAACACTACAATCGTTGATATCAAAAATCTCTTCCGAATAAAATAAACGCATATCTAATTTTAAAATAGACTCCAATTTTCAACCCTTCCCGTAACATTTTCTAAACAAATATTACTTTGTTTTGACGAATATTTCAATATAAGAAAACGGATATTTGCGGAAGAACCCAGCATGACAGGGCGAGATCATGACAACCCAGGAGAGCATTAACACTCAATCAACCTCTCAATGGAGTACACAAGGCAATTAACATTGTCTCTTTTTTTTATTTTCTGATTGTACTTCATCAAAGTTTCTGATATTTTTTCCTTTTCATCTTCTGATACCCATTCTCCATCAAAATACATCATTTCAAGAATTCCATTATCTCCAAATTCTATGATATATTTATTTTCTCCATATAATTCAATGACCAATTGAAGTTCTGTTCCTGCATAATTATAAAATTTATCTCTACCATATTTATAAAGGATAGTTTGAATTTCACCGAATGGAAATAAAGGCTTTCCATCTATCGCAAGATATTCATCATCGTTTTTATATATCATAATATCTGCCAACTCATTTACATTTTCACTAAAAACTTATAAATTCTTCCCTCTTGGATTTATTCAATATTTCCTTAATCGTTTCAATAAACTTTTCTTTTGTCATGTTCTTTCCCCCTTACATATTCCTCTACTTTCTCAATTAACTCTATCGCTGTGGCAATCTGATCTTCTGCCTCTTCTCTCGTTGCTAGCTAGCAAGCATCATAATCGCTCGCATGCCGGATTTCTTCCGCCTCAGCAATTCTTCTTCCTAAAGCTCGTGGAAAAATTTCTGTCTTTATATAATTCTTAATAAATTTTGTCCCTTTTCGTTATGCTGCATCAAACAGTTTTACCCCCTCCCTTTCTATATTTGTGTAAAACGGATATACGTCCACCCACTTATTAAAATGCTCCTTATTCTTGACTATCGGCTTGATATCCAGATCATAATCCATGTTAAAATCATAGGTCATACCCGACAATTCATGGCGGTATTTTTTTATGTCCATATCGCTCAAATCCAAAAGCACCATAATATCAATATCCGAATTTTCCGTATAATCTCCTCTCGCATAAGAACCATATAAAATAACCGTCTTTAAATGCTCTCCATATATTTTACTGAGCAGTTCCACATACTGCTTTACCAAATCACTTGTTACTGTCGGCATATCAACACCTTCTCTCCTTAAATTCTCATAGGCTCTGACAAACCTTCTCTAACAACTACTTATATTATACTTGGTTTTGTTCGGTTCCGATAGGCTTTTTTGCTTAGTCGGTTCAAAATCCCGTGACACAGATAACACAAACAGCCATGACGTTTCCCCGGAGGTACCATCATGGCTGTGTTTTATCTTTTATTCTATTCGCTCTTAGTAAAGCTTTGCTCCTGCCGGAATCTTGTCATCCACAATCAGTACATTCAGTCCTTCTCTTCCCTCTACAAGGTGAGTTGCTGAAATGATCATACCGCAGGAATCAATTCCCATCATCTTTCTCGGAGGCAGGTTGACAATCGCAATCAGTGTCTTTCCTACCAGCTCTTCCGGCTCATAGTAATCATGGATACCGCTTAAGATCACGCGGTCTTCTCCGCTGCCGTCATCGAGAACGAACTTCAGAAGCTTCTTGCTCTTCGGCACTGCTTCACACTCTTTGACTTTTACTGCACGGAAGTCGGATTTGCTGAATGTTTCAAAATCAACCATATCTTCAAATAATGGCTCTACTTCCACATTGGAGAAGTCGATATCAACTTTCACCGGTGCAGTCTCTGCCGCTGCCGGTGCTGCTTCTGCTACTGACTCTGCCGCTTTTCCTGCTGTCTGAGCTGCATTGTGTGCCTCATTCTTTGCTGCGCCCTGTGCTTTCATTGTCGGGAAGAGCAATACATCACGGATCGCTGCGGAATTGGTGAGAAGCATACACATTCTGTCGATTCCAAATCCGATACCGCCTGTCGGAGGCATACCGATTTCCAGTGCGTTGAGGAAATCTTCGTCTGTTGTGTTGGCCTCTTCATCTCCCTGTGCCAGAAGCTCTTCCTGTGCTTTGAACCGCTCTCTCTGATCGATCGGGTCATTCAGCTCGGAGTAGGCATTTGCCATCTCCCAGCCGTTCATAAAGAACTCAAAACGCTCTACATAGTCCGGATTTCCCGGTTTCTTCTTTGTGAGCGGAGAAATTTCAATCGGGTGATCCATGACAAAAGTCGGCTGGATCAGGTGCTCTTCTGCGAATTCCTCGAAGAAGAGGGAGAGGATGTCACCTTTCTTATGGCGCTCCTCATATTCTACATGATGTTCTTTTGCAAGCTCTCTTGCCTGCTTTAATGTCTTTACTTCGTTCCAGTCTACGCCTGCGTATTTCTTAACGGCGTCTACCATGGTGATACGCTCAAACGGCTTGCCGAGATCCATCTCAACTCCGTTGTAAACGATCTTTGTTGTTCCAAGTACATCCTGCGCCACATGGCGGTACAGGTTCTCTGTCAGATCCATCATACCGTTATAATCGGTATATGCCTGATAGAGCTCCATCAGAGTGAACTCCGGATTGTGGCGGGTGTCCAGACCCTCGTTCCGGAATACTCGTCCGATCTCATAAACACGTTCCATTCCGCCGACGATCAGACGTTTCAGATAAAGCTCCAGAGAAATACGAAGCTTGAAGTCTTCGTCCAGTGCGTTGAAATGTGTCTCAAACGGTCTTGCCGCCGCTCCGCCTGCGTTTGCCACAAGCATCGGAGTCTCAACTTCCAGGAATCCCTGAGAATCCAGGTATTTCCGGATGCTGCTCAAAATTTTAGAACGTTTGATAAATGTATCTTTTACCTCGCGGTTCATGATCAGATCCACATATCTCTGTCTGTATCTTGTATCTGTATCTGTCAGTCCGTGGAATTTCTCCGGAAGCACCTGCAGACTCTTGGAAAGCAGCTGTACGCTTTCTGCATGAATCGAGATCTCTCCTGTCTTTGTCTTGAAAACAGTTCCTCTGATTCCTACGATATCACCGATATCAAACTTCTTAAAATCTTTATAGTGGTCTTCACCGATATTGTCTCTCGCAACGTAAGACTGGATGTTTCCTTCCAGATCCTGAATGTTGCAGAAGGACGCTTTTCCCATCACACGTTTCTGCATGATACGTCCCGCTACGGAAACTTCTTTATTTTCCAGTTCCTCAAAATGATCCTTGATTTCCTGGCTGTGATGTGTCACATCATATTTTGTAATCAGAAACGGGTCCTCTCCTCTTTCCTGAAGCTCCGCCAGTTTCTCACGGCGCACCTTTCTAAGCTGATTCAGATCCTGATCCTGCGCATTCTTCTGCTGTCCTGCCACTTTTTTCACTCCTTTTTTCTGTCAGACAGATATGTTCTCCCGTACCGTACGGTTAGATAGAACGCTCAATCTTTAATACTGTATATCTGATATTTCCGGCCGGTGTCTCAACATCTACAACATCTCCGACCTTCTTTCCCATCAGAGCCTGGCCTACCGGAGACTCGTTGGAAATTTTGCCCTGAAGGCTGTTTGCCTCTGTGGAACCTACGATTTTGAATTCAATCTCTTCATCATATTCGTCGTCATGTACCAGAACTGTACATCCAACGTTAATCTTTTCCAGATCTACTTCTTCTTCTACAACAACCTCAACATTTTTGAGGATTTTTTCGAGTTCATCGATCCGGGCTTCAATATCTCTTTGTTCATCTTTTGCTGCATCGTATTCTGCGTTCTCTGACAAGTCGCCCTGCTCTCTTGCCTCTTTGATCTTCTCGGCAACTTCTTTCCGCTTTACGACCCTTAAATTTTCAAGTTCATCTTCCAAAGCTTTCAAGCCCGCATAAGTCAATATTGTTTTCTTTTCTTCCATCTTGTTTACCTTCCTTACATAAATGAACTAGTACGCAGCCGGATCTGCTGCAAAATGGTATGGAATATTCTACTTCCGTAATTTCAATATTATACATAACGCATCCCGGCATGTCAAGATTTCTGCGGGATTCCTTGCACTTTCCTCACTATTTCCCAGGCGTTTCCAGACCTTACAGACGGTCATTCAAAAGCGCTTCCAGTTCCTCATAACTTTCGGCATGATTGATCTCATCCCGCAGCTTTGCGGAATTCGGAAATCCGGATGTATACCATGCCACATGCTTTCGCATTTCCCGGATTGCCGTGTAGTCTCCTTTGTACCGGATCTGAAGCTTCGCATGGCGCAGCATCATCTTCCGTACCTCATCCGACGTCCGCTTTGCCGGCTCTTCTCCGGTCTCCTCGTAAGTAATCAGATCGCGGAAGATCCACGGATTTCCCTGGGCGGCACGGCCGATCATGATGCCGTCGCAGCCGGTCTCCCGAAACATTCTCTCGGCATCTTTCCCGGAAGCCACGTCGCCGTTTCCAATTACCGGAATGGATACCGCCTCTTTCACTTTGCGGATAATCTCCCAGTCCGCATGTCCGGAATAATACTGTTCCCTCGTCCGGCCGTGCACAGCCACCGCGGCGCCGCCGGCGTCTTCGATGATTTTCGCGATTTCTACTGCGTTGACATGATCGTCGTCAAAGCCTTTCCGGATTTTCACCGTCAGTGGCTTTTTAATAGCCCGGGAAACTTTCGATACAATCTCATGCACCAGTTTCGGGTTCTGCATCAAAGCGGAGCCCTCCCCGTTCTTCACAATTTTCGGCACCGGGCATCCCATATTGATGTCCAGAAACGCAAATGGAAGCTCCTCGATCCTCTTTGCGATTTCACTCATGATATCCGGATCCGATCCAAAAAGCTGCAGCGATACCGGCGGCTCTTCCGGATGAATTTCCAGAAGGCTTTTCGTATTTTTATTTCCATATAAAATAGCTTTCGCGCTGACCATCTCCATACAGAGAAGGCCCGCTCCCATTTCCCTGCACAGAAGGCGGAAGGGAAGATCCGTCACCCCCGCCATCGGCGCCAGAATGTAGCGGTTTGCCAGTTCTACGTTTCCAATGGTTAATGTTTTCATACGTTTTCTTCCTGATCCTCCTGCTCTTCCAGATCTTCTCCCATGAAGAAGACTCTGTAATAGAGCTGAAGTGACTGAAGCAGCTCCTCCTTTGTTCTCTGAAGTTCCTTGATTTTCAGGGCGCTTCCGATATCGTCAAACATCGGATCTCCCTCTTCTGACGTAACTTCAAAGCAAAGGGAACCATCCTCTTCGTATACAAGCGTAAGAATTCCGCCGACATCGTGGACATAGAGAACACACATAATCTTCAGTTCGTCCTTGATATGATCCGGAAGATTATCAAAATCCGGATTCAGATAATATTTTTCTTCATATGAATTTGCACCGCACAATACTACTTTTTCTTCGTACATCCTGCTTTTCTCCTGACATTTTATTTTCTATACATAGCCGTACACGCCGCGGACAGACACTTCCCCGGATGAAATCTCGCAGATCTCCCCGCTGTCCTTTTTCACGATCAGCTCACCCGTCTCCGTGATTCCCGCAGCCACTCCGGTCCATTCCTTTCCCGGCTCCAGCACGCAGACCCGCTTTCCTTCATTGACAAGAAGGGTCTCATACTCATCCTGGATAAACTCCAGCGACTTTCTTCTTGCGAATTCTTCGTACAGGCTCTCAAACTCCTGCAAAAAACGCACCACGATCTCTTCCCGGCAGACCTCATGGCCGTACTCACATTTCAACGAAGTCGCTTTCTGCCGGATCTCCTCCGGGAACTCCGTCTGATTACAGTTGATTCCTATCCCGACGATCACATATTCCGTGCTTACACCTTTCATCCCCATCTCGGTTAGAATCCCGCAGATCTTCTTTCCATCCATAACCAGGTCATTCGGCCACTTGATCTGAGGTCTCTTCTCGCCGGGCTGGTACACTGCCCGCGCCGCCGCACAAGCCGCAAGAAGCGTCAGCATCGGCGCCTTCTCCGGTTCAAAATCCGGGCGCAGAAGCACCGTCATATAAATATTCTCACCCGCAGGCGACTGCCAGGCCCGGCCCCTCCGGCCGCGGCCGTCCGTCTGCTGCTCCGCCAGAATTACCAGACCCGCACTCGCGCCCTCACCGGCTGCCGCCTTCACTCTCAGATTCGTCGAATCCGCTTCGTCCAAAACCCGGATCTCCCGGCCCATCCATCCCGTCCGAAGCCGGGATATAATCTCCTGTCCGCGCATAACCAAGCCACTCCTTTACTCTGAACTATTCTTTTTTCCGCTCTGAATCTGATACTTTCCTGATGAATTATAACACACCTTTCACAAAACGCAAATCCATAAACGATTCTGAAAATTTTCATTGGGGACGGGTTCCGATGCATCGGAACCCGTCCCCAATGATAAAAATATACACCGTATTCAATATTTATTCTTCTCCGAGTGTTGCTACCATCACGGCTTTGATGGTGTGGAGTCTGTTTTCTGCTTCGTCGAATACGACGGATGCCGGGCTTTCGAATACGTCTTCTGTGACTTCGTATCCTTTGACCGCTGGCAGACAGTGCATAAATATAGTTGTGTCTTTTTGTGTCTTTTCCATCAGTTTTCTGTTAACCTGGTACTTGTGGAGGAGTGCTTTTCTTTCGTCTGTTTTTTCTTCTTCGCCCATGGAGATCCATACGTCCGTGTAAATGATGTCAGCGCCTTCGACGTCGTTTGTGTTATCGGAGATGGTGATGGTGGATCCGGAGGCGTCGGCATATTCCTGGCATGTGCGGACGAGGGAGCGCATCGGCCACAGTTCGGACGGTGCGATCAGCACGAAGTCGATTCCGACTTTGGCGCAGCCGATCATGAGGCTGTTTGCCATATTGTTTCTTCCATCGCCGATATAAACGAATTTCAGGCCTTCAAAGTACTGGAAATGTTCCTGGATGGTGAGAAGATCGGCGAGTACCTGGGTCGGATGGTAATCATCGGTCAGCCCGTTCCATACCGGGACTCCACTGTATTTTGCCAGCAGTTCTACGTGGGAGTGCCGGAAGCCCCGGAATTCGATTCCGTCAAACATTCTTCCGAGTACCCGTGCTGTATCCTCCACGCTTTCTTTATGTCCGAGCTGAATTTCATTACCGCTTAAATAGGTAGGAAATCCTCCTTCGTCATTTGCAGCTACCGTAAAGGCGCATCTTGTTCTGGTGGACGGTTTTTCGAAAATCAGTGCAATATTCTTTCCTTCCAGCGCATGGCCCCGGATTCCTTTTTTCTTTTTTTCCTTCAGTACTGCCGCCAGGTTTACGAGATAACGGATCTCATCCGGCGTGAAATCTTTCAATGTTAAAAAGCTTCTTCCTTTTAAATTCATGTTCTTCTCCTCCCTGATTCCTGCCAATATATGGATAAATCCCGGTAATCCGGGTTCTCCTTTCATCTTCTCATATTTCATATGCACAAGTGTCGCGAGTTCATCTTCTGTATAAATCTGATATTTGGGGATCCGGAAATATTTTGCGCTTGCTTCCAGCATGGACAGATACAAGGTCTCATCTGTCGCTCCCAGCGGAACTTTGAGCACAAATTTGATTTCCCGTTTTTCTTTTTCCCGGAGGCCGGAGAGCATCTGCTGATAGTCCTCTTCTGTCCTGTCTGTGTCAATGTAGTAAATCAGGCCTTTCAGCCCGTAAATCACCCGTTTCGCATCATAGTATCCGATTTTCAGATTCTGTCTGCTGCGTTTCCCGTGAAATTCCAGAATGCTTCCCAGACTGACTCTCGGCGCGATCTCATACACTTTCGTATCCTCATCCAGATGTACCCGAGGCTCCCGCCCCGGTCCGTAAATCCGCACGGTAATAATGTTCTTATAGCCGCGTTTCACAAGCGAATTCAGCGGTACATTATTGATTACCCCTCCGTCCAGATACGTTTTCCCATGAAGCGGTTCGTTTTTAAAACCGAGCAGATAGGCGCTTGCCAGAAGAAAATCTGCAAGCAGCCCTTCCGGAATCTGATCCAGTGTAAGATCTAGTTCTTTCATATCTGATACGGAAAATGTGAGAAGGGAAAAATCAATCCCTGCATTCCGGATTTTTTCTTCATCCAGCACCTGATGAATCAGCTCTTTCAGAGGCGTCACATCAACTCCGCCGTCTTTCAGACAGCTCATCAGCTCTTTTATGAGTTCCCGTACTGTAACTTCTTTCTGAAAGAAACGCTCCATCCAGTTATCATCCACGTCCATGACTTTTGAAAATGTCATTTCTTCCCAAACACGTTCTGCTTCTCCTACATCTCCCATACAGATCAGCGCTCCATTCAGTGCGCCTACGGAAGTTCCTGCTACCCCTCTGATCCGGACCCCTGCCTCACGAAGTGCCTTCCACGCCCCAATCTGGTATGCGCCTCGTGCTCCTCCACCGTCCAGCACAAGCCCGTATTCTTTTGAT
Organism: Drancourtella sp. An12; assembly: GCF_002160935.1. NCBI lineage: Bacteria > Bacillati > Bacillota > Clostridia > Eubacteriales > Oscillospiraceae > Drancourtella > Drancourtella sp. An12. Next base: position 55,872 of record NZ_NFLO01000020.1, on the reverse strand, counting down.
AAATCGATCACAGGTTTCATTCTTTCACTCCTTATGCATTATAATACTCTTTTTTGCATAAAATTACAATCTATATTTTCAACAATCTTTTTCATTTTTTTATCTCTTTCTTGTGTAAAACATGGATCTATCAGCTTTTCACCGATTTTCCCACCAGGTTTTCCGCGGCATGATTTCATGTATTTTTATAAATCCATGCTGCTTGTATACAATTATAAGCCGTTTCCAATTCCCCGTAAAGCAAAAAAAGAGTTTCTTCCTAATCAGAAACTCTTTTTTGAAATCTATCTTTTCTTTCTAACCCCTAGTGGAACCAATGTGCTCCAATCTTGATTCCTGCATTTACTCCGTCCCCGAAATGCAGCGCGTTTCCTACCGGGCTGACGCCTGAAAGTGCGTCTACCGCTGCCTGACGGCAGGATGATGGAATATTTCCGGATGCCAGTACCCGGTCAAGCTTTCCTGTCATCGCCGGTCCGAACTGTCCGCTCTGGTAAATAACTCCTCTCAGTGTGCTTGCATATCCTGCTTTCAGACGGTTCATTACAACAGCTCCTACTGCTACCTGTCCGTCATACGGCTGGTTACCCGCTTCGCAGTAGATCAGCGCAGCCAGAAGTGTCGTGTCCGCCTCCTGAGCCAGCTTTTTCTGACGTTCTTCTTCAGCCTTTCTTGCTTCTTCTGCTTTTCTGGCCTCCTCAGCTTTTCTCGCTTCCTCAGCCTGTTTTTCCGCTTCTGCTTTCTGCTGTTTTGCGGTTTCTGTATAAGTAAGAAAACTCTGTGAAACATTCTGCGCAGTTTCGGCATCCGCTGTCACAACAAGCTTTGCGCCCTGCGGCTCCTCCGGAGCAAATACGGAATTTCCATCAGCTGCAAATACCTGAACACTCATGCTCGCTGTAAGGATCACCGCCGAAAGAACTCCTGCGACCGCACCTTTCTCCAGACGTCTTCTATGACTGTTCCATGTTTTCATTTTTGTCCTCCTTTAATTATCCGCAGACTTCCTTCTGCGTCTTCCTCATTCTCAGTCCCTGTATCAATCGAACATAATATATATTACGTTCTGCCGCTTTTGTTTATTACAAATATTACGAATTTGTTACATCTTCTTGCGACGGTGTTAATAATAGCAGAGTTTTCTTTTTCTGTCAACCTTTGCACCTATTTTAGTACATTTTTGAAGTATTTTAACGATTTTTTCAATCGTTTTTTATGTATTTTGTATATTTTTAATTGTCCGACAATTACGAGTATTCCTATACTATTTTCCACTTTTCGACAATTTCTGCAAATAATGCCAACTTCACTTTGTCACAATAACGTAATATATATTTCTTTTTTCTGTCGTATTTTTTACATTTGTTTCTTAATAATTTCGAAAACAGCTTTGCCGAGTGCGCATCCCGCGGAGCGTTTTTGTTTACCAGGGAACGAAGTTTCCTGGTAAACAAAAAAAATCCCGAAAGCTTTCGCTTTCGGGATCTTTCCTTATCTCTACTTATTCCTGAACGTATGGCATAAGAGCGATGTGTCTTGCTCTCTTGATTGCAACCGTCAGGGCTCTCTGATGCTTTGCACAGTTTCCTGTGATTCTTCTCGGAAGAATCTTTCCTCTTTCGGAAACGTATTTTCTTAATTTTGCTACATCTTTGTAATCGATCTCATTGTTTTCTTTTCCACAGAATACGCAAACTTTTTTTCTTCTGCGGCCTGGTCTTCTTCTCATCTGAGAATCCGGTTTGCTTGTTTTATCGTAAGCCATTGTTCTTACCTCCAATACTAATTAAATGGTAATTCCTCATCAATTCCATCCGGGATGTTCATAAATCCATCACCCGCATCCACACTTGGTGCCTGCGGTGCCGGAGGAACCGGGCTTGCCTGATAACGGCTCTGATTTGCTTCACTCGCGCTCTTGCTTTCTGCAAATTCCTGCTCTTCTACGACAACTTCTGTCGTATAGACCTTTACGCCATCTCTGTTCGTATAGCTTCCTGTCTGGATGCGTCCACAGATCGTGATACGCATTCCCTGGCGGAAATACTTCTCCGCGAACTCAGCTGTTCTTCCGAATGATACACAGCTGATAAAGTCTGCCGTCTGCTCTCCATCACGCCGGAACCGTCTGTCGACGGCCAGTGTATAACGGGCAATGGCCAGCGGGTTTTCCCCGCCCTGAGAATAGCGGACCTCAGGATCTCTTGTCAGGCGTCCCATTAAAATTACTTTATTCATATATTTCCTCTTTTCTTCTTTATGCTTCCTGTTTCACGCATAAATATCTGAGCACGTTGTCCATAATACGGATTCTCTGTTCGATCTCGCCCGGAGTCGTTGCATCAGATTCGAAGTGGATGAAATAATAATATCCTTCTTTCATCTTCTGAATTTCGTAAGCAAGTTTTTTCTTACCCCATTCATCAACGTCAGTAACATTGCCACCGAAACGTGTGATTAACGCTTTCACTCTTTCGATTACATCTGTTCTGGCATCGTCTTCGATTTTTGCATTGACAACAACAGCTAATTCATATTTGTTCATGTCACTTGCACCTCCTTATGGTCTTTTGGCTCCCGGCTCCCCGGCCGGGGACAAGGATAAATAATATATCACGGTGTATTATTTTAACATTATCCCGCGTAAGTTTCAAGCCTTTTTTTGAATTTCTTTCGTATTTTTTTCCACGATTTTCCTGGAAATCATGATCTGATGTCCGCAGCCGCAGCATTTCAGCCTGAAATCCGCACCCACCCGCAGAATCTCCCACTCAAAACTGCCACACGGATGTTTCTTTTTCATCCGGATCTTATCGCCCACCTCATACTTGATCTCTGACATATTCTTCCCTCTTTTCCGGTCAGTTTACTTCCACCTGGTATCCCTGTACAATCAGACGTTCTTCATTATTTGCTTTTGTACATGTCGACAGTGTCACTACTTTTGCATCGGACGGAACTTCCACCCCTGTATCATAAAAGGAATGTTCCTTTGAAAATGCCAGAAACGACTGGAATGCCTCGTCATTTTCAAAGACTGTCTGATACGCGTCTGATGTATCATTAACCTCTCCTACTGCAAAGATCTGATATTTCAGTTCTTTTCCATCCGGTGTATAAATGTAAAAATACGGATAGGATCTATAGAATTCCTCATCCTGATATTCCTCCAGTTTTCCAAACATGGATTTACTGTTCATTCTGTGCCCGTATATGACACTGTTTTTGTCCGTCATATCCTTATTATTGGAAACGTTCAGGAAAATCGCGCCATAGGTGTTCGGATAGCCTGATATGGTCTTATCCAGATATTCCTGATTATCTTTTCCCTGCACAACCGGATAGCTGATGATGGACGGCTCATCAAACCGGATCCACGCAATGATGTCCTCGTTGACTTTCCAGAGCTCCTCGAAATCCACCGTGTATCTTGTGCTCTCTTCTCCCGTTCCCGCATCGGCGGAAATTCCGATCTCCTTCAGGTTATCGTACTCCTGATCTCCTTTGTGATATCCGTAAAAAATCCGGAACAGCTGGAATCCCGAAAAGCAGAACACGATAATTGCGGCAACGAGTATAATTGTGGAAAAGATTCCTCCCTTTTTCTTCTTTTTTCTTCCGCCTGTCTTCTGATTAATAGCAGGTCTTTCTTCTCTCTTTTCTTTTGTTCCGGCTTCCCCTGCCCCGGATGATGCCCTTTTCCGGGCTTTTTCTTCCTCAAGCCGTTTTTTTCTATCTTTAATGCGGTATTCGTCCATGTAACCTTACCTCTGTCTGTTTTATTTTATCATCAGGGTTTCTATATCGTACAGTTTCTAGTATAACGTATTTTTCGCAATAGAAAAAGAGGATGTTGCAGAAAATGGACTCTCCTTTTCCGCACATCCTCCCGGCCTGTTCTGTTTTCCTGTCTTAGAATGGAATTTCCAGATAAATATCCTTTCCTTCTTTGATCGAAATCACAAGCTTGCCTGCTCCTGCAGTCACCCTGGCTCCCTCTACAGAAACCTCCGGTGCCGGAGCTGCCTGCTCTTCTTCCTCTTTTTCCGGCTCCTCTCCTTCATCCGCGCCCTCGACAACGGCATCGATCACATCTGCTGTCACCGGTGTCAATGAATCACATGTCTTGATCAGTTTTGCGCCAAGGATCTGATGAATCTGAAGGCATCCGTCCAGATTCAGAAGGCCGCTTTCAACCAGCTCATCAAAAATAGCCGGATCTTCCAGATTTTCCGGTCCTATTGTAATGCCTTCCTCTGCCCTGCAGCAAAGTACTGCAGGATCATGAGCATGCTGTTTTGCTGTTTCTGCTGTGATAGACATATCTATTCCTCCTTCATAATTCTGTTTCTTTCATCTTAGTCCTGTTTATCACTGTTTTCCAATACATTCTTTCTATATTTTAGATCATTTTATCAAAAATGTCGATACCCCCGCCCCTCTCCATTTACGAATTTAATATAATTTTTATATACAGTTTATTGATTCCTGAGAAAAATGCGGTAAAATAGAATTCAGAAAAATATTAAGACAGGTTGTGTAGAAAAATGAAAGATAAGTTTTTACGCTTTATGTACGGCCGCTACGGCGTTGACCAGTTTTCAAAATTCCTGGTGATAACAGGGATCATTTTTTTACTGTTATCCGGATTTACCCGATACGGCGGAATTCTATATCTGTTTTCGCTTGCCGTTTTAATTTATTCCTATTTTCGAATGTTTTCACGAAACCATTCCAAACGTTACGCTGAAAATCAGCTCTATCTGAAATACACGGCCGGGATCCGGAAAAAGTTTTCCGCCATCCGTTACGGTCTCAGTCAGAGAAAACACTATCACATATATAAGTGTCCTTCCTGCGGACAGAAAATCCGGATTCCCCGCGGAAAAGGCAGGATCGAAATCCGGTGTCCGAAATGTAATGCCCATTTTATTAAGAAAAGCTGAGAAAGGAGGGCCATTATCATGCTTGATTATATGGTTCTGTATCAAAGTGAAACCGGCAACACAAAAAAACTTGCCACATCCATTTTTGCCGCCCTTCCTGGAATGGCAAAAGATCTCAGAAGTATCGATGAACTGAACGGTCTGCCGGATGCAGCCACTTATTTTGTCGGTTTTTGTGTCCACCGTGGCACCTGCAGCCTTGAGGTTGGAAATCTGCTTTCTTCCATCTCCGGAAAGAATGTCGCTTTATTCGGCACATGCGGGGCCGGTAATGTGGATAACTACTATAAAAACATCGAAAACAGTGCCCGGATCTGGCTCGAAGATGACAATCTCTATCTGGGCGGATTCTTCTGTCAGGGCAAGATGCCTGTGCAGATTCGCCAGAAATACGAGTCCATGTTAAATGGAGATCAGGCTCACGATCACCATCTGAAGCTTCAGCTGTCAAATTTTGATGAAGCGATGATTCATCCGACAAAAGATGATCTTACACGCGCCGCGGATTTTGCAAAAAACTGCCTCAGCCGTCTTTAAAGATGGCCGAGGCTTTCTTTTTTATTTATAGAATCATCAGATCTTTCGGGAAGTGCGTCAGTGTCTCTGCACCGTTTTCCGTAATCAGTACCGTATCCTCGATACGGACACCTCCCCATCCCGGAATATAGATTCCCGGTTCCATGGTAATCACGCAGCCAGGCTGCATTATTTTCGTACCATACATTCCAAGAAACGGCTCTTCATGAAGATCAAGTCCTACGCCATGTCCCATTCCGGAATAATAATACTCTTCATACTTTTTCACTACTTTACGAATCTCTGCATCCGGTTTGGAAGCAACAATTCCAGGACCCATGTTCCGGACTCCTGTTTCCTGCGCTTCGCGTACCAGTTCGTAAATTTCTTTTTGCTGTTCAGACACATGTCCTACCGCAAACGTACGGGTCGTATCGGAAATATATCCGTTGTATTTCGCACCATAGTCAACAAGAACGAAATCGCCCTCTTCTACCTTCTTATCTCCCGGCTTTCCATGGAGCAGTGATGTCTTTGCTCCGGAAATCAGAATCGTCTCAAATCCGATATCCTGCGCTCCGTGCATCTTCATGCTAAATTCCAGACGCGCACACAATTCTCTTTCCGTAACACCTGGTTTAATATACGGAATCAGCTCTTCCAACGCTTTGTCCGCAATCTCGCAGGCAATTCTTGTATTGGCTACTTCTTCTTCGCTCTTTACATACCGCAGCTCTTCCACAATGTTTCTTGTTCCTTTCATCTCAATCTGATGCTCTGAAAGACGTCTGTGGATTTCTTCGTATTTATCGTAGGTTATAAAGCACTCCTCAAATCCAAGCTTCTGTATTCCTGCCTTGACACAGATACTTTCCAACGCTTTTGGGATACTTCTGTCGTAATTGTGCCAGTTGACAACCTCAAAGTCCGGACAGGACTGCTCTGCCAGTTCTGTAAAACGGCTGTCCGTAATGAGATAATTGCCCTGCGGGCAGATCACTGCATATGCCAGCTCATCCGGATATCCGCTGATGTATTTGACATTAGCTTCTTTTGTGATATAAATTCCGTCCAGACCTTGTTCTTTTAAAATCTCCAATACTTTTTCTATTTTCTCCATCACGAAGCTCCTTATCCCCAGATCATTCCGATTCCTGCTTCTTTTGCTTTGTCATAGATTGCTTTTGCCGCAATCAGGTCCTGTGTTGCCACACCGACTGTCTCAAACACAATAATTTCTTCATCGTTTTCACGTCCCGGAATTTCTCCTTTAATCAGCTGTCCCAGATCGCCTGTAAAATCCTCTTTTGTGATGATTCCTTCATCCAGCGGAATCAGAATGTCTCCGGATTCGGAAAGTACCGCTTCCTCAGAATCAAAATAGATTTTGGACGCTCTCGGAAGAATGGCCGGATCCATCTCCTGCATATGCGGCTGATAAGCTCCTACGCAGCTGATCGTTGCTCCCGCCTTTACTTTGGAAGCATCAAACACCGGTCTGGAGGACGGAGTTACCGTCACAAGAAGATCTGCACCTTCTACCGCTTCATCAGAAGATGCTGCCGCAACGATTCTGGCACCATATGATTTTAATTCTTCATTCATCTGCTCCGCGAAGGCTTTTGTCCGTTCCGGATTCATGTCATACACACGGACCTCTTCCAGATCTCTTACTGTCACCATTGCTTCCAGCTGAGTCGCTGCCTGTCCGCCTGTTCCGATCAGCGCGCCGACACGGCAGTCTTTCTTTGCAAGAAGATCAAATGCGGCTCCTGTAGCTGCTCCTGTACGAAGCTGTGTCACATAAGTTCCGTCCAGCACGGCCTCCACAATTCCGGTTGTTCCATCGATCAGAAAGACCTGTGCCGGTGATGACGGAAGCCCACGGTCAATATTGTGCGGGAAAATATTAACTACTTTTAAGGAAGCTGTATCCATCTCTTCCACGTACGCCGGCATAAAAAGGAAGCTTCCGTCATATTTCGGCGCCTGAATGTTTGTCCTGATAGGAGAGTCACATTTTCCCTCCACTACAAGCTGAAACGCTTTTTTGTCCGCTTCCACGGCGTCTTTCATGGTAAATACTTTTTTGATATCTTCTCTTGATAATAATAACATTTCTGAACCTCCTGTTCTCCTTGTATCCTATCGTTTAAAGCGCGCATCCAGTCCCCACGGCTGCATAGCGCCTCCCTCTTCTGCCGGTCTGCACATTTTTGCGTAAATATTCAGACATCCTTTTTCCTCTTTCAACGGCGGACATACCCAGTTTGCCTTTCTTCTTTCCAGTTCTTCATCGGAAACAAGCAGATTTACCTCTCCATTTGGAATATCGATCACGATTTCATCCCCATTTTCCACAAGTGCGATCGTTCCTCCATCGTATGCTTCCGGTGATACATGCCCGATAATTGCACCATAGTTAAATCCTGAGAATCTGGCGTCCGTGATCAGCCCCACACTCTTGTGCAGTCCCAGTCCGATCAGGGCATCGATGCTCAGCATCAGTTCCTTCATGCCAGGAGCCCCTTTACATCCTTCATAACGAATGACAATGATGTCACCCGGTACGATTTCTCCTGCCTGGATTGCCTCAAACGCCGGACGGTCGCCTTCGAATACTTTTGCTTTCCCTTTCAGATATTTCACTTCTTCGTATACGGCTGTCGGACGGACAATCGCACCGTTCGGTGAAAGGTTTCCTCTTAAGATCTTCAGTCCCGGCTCATGGAATAACGGACGTTCCAGAGAATGAATAACTTCATTTTCTTTTGGCGTTACCTTGGAAAGGAGCTCTTTCCATGTGCAGCCGTACATACTCGGAGCATCGGTAAACAATTTGCTCTCCAGCATCTTCATCACGTTCATAACACCGCCTGCATAGTGGAAATCTACGACCGTATACGGGCCGCTCGGTACTACTGCATTGATGCAGTAAATTTCATCTGCGTATTTTTCAAAATCTTCCAGAGTCAGTTTGATTCCCAGTTCATATGCGTAGGAAAGAATGTGAAGAACCGCATTGGTGGATCCAGCCACGGCCATATCAAACATAATCGCATTGAGGAGCACTTCTTTCGTGATCAGATCTGAAGGTTTTCTTCCTTCTTTTGCCATCTTAACCGCGTATTTTCCGGCTTCTCTTGCTCTGCGGAGCTTTGCGTTGTCGGATGCAGGGATCGTAGACGTACCCGGAAGCACCAGATTCAGCACCTCTCCAAGCATCTGCATGGTATTTGCTGTTCCCATGGACGGACATGCACCAAAGGACGGACAGACATTGTCTTCCATGTCCATCAGCTCTTCTTCTGTAGCGCCTGAAAATCTTGCGGAATCCAGATCCGCTTCCACCACGGTTTTCCCGCAGTACTGTCCCGGCTGCATGGAACCGCCCGTCACGATCATGGACGGAATGTCCAGACGCATTGCCGCAAGATAACATCCGGCAATGATATTATCACAGGATGCGACCATAACAAGACCGTCGAAATTGTGTACGCGTGTAACAAATTCCACGGACATTGCCACGATGTCCCGTCCAACCTGTTCGTATTTCAGTTCTTCTGCTCCGTTTGCGATGTTTCCGCAGGTTGCCGGGATTCCGAATTCCACCGGCACTCCTCCTGCTGCCCAGATTCCTTCTTTTACCGCTTCAGCGATCTGTCTTAAGTGGGCAGATCCCGGAGATCCTGACATATATGAATTCGGAACTCCGATATGCGGTTTCTTACGGATGTCCTCGTCGGAATACCCTGCCGCTTTCATCATAACTCTTCTGTGCGCCGCCTCGGCGCCATTCCAGTATTCTGTTCCCATAATTTCCTCCTGTCTGCGCTTTGCTTTCTCTTCAATCTCTTGACAAATAAATTGCCTTTGATGATAATAATAAAATAGAAACTGCAATTTCTGAATTAATATTTTTTAAATATACTATTCGGTTTTGCTTATATCCGCATTTGCATTATAGAAAATCATTTTAATTCATTTTTTCTAATATGAACCATTAAGAAATCGAATGGAAGGTGAATCATGAACAAGTATCAGACCATTTTAAGCGTCTGCGAAACACGCAGCATCTCCAAAACCGCCGCTTTGCTGAACTATACCCAGTCGGCGGTCAGCCAGACGATCAAAAATTTTGAAAAAGAGCTGGGGCTTGAGCTTTTCATCCGTTCCAAAAACGGTATGGAACTGAAATCCGACATGGCCTGGATCAAAGAGTCTCTTCGGACCATTTGCGAGGCCGAAAACCAGATTGCACGGACCGCCGCTTCTCTTTCCACTCTGGACAGCGGCCTGATCCGCATCGGCACGATCCAGAGCATTTCCTATCACTGGCTTCCGGGCATTATCAAAGATTTTTCTGAAGAATATCCGAACATTCTTTTCCAGCTTACCATCGGAGGATTTGGCGAACTGAAGGAAAAACTGATGGGCAATGAGCTGGACTGCATTTTCGTGTCCGAATTCTCCGTTCCGGGACTGCCGTTTGTACCACTTGGAAGTGATGAACTGATGCTCGTCACACCCCTTTCGCATCCTCTTGCAAGTCACCTGTCCGTCTCCCTGGCAGACGTCAACAACCAGGACTTCATTCTGTCCGCAGACGGTCTGGACTACGAAACCGGCAAAATCTTCGAGCTGAACCAGATTTCTCCAAACATCCGCTATCAGCTGAATGAAGATTTTACAACATTGAAAATGGTAGAACAGGGCTTTGGCATTACCATTCTGCCAAAACTGCTTCTCCACAACGCCCCGTTTGAAGTCTGCATCCGCCCGTTTACCGAGCACTACACCCGTACCCTCGGGATCGCTCTTCCGTCCGGCATTACGCCGTCCAAAGCAGTTTTACAGTTCCGGGCATTTGCGGAAAACTGGTGCCGGGAAAATCTGTAGATAAAACGGAAATGATTTCCCCGCGTTATCCTACCTTTGTTTTGTATACCTACTCTTAATTTTATGGTATACTAAATTCATAGGAGAAGAAAGGATGTGTTACCATGGCATTAACACAGAAGAATAACGAGTACACGATCGATGATATCTACGCTCTGCCTGACGGGCAGCGTGCAGAACTGATCGATGGTCAGATGTACATGATGGCACCGCCGGGCAGGAGACACCAGTTAATACTTGGTTTCCTTTACCGCAAAATTGCTGATTATGTCGAACAGAAAGGCGGATCCTGCGAAGTCGATATTGCTCCATTTGCCGTATTTTTAAACGCAGATGATAAAAACTACGTCGAACCGGATATCAGTGTAATATGCGACTCCAAAAAGCTGAATGATAAAGGATGTACCGGCGCTCCGGACTGGATCATTGAAATTGTCTCTCCCGGAAGCAGACGGACAGACTATTTCACTAAACTCTTCAAGTATCGAACAGCTGGAGTTCTTGAATACTGGATTGTCGATCCTGATAAAAACAGAGTTACCGTTTATAATTTCCAATCCGAAGATACCGCGGAATTCACTTTCGCCGATTCTGTAAAAGCAGGAATCTACGGTGATCTTCAGATTGATTTCAGTTCATTAAATCTTTTATAGCAGCAAAAAGCGGACCCGCTATAGGATCCGCTTTCCTCTTGTCTCATATTCTTTTATCTGATCTGCTCCACCGCTTCTTTGCAGAGTGCTTCAATTTCATCATACTTTTTCTCTGCAATCAGACTTTCTTTTACCATCCAGCTGCCTCCGCACGCAATGACCTGCGGGCAGGAGAGATATCTTCCAATATTCTCCTGGCTGATACCGCCTGTCGGCATAAACCGGAGCTGGAAATAAGGTGCCGACAGTGCTTTGATTGCTTTGACGCCTCCGTTTACTTCTGCCGGGAAAAATTTTACGACAGACAAACCAAGCTCCAGCGCCTGTTCAATCTCGCTTGCCGTTGCCACACCCGGATAAACCGGAATTCCTTTTTCCTGACAGTAGCGTACAATCTTGGGATTGAGCCCCGGACTTACGATAAACTTTGCCCCGGCCTCGATGGCTGCATCCACCTGTTCTGTCTTCAGGACGGTGCCTGCGCCTACCAGCATGTCCGGATATGACTCGCTCATCCGGCGGATCGCTTCCGCGGCCGCATCTGTCCGAAAGGTCACCTCCGCACACGGGATGCCGCCTCTTACAAGAGCTCCGGCAAGATCTTTGGCATCCTCCGCTTTCTCAAGCTTGACTACAGGAACAATCCGGATTTCTTCAAACCTTTCATCTATTGTTTTCATTTCGTGTTTCCCCCTTCTACGCTTCCTCCGCCTACCAGTGTGCCCCGGTTGCACTTTCGTTTGCCGTGTTGTCTCTGTAACTTAAGAGCAGGCAGACCGCATCCAGAACAATGTGAAGGCTCTGGTCAAAAAGGGAACTCAAAAGCTGAATGGAACCACGCTTCTCCCCGGTATCTCCTTTTACGGTCCCCGGAATCACAAGGATCTGATCCGCAAATCCCGCAAGCGGCGACTCTCTTTTGCTTGTCACAGCAATTACCGATGCATTTTTCTCTTTCGCTTTTCTGGCAGCGTCCACAACGCTGATGCTCTTTCCGGATCCGGATACTCCTATCAGAATATCCCCCTCCTTTATGGCCGGTGTGATAGTCTCTCCCACCACATATACGGTGTATCCAAGATGCATCAGCCTCATCGCAAATCCTTTCGCGCTGAATCCGGAACGTCCTTCTCCCGCCACGAAGATCCTCCGGTCCTTTTGGATCAGACCGATCACCTGATCAATCTCGTCTTTCTTTACATTTGCGACTACATGTTCAATCTCGTCCATGATTGTCCGTAATACATCCATTGTCCTGCCTCCGTTCTCTATCCATATCTTACATCCGGACGGCCCCGGCAAACCGCGCAGCCGTCTCTCGTTTGTTTCCTGATTTCGTAATCGCGCTTCCCACGATCCCGATTTCAATTCCGCACTCTTTTAACAAAGGTACCGTATCAAGTGTTACGCCTCCGGCTGCCGCTATCTTTCGGACTCCCGAGAGCTCTCTGACGCTGCTTCTGACCAGTTCCGCGAGCCCTTCCCCCTGTCTGTCGGACGGAAGGTGAATACAGAAAACAGCCTCCGGAAATGCTTCGCCAAGTACCCGGATCCGTTCTGCCGGCACTTCCAGCAGGTCAATCATATATTCCTTTCCAAACTCCCTGGCCACATCGGCACATGCCCGGATCGTTGTCACGGAAGAAAATCCCATGACTGTCGGAATATCTCCTCCGGCCTCATATGTTTTCCTGAACTCGTAAGCGCCCTCATCGCAGGTCTTGATGTCTGCCAGAAAACACTGTTCCGGAAACCGCTTCCGAAAATACGCAACGCTTCTGTCCAGACCGTAGTCTTTGATCAGGGATGTTCCGATTTCAATAATATCGGCAGACTCTTTAATCTCTTCTATCATAGCCTCTGCCGTCTCAAGATCTGTCCTGTCAATTGCCACCTGAAGTTTCATCTTCTCACCTCTGATTCTGATGTTTTTCGATATATGCCTGCAGTTCTTCCTGCGTCGGCAGGCCTTCATTATCACTCTCCACCGATACCTGAATGGCTCCGATGGCATTGGCCCGCTCGATCATCTTTTCAATGGAAAGCCCTTCCAGATAACCGCTGATGATACCGACAGCAAATCCATCTCCGGCTCCTACCGTATCGACAACCTGCTCTACTTTGAATCCGCAGAATGTTTCTTTCTGTCCCTCTGCATCCACATATGCCCCGTCGGCCCCGGTCTTTACGACGACCGCTTTTGCGCCAAGTCCGCGGTAATATGCGGCGATCTCTTCCGGCGCTTCACTTCCCATAAGGATTTTCCCTTCTCCTGTTCCAGGAAGAACGATATCCGCTCTTGCAGCGAGATCGTTGATCGTGCGGATCATCACACTTTTGCTTTCCCACAATGTCGGCCGCAGGTTCGGGTCAAATGTCACAAGCATTCCGTTTTCTCTTGCCCTCTCAATCATCCGGTAAGTCGCATTTCTGCAGCTCTGGGAAAGAGCAGGAGGAATTCCTGTCAGATGCAGTACCCTGGCACCTTCAAAATCCACCTTTTCCACGTCCTCCTCACTTAAGCAGGAAGCCGCGCTGTTCTTTCTATAATAGAAGACCTCCGGATCTCCTTCGAACACCTTATTCTTCAGCTGGTAGCCGGTAAAATGCTGGTCATCCTTTGTAATCTGGGTATCAATCCCTTCTTTTTTCAGTTTCTCCTCGATGTAGGTTCCAAACGGATCCGTTCCAAGCTTGGTCACATAGGAAACACTGTGGCCGAGCCTTTTCAGACCGATCGCCACATTGACTTCCGCTCCCGCAAGAAGTCTTGTAAACTCTTCTACTTCATGGAGTCTTCCCGGTGTCTTCGCGACAAACATCGCCATCGGCTCTCCAAATAATATCACTTCTGACATTGACATCTTCCTTTCTATGCCTAGGTCGTCTGACGGACCGCAAGTTCCGGCCGGATGATCAGGGACGCTTTCTCCGACTTTCCTGTCATCAGGTTTTCCAGAAGCTGCACGGAGAGTTCGCTCAAAAGTTCTCCTTTATTGTTGATCGTTGTAAGGGGCGGATTGCTGATCCTGGAATATTCGGAATTGTTGCATCCGACCACAGCTACATCCTCCGGAATCCGGTACCCCATATTCTGGAGTGCATTCATGGCATATACCGCAGTCAGGTCCTCGGTAAAAATCACCGCGTCAAATCTTCTGCTGCCGCCCACAATCTTCTTTGCCGCCTCCTCGCCGCCTCCGGCTCCGTATTTTGTATACAGGATCCGTTCTGCGGCATCATCGTACCCAAGCTGTTTCATTTTTCTCAAAAATCCGTCGCGCTTTCTTATCCCCGCATCCTTTTTGACATCCATTACAAATGCAATATTTCGATGCCCTTTGTCATAAAGATGCTGGACCGCCAGCTGTACGCCGTATCCCTCATCCACGAGAACCGACTGGACATTCGGAAGTTTCAGTTCTCCGTTTGCCATCACAATCGGTGTCTCCGGAAGAAGCTCTCCCAATTCCTTCGGATCACAGAGATCATTAAACTCTGAACCTACCAAAATCACGCCTTCAACCTGATTTCTCGAAAGCATCCGGATATATTTCATACATTCTTCTTTTCTGGAACCGGTATTGCAGACCAGAACCATGTAGCCAAGCCCCGTCAGCTTCTGCTCCATGATAAATGTCGTCATGGCATAATGCGGGTGCCGGACATCAACTGTCACGATCGCCACATTTTTCATCGTCCCGCTGACAAGCCCTCTTGCTATAGCGCTTGGCTGGTATTTATTTTTCTTTAACACTTCCTGGATTCTGGCCTTTGTCTTCTCACTGACATATCCTTTATCGTTAAGAACTCTGGATACTGTCGAGATGGAAACACCGGCTTCTTTTGCAATATCATATATATTCATGTTGTGCTATCTCCTGACATTTTTCTAAGTTTTAGTATACGTTTTCTTCTCTTTCATTGTCAATCGACAGCAATGATTTTAAGCTTCTACAAGCACTTTTACCACAATCTTTTTCACTTTGCACGGGGCATCTCCAATGCATCTTGGCTTGTGCCCGTCCTCCGGAGAGACAATGGCAAAATCCCCTTTTCTGAGGTGAATCCACCCCGGATTTTCCGGCTCTTTATAAAACTCCAGATCCCGCTCCGGATCGTATCCGGTATCCTCTTCCAGCTCTGAGAGCGGGATATAACCGAAAAACTCTTCTCCTTCCGCCACATACTGGATATCATAATATTTCCGGTGGGTCTCAAACCGGCAGTCTTTCGGGTCTTTTGTCGTATATTCCTGAATCTCGGCAAAGATTTTATCTCCGTCGATAACCACCTTTCCCGGCTCCATGCCTGAAAAATCCGTGGTCCTCAGAAAGTCCAGCGCCCGTTCTATCTTTTCTTCTGTATAATTGTATTTATTTCCAATTTTCACGCTTGTTGTCAGCATCGTTTTCCTCCTCTCCCGAAACGGCTTCCATGATCTCCTCATAGAGAGCCCGTGCCGCTTCCTGGTTGTAACAGTACATCAAAACCACATCCAGCACATACGGAGAAAAAGAGAGGCGTTCCATTCTGCCTGCAAAGGCCATGGCTGCCATTTCACTCAAAGCGATAAGCCTGGACTTGTTGGAAAACGGTCTTTTCCAGAGTTCAATCTTTTCTGTCTGGGTAAATATTGTTTTCCGTTTCTCCTGCTCCACAGCATGGAACAGTTCGTGAGCCAGCAGCACAGAGAAAAGATCTGCTCCTTTGAACAGGTCTTCCATCTGTTCTCCGGCAATAAGTTCTTCAGCCTTTTTGATGCAGTCCATGAAAATCGTAATCCGGCCGGACTCCTCGTACTGGGCAAAAATCACATGCCCGCCGCCGTTTGGAATATCCGGAGTTTTTATCTGGATTCCTTTTGCCCTTACAATCTCTTCCACCGTACACTCCGGAAACCCGGCCTTTAACAGATCAGCCTCTTCTCGTCCGCATTCCATCGCAAGGTGCGTGTAGGTCTCCTTTTGTGCTTCTGAAAGTTTTCTCTCAAGGGGCTCATGCCGGAATGCATAGCGCCCCCACGCCTCGTCTCCAAGCTCCATCAGATGTTTTGTCATTTCCCGTATTGTCTGCTGCATGTTGTCCTTCTTTCTGAATACTTATAACGAACTCTTTGCTCCTACAACGATGATGTCCATATTCGGATCCAGTGCCTGCATTTCCACATCGATCAGCATCAGGATTTGTTCCAGTTCGGTACTTCCGCCAAAGTCCATGACTCTTGCGCCTGCGCAGATATAGTAGTCCGGACGGAGAATGGAGTCTGCCTTGTAAACCGCCAGCTCTTCCCACATCTTCGATACTGCGCTCCTGTAGCTTGCGGCCTTTGTCTGAACAGCCACACCATCGGTTCTCTGTACTTTGATAAATCCTTTCTTGTCCAGAATACGCACTGGCCGTTTGTCTTTTTCTGCTGCCTGGAATACCCAGAAATTTGGAATCTGGCAGACAAGTTCGATTTCGTTTTCCTTCTTTCGCATGTTTTCCGCCGCAAGCTGTCTTGCCTCTTCGTAGGTACATTCCTTCATCAGGTCCGCCGTCTTGACTTCTGTAGATCCAAGAGCAATCGCCGTCAGCTTGGATGTCTGCTGGTCGATCTCGATATGTACTTCCACTGTATCCGGAGATGCACCGCTTTCTACCGCTTTGTCCACCGCTTCCTGTTTGATGCTGCGGATATCTTCCGCTGTCGGATTCGGAACAACACGTTCTACCACGTCACGCACCATGGCAAGTGCAACACCGATGGAAGAAATGACTTCCGCGTTTTCCGGTACGCTGTAGTTGATCTTCATTTTGTCTGCGCAGAAGCCGATCAGAGAAGTGGCTCCGCCACCAACTCCAACAAGAGAAATCTGATCTTTTTCCAGTTTATATTTTTCTGCAAGTTCCAGAATAACCGGCGAAATCTTTTCATACGCACGGGTCAGTATCTGTGTTGCCACATCCTCCACTGTCACACCCAGATAGTCCGCGATCGGCTGCATCGCCTTTCTTGCCGCGTTGGCATTTCCATAGGAGAAATGCTCCGGTTTTACCAGTCCCAGGACATTGGCCGCGCAGGAGTTGGTGATGGTGATGCGCTTGCCGCTCTTTAATTTGATTGCCACATAGTCTGCCGGATCACCCTTCTTCGGGGAGAAGAGCTCCAGCTGCGGGTCTACGATTTCTTCTTCCGGTGTAAATACCGCATAGTCCAGTCCCGCGATATGGGCCGAGCGCGGTCCTACATCTGTGACTCCGCTCTTGGACAGACGGATCATACTTCCTCCTGCCACACCAAGCACCCGCACGTCGAGGGATGTGATGTAGGTTCTATGTCCTCCGACGATGGAATAGTCGATCGCCGGACGTCCGTCTTTGATGACACCGATATTGGTTGTTGTACCTCCGACCTCAAAGTAAACACCATTGGATGCGCGCAGGTACATCAGGGATCCCATAACGGATGCCGCCGGTCCGGAGAGCATCGTCAGCACCGGACGCTTCTTCATCTCGTTGATCTCCATGACACCGCCGTCGCCTCTCATGATCATCAGAGGTACTTCCACGCCTGCCGCGCGGACGCTTTCCTCTGTAGAGTTTGCCGTGTTCAGCATCTTCGGAAGGATACTTGCATTGATTGCGGCCGTCCTCGTCCTTCTTGTCAGGCCGTACAGCTTGGTAATGTCAGACGCCATACTGGTCTCCATTCCCATCTCGTTTTTCGTCACATCATAGATTGCCTGCTCGCTGCTCATATCATCTACGCCGAAAGCTTCCGAAGCAACGATAACTTCCGCACCTTCCTTTTTCATTTCTTCCGCCGCTCTTTTGATGGAATCGTGATTCAGATCCCCCTCTTTAATGAAACGGCTTGTGATCTCGATCCTTCTGCCGGATCCAAGATCAATGTCTTTCAGTTTTGTCTGCGCTTTTGCCAGGAATCCCTCCAGCCCGCCTCTTGCGGAAGCAACGATTCCGACTTTCGCCACGTCTCCTTCGATGAGTGCGTTGGTCGCCTGTGTCGTACTGTGAGCGACAAACACAACATCTTTCGGATCAATATTATTTTCTTTCAGGCAGTTTTCAAACGCCTGAACAACTCCGGCTGCCACACCTTTCTCGTCATCGTGTGTCGTCTTGACAGAGGACTTTCCGATGATTTCCTGTGTCGCATTGTCGATGGCCACTGCTTTTGTATGTGTACCGCCGACGTCGATTCCCATTCTGACTTTTCTTCTTTCCATTCTTTTGATTCCTCCATCCATGATCCTAACCGAACATAAAGTAAACCATCGCCTGAAGAATGATACAGATGATCCATCCGGATACTGCACTGAGCTTCAGGAAATCCTTCGTTGAAACCTTCGTGTAATTAACACCCCATACAATCCAGGACTGTGTAATACAGCATGACACGTTCATGACGGTACTCGGGATGATAATCAGCGGTGCAAGGTATGCTGTGGAGAATCCGATTCCTTTGAGGATACCAAGTGTCGCCGCACCGCATCCGAACAGTGTAAACGGACCACGGAACATTCCAAGCGGGGCAAGAACCGCAAATGCAATACTGATTACCAGCGTGTTGTTCGGAATTACTCCTCCGAGCAGTGCATTGAAATATGGCACGCAAAGTTCTGCAGCCTTGTTGAAAATCGGAAGCACAAGCAGAAATCCTACCAGCGGTGCTGTATCTACCACGCCGTCGAAGAAGTCCTTGTTAATCATCCGGCAGGTTTGACCCCAGCTCTTGATTTTCTTACATGTTACCAGCGCATACAGACTTCCAAGAATAAATCCAAGAATAATCGGAACATCAAATACAATCAACAGTACTACCGGAATGATCGGGGAGATCAGAGAGATTCCAGGAGCATTGTCGCCTCTTCTGTTTTTCTTTGCCGGAACTGTTGCCGCCCATGTATGTACCTTTTTCTGTCTGGAAAGTACTAAAACCATGATAATGATAAACACAACCTGAATGGCAAGTGCGTAGATTCCCCAGGATGTATGCTGGTCATACGGATAAAGTGTCTTTCCGTTTTCATGCAGGAAAAACGCAGAATACTGTCCGTACAGTACCGGATTGACAAACATTCCGGCTCCAACGCTCATCATGAATGCACAGGTCGCAAGCACCCTCGGAATTCCAAGAGACATAAAGATCGGAAGTACGATGACACCGATCGCCACGACTGCACCTGCACCGAAGATGGATGAGAAACATGCTGTTGTTACAACGCAAAGTAAGATACAGGTCAGCGCCGGCTTGTCTCCTCCGAGCTCCGTCGTTGTACGGATCAGAGTGGATGCGATCCCGGTGTTCATCAGAACACGTCCAAACCATGCACCAAAGATTACGTTAACAAGTGTCGCGCCCCATCCTTCCGGGCCGCTCTGGAAGGTGCTTGTCAAAGCATCAATCCAGCTGATACTGATGGCATCCTTATTTGCCGCGATAAAATCCGGGTTGGTTACAAATGTATTTCCGATCATCGGAAGTACTGTCCAGATCACTCCCATTACGAAAATACCAAGCATCAGATTTCCTCCGCGTACCGCGTACACGACCAGCCCAAAGAAGGAAATCAATAACAAAATTCCAATTAAATACTCCATAGTAGACCTCCTGTCACCCTTTCGTTTTCTTGTTTCATAAATCCGTTCCCTTTTTCTAAAAGCGCTTTCATATTTCCGATTATATCGTTTGACTAAATAAAGTCAACATTTTTCTCCATTTCTTCGTCATTTTGTCATTTTATCTAATTTAATTATTAAAAATTTGTAAATTATTTTGCTTCTAATTTTTTCTTTTTGTGAAAGCGCTTTCATATTTATTGTTCAAAATGCCGGAAGCATCATCTTTCTGACAGCTACAATATACCGCGTCAGGAAAACAGTGTTCGTATTCGAACAGGTCTATACAATACTATGACATAAAAATCACGGAAACCGATTGTCCGTCCCCGTGATTTTCTAATATATTATGTTATTCCAAATCATCAGCCTGTTGAGTCGTATGCCTTTGATTTCCTGCTTCTAATTCCTTTTCTCTGACCAATAAAATCACTTCCAGATACGATTTTATCTCTGCCATCTTATATCCGGATTTTTCAAGATACTTTTTTTGCAGATCTTTATCTTTTCGGAGCAAAAAATAGGTTCGTGCAACGTCATATGCAGAAGATCCTTTACAGACATTCATCATATCAATCAGAATTAATGTTCCCGTCCTGTCTACCATCAAATTCGAAGGATGAAAATCCCCATGGATCACCGAATTCCCATTATCTAATCCATCTATTTTCAGCAACAGTTCTTCAGCCCCGGATGCAAACAATTTCAAGAAGTCCTTATAATCCATCAAATTGTCATCATGAAATCCAAAAAGATCTTTTTGAAATTTGACAAATCTGTTCAGCCACGTTTCCTGGTCACTATTCCGAATTTTATCAGAAAGCTCTTCTCCAATAATTTTATCATAAATTATACCCGGCCTGCCATTTATGCTTACAATTTCATGTGGTTCCGGACTTTTAATTCCAAGACTCCAAATTTCTTTTGCATTGTTAAACTCATGATCAACATATTGTTGTGGATATCCATTATAAAATAATTTGCATATTCGTTGATTTCCATACTCATATATTTCGGCTGTATTGCCATTTGCAATGACTTCCATTTTCATTTTCCTCAATTTAACTCACTCTTATTTTTACTCCCAGATTCCTGCTCTTCGGTACACTTCCTCGATAAATTCTTTCTTTTCCTTCACAGCCACAAGCACATCATCCCCGGAGTTCGTGTGAATATAGATCCGATCCAGTGACATGGCGAGGGAAGATAGCGGATTGTGTGTTTCCTCCAGAAGTTCAATATTCCGGTATCGGATGCGTTTTTTTATGAAACCGAATACGATCAGCAGCTCCTGCTCTCCAAGGTAAATATAATTTCTGAAATATATCGGTACCATCAGAAGATCCACCAGAACGAGTACAATCAGGGCTGTGATCACAGATGCGATTTCCTCTTTTTCTCCTCCTGCAGCCGGAATGACTGACCAGAGAACCAGTACATTGACAAAAATCAGAAGCGCCCATGCCCACAGATCCACTTTTCCCTGAAACTTCATATCCGGAATTCCAAGAGTATCGTCCCGTTTTTCGGTTCTGTATACTTCCTCTTCTCTCTGTACTCTGATCCTGCCGCTCTCCTGCGCCCGTCTCTGCTCCTGTCTCTGTCTGATAAATATGAAAACAAACAAAGCTGCAACAAATCCGAGGACAACAAAGAAAAAGTATTTTCCGAGTCTTCCAAGCCAGATCGTCCCCACGCTGCACCATCCAAAGATCAATGCGAGAAAGGGTCCGGTCACCGCGAGGGTATCTCTGTTCATCATACTGCCGGCCCCGGTCTTTACGGAATTTTTCACCGCCGCATGGAGAGCCCACTGTTCGATCACGGCCATCACCACGCTCACTCCGTAGAGAAAGAGAAGGCTTGTTTTGCTTCCCCAGCTGTCCGGCTGTCCCCATAGTCCAAAATGCGTCGGGATCACATCCGGAATCTTCTGATACATCACTGCAATATAGATTCCCACGCCGATCGTAACAATCCACATCAGAAGCATAGAAAAAATCTCAGTCTTTCTGTAGTGTTCAAACATCTTCATACCTAGTCCCTCCCGTCTTATTTGATGTAAAATCCGATACAGTTCATTTCTGTATCAAAGGAAATGGTAAACTGTGCCCTGCCGTCCGAAAACTGAGCCATTACAATGGCCAGCGCGTATTCTGTTCCCGTGTCCTTGTCCTTCTGTCCGCTGATATTGGTTCCGCTGATCTTTTCGAAATCCCCCAGCGGTTCGATGGTTCCCTCGATTCCGGCCCGGATCTGATCCTCCGTAATCTGTGCTTTCATCATCTCGCTGAGCATTCCGTAAGCTTCGCCGATCTTTCCCGTACAGGAAAGCTCTGCGATTTCTTCCGCTTTTTCCTGTACCTCCCTTTCATCGAAGTTTGCCGAAAGCCTTGATGCACATCCGGCCGCAGGAAGCATCAACATGATTGCCGCCACCATAATACAAATTATTCTTTTTCCCTTTTTCATTTTTCTTCCCTTCTTTCTATTGGTATGGTGATACTCGTCTGGTATCCGTCTTTCAATCTCGAAACCTGCATCGTTCCTCCATATGATTCCACAACATACCGGACATTGACAAGTCCGAGCCCTTCGTGTCCCTTTCTCTTTTTCCGCTTTTCCGGACAGGAATTTCGAAGGCAGATCACAAGAAAATCTTTTGCTTCATCCATCTTGAGCGAAAGATAACGCTCTTCGCCGCACTCGGCAACTGCTTCCCTTGCATTGTCCAGCAGATTGGAAAAAATCGTCGTTACATCGATATCTTTCATGAACGAAAGATCCGCCTGCCCGATCTCAATACGAAGCCTTGCCCCTTTCATTTCCTGAAGATTCAGCTTTTCATTGAGGATCATATTCAGCATCCGGTGTTCCGTATAGGTGACCCGTTCCAGACTCCTTAACATTCCTCCGATATCACTGCAATACCGGTCCGCCGCCTCCAGATCACCCAGGTGATACAGTTCCCCGATCATCTGGATATGATTTTTCACATCGTGAATTACCTTTCTGGATGCCTGATACTTCTCTTCCAGTTCCCGGTACTGATGCATCATCATCTCCTTTTGCTGTTCGTAGAGCTGATACTGTAAATTTTTCTTTTGCTGGCCGATCATATATCCGAAGAGATAGATAACCAGAAGATGAAGCAGTACAATCCCGAGCACCGCCGCTGCCAGACTTCCGTATCCATAGATCATCAGCAGCGTGTCTCCGTTCAGATACAGAGCTAGAATCAGCGCCAGCATCAAGAACGGAATGAGCAGAAATACTGCTGTCTGCCCGTTGGAAAGAAATACCTGATCCTTTTCACGGAATACTTTGACAAAATACCGGGAGACCAGAATGTATTCCACCGCCAGAAGCAGATAAACCACCGACCGCATCAGGAAATACCAGTTCCCGACCATCCGCGTCATGGATGAGCCGAATCCGTATCCGAAAAAATCAAGCAGCATCGTAAATACCAGATAACTTCCAAATACCGCCATGGCAAACAGGATGGTCTCCACAATTCCCGCCTTGGTCCGAAGGTAAAACAGCGATGACAGGACGAAGAGAATCAGCATACCGCACCCCGCATAAAGCAGCGCGTTTTCCTGCCTGAGTGTTAAAACCGAACTTAAGAATAAAATCAAAACCGTCGGAATACGGATGATGTGCGGGATCTCTTCCGCCCTGTGGTTCCGCTTCATGAAATACCATGCCGCATAGGTGTATGCCAGGCAGTAGAGAAGCTCTGCCAGCACAATAATGATTCTTTCTGTTTCTGTAAATCCTGTATTCATAACCATTTCCTCACAGCCGTCCGGCCAGAAACAGATTCAGTTCCTCCCGGAATGCCTTTCCCTTTTTCTGCGAAAGCGGAAGAACGCTTCCATCCATCATGGTAATCTCGTATCCTTTAATTCCCCTGACCTGATCCAGATTGACTACAAAGCTTTTGTGCGGCATTGCAAAGCCATACGGCCGCATTTTTTCCAGGCATTCACTGATCTTTGCCTGCTGGTAATAGACGCCTTCCTTTGTATGCACCTCAAGCATCCGGAATGTATATTCAAAGTAATAGATTTCCTCCGCCGGAATCCGGATTCTTCCCTCCTTCGTCAGAAGATCCACAACCGGCTTCTGATTTTCCTTCTGCATGTATTCCAGCGCTTCCTTAAGCTGCCGTTTAATTTCCTTTTCTTTGACCGGTTTGAGCAGGTAGCCGAAGGCATGAACTCCGAAAGCATATCCTGCATATCCGCCATAATTGGTAATATAAATAATTTCAACCTGCTTATCTGTCTTTCTGATCTCCTTCGCCGTCATGATTCCGTCCATCCCCGGCATATCAATATCCAGAAACAGAATATCATATTTACGGCCTGCCTCCAGTAATTCCTTTCCGCTTCGAAAGAGATCTACTTCGTATCGGTCCTCCTCTTCATGCAGGATCATTTTCCTGACATTTTCACACACAATTTCCTGATCGTCACAGACTGCAATCCGAATCATAAGCCCCTCCTTTTCCCCTTGTGCGTTCATTATAATTCTCTGAATTTTTATCTTCAAGTACCACAGCACGAAAGAAAGAAAATCCGGCATAAAAGACAGCAACCGGTATTTTTGAGACAAAAAAGGCACAGGCCCGGGATTCCCCCTGAGCCTGTGCCCATATTTCAGCCGGAATCCGCGGATTCCCTTTTATTTCCCGTTCCCGGCTTCTTTCCATATTTTCCGTTCCATCACGGTCAGCCAGATCTCCCAGATCAGGTAGTAGAGGATGGTAAAGACCGCTGCCGCTGCCGAATACCGCAGCATATCCCCCGTCTGGTAGGACCGTACCTCAAATGTCAGCAGCGCAAATACTGTCTCGATCAGAATTCCGGCGGCCGCGGAAATCCAAAATGGCCGGTGAATCTGACGGTGCATCAGTTTCCGACGCTCTTTTCCCTTCATTCCAAGCCGGATCAGGAACAGATCCTGCTCCTGCATCGTTCCCGCCTCGCTCTGCGTCTTGGAATAAATCTGGAAGAGTCCGAATACAAAGACAAGCGCCGCTGCCACAGCCTGTGTCGTCAGATCCCGGACATTACTCTCTTTCACCTTTCCAATCATCTCATCCTTCGGATAAAGATTGCCGACCCGCTCATCAAATAACCGGTCGATCGGATGCTCTTCCTCCAGGAAAGAAAGCGCCGAAACCACATCCTCGTACTGATCCTTCGGTACTTCCCACAGAATCAGATTGGTCGGCCCGTCCGTCAGGTTGTCCTCATTCTGAACCATGTATTCTTCCCATGCTGCCTCTCCCTGCTCCAGAAGAACCGGCATGTTTTCTTCATTTTTCTTCCGTACGGATTCGTATCCCCGCTCAAATTCTTCATCGGAAAAGACAACAAGCTGTTCCTGTTCTCCTTCTCCCAGCACTCCCGTCAGAATGTCCCGCTCTCTGCCGACTTCCTCATGACCGGTATAAATCTCATGCCTGCGGTCTACGCTGTAGTAGAGAAGCGGCTGTCCGAACCGGAGATAATTTCCCGTTCTGGAACCGCTGTAATCCAGATTTCTGGCCGGCATGGATACATTCTGCTGGTAAACCGTGTGAATCTCTCCATCTTTTAAATCCAGATTCTCCGGTGTTTTCCCAAGTGCCTCTTTCAAAGCCCGGTAGGTATCTTCGGAAATCCCGATATACTGTCCCTGCTCCATGCTTACCATCCGCTCGTCTTCCAGACTGCTGTTTCCTCTTACCGAGTTAACCCGCACCATCGGATAAACCTGCGTTTTCACGTCATACTCTTCCATGACCGCTTCCACCCGGTCCATATCCTGATCATAGGCCATGCTGACAATATCATATGGCAGCTGCGCCTCCGCCGATGGCGTAATCATTCCGCTGATCAGCGGAATTCCGGCAAAGGAAAGGACGCAGATATGTACAACCGTCATGACGTAAATACTCCACCGGTTCTTTTTAAACCGGTATCTCCATTCCTTGTTCCAAAGCACATCCTTGATATATTTTTTCGGATTCAGCCGGGCTTTTTTGACGCTTCTTACCATCACTCCGGTCAGAATGAGGAACACGCCAAGGACAACAAACAGATAGCTTCCCTTATTCTCGCTCCAGGCTTCCGATGTATACCATGTCGCTGCCACATCAAGCAGCACCAGCCCCATAATCACCTTTCTCCATACGGCAGACGGCACGGTCTCCGCCTCTTTCTCCTCGTAGAGCACAGTGGAATTGCCCATCCGCAGGATATTTTCCTGATTCAGCATAGTAGAAAAAATCAGTGTCAGGAGAAACGCGATCCCGCCCCAGCCGATGACATAGGAGGAAAAGAACGATGGAAGCACGATTCTTCCCTGAAGCGCTTCTCTGAGTACAGAGTAGAGACCCCCTCCGGCAAGTATGCCGAGAATGGCGGATAATACCATACTGATGCCAAATTCTACTGCAAACAGAAGGTAGATCGTCCGGGTACGGATACCGAGGATCAGGAAAGTCCGGTATTCCCGGTTTCTCACCTTTGTATAATTGGAAATCAGGTTGTACATCAGCAGGATGCAGAGGAAAATAATCATCACTGTAGAACTTGTAAAGATCCCCTGCAGTTTCAAAATCCACTCCGGAATTCCCGGTACCTGCGGAATATTTCCGGATGAAAGGAATACTCCGAAGGCAACAATAAGGAAGATCGCAGTAAAGATCCCTCCCAGAATGAGAAGCACACCGTCTTTCATGCTGGAACGAAAGTTTTCCCAGATAAGGATTCCAAGTTCTTTCGGATACCGCCCAGGAAAATAAAGTGCCTGCTTTCTACGGAGCTTTGCCGCTCTCTCCTGACGTTTGACCTCCCGGTAAGCTGCCATCTGCTCATACCATTCATCCAGGAAACGGAAACCTACATATTCAAACAGGCTGGCAATGGATACAAAAAGCAACGGCATCAGCTCAGCCTGTTCGCTATTCAGTTCTGTTCCGTGTACGCCTTCATAAGCGTTTGCCGCCTGAATGCAGGCGATCAGGCACAGAAATACCATTGCCCGTGATGCCAGATCCAGCGCATGAACCTCTTTTTTCAAAAGCATCAGAATCAGACGCACCACATAAAGCAGTGCGGCAATGGTTCCCAGAATATGGCAAAACGCCAGCGTCGGACCTGCCGATGATCCAAGCCAGAAGTGCATATAGTCACCGGCCTGAAGCGCCTGAATCCATGCGCTGATCAGATTGTAGTTTTCCCCTCCTACCGGCAGCTGCCATACAACTGAATATAAAATCACTACAATCAGAGATAAAACGATTCTCCAGATTTTCGCCGCTTTCTTCATCTCTTCCTCTCTTTCTACCTATATCTGTTCCAGTGCATAAAGTGCAGCTCCTGCTGCTCCTACGATCTCCGGTTCCGGACAGATATAAAGTTTTCCCCCGATTTTTTCTTCTACCGCACGTACAACTCCCGGATTTTTCGCGACACCGCCGGTCATCATAAATTCCGGCTCCATTCCTGCTCTCTTTAAAAGTGAGTAGGATTTATTCGCGATCGCCCTGCAGATTCCATTTGCGATATCCGCCTTTTCTTTGTTATTGGCGATCAGAGAGATCACCTCCGACTCCGCAAAAACGGAACACATGCTTGTGATTTCAATATCCTCCGTCGATTTCATGGCGATCGGTCCCAGTTCATCGATATCGATCTCCAGAGATCTTGCTATCATCTCAAGGAAACGTCCGGTTCCTGCCGCGCACTTGTCATTCATGACAAAGTCCACGACTTCGCCGTTTTCATTTAACCGGATTCCCTTACTGTCCTGTCCTCCGATGTCGAGAATCGTCCGGATCTTCGGATTGAAATAATGAGCGCCCTTGCCGTGGCAGCTGATCTCGGTAACATTTTCATCTGCAAACGGAATGCTGACTCTTCCATATCCTGTAGATACAATTCTTGCGATGTCTTCTCGTTTCAGTCCGGCCCGGTCAAGCACCTCTTTTAAAATCCGGTCCGCACTCTCGCCGGACTTTGCTCCGGTCCGGATCACGGAAAATGCCCGGATTTTTCTGTCCTGATCCATGATCACGGCATTGGTCGACGTCGATCCGCTGTCAATCCCCATTACATACATGCTTTCCTCACCTCTCCTTTTTGATGTCTCTTTCCTGCTGCCTTTCAGTGATTCCAGAAATGCTTCCATCCTGGTCAGCACCTGTCCGTAACTCTGCTTCGTGTAATCTGTCTCCAGAAGCAGCATCGGCTTCTTTAAAATCCCTTTGAGCCATGCGTACTCATACGAATAATTATCGCAGAATTGGACGGTATGGTAAAGTACCCCGTCCACACTTTCTGCATATTTCTGAATCAGATCGTCTCTTCCGGCGGCAGCCTCCATCCGCATACACGGAAACTGGCTTAAAAGCCCTCTTACATATCCGCCAAACACATCTTCCGCATCGTAGAGCAGCTTTCTCGCAAGACCGGTACAGGTCAGGTCAAATGCCACATTGGCCCCTTTGTCCTTTAAGATCTGTTTGATCGTCTCGTCGGCTCTTGCACCGATGATTCCGATATTCGGCCCGCCCTTTTTCAGGGAAATCATTTCCTCCCTTTGATGGGCCCGGATAATTTCTTCCAGCTTTTCCTCCTCAAACTTCTTACCGGAATATACTTCATAAGCATGGATCATGTCACGGATCCGCTGTGCGTAAAGTGTGATCCCCGCATCTTTGATGATCCGCGGCGTATCCAGCATGTAAATGAATTTATCCGGCATCTCCTCGGTCAGTACGTCATAGAGCCTGCGGATGCTGTCGCAGCACGTCGTCAGGATGATTCCGTCATACTCTCCTTTTGACACTTCCTCCAGCACGCCCTTCGCAAAGCTGCAGATGTTCGGATGCATCTTCATATCCGCCTGATTAAAACTGGTCACCTGCGGCTCAATCCTCTGAACCGTTTCTCCCATGGCCGCGAAGACTTCCACAGGTGCATATTTACATATATATCCTAACATTCCTTTTCCTCTGTCTCCAACAATTCTAAAAATGCCTCCAGCCGCGTCTTGATCTGTCCGTCGTGGCTGTTTCTCTTGTCAATCCCGTCACCGTCCAGAATCAGCGTCGGGATGCCTTTTTCTTTCATCCGGTCTTTCAAGATCAGACTTCCGCCGGATGCCTGCTTGCATCCCCAGTGGCAGAAATGGATGACTGCGTCCGGTTTCAGCCGGTCCGCCAACTCTCCGACCATATCGGCCTTCCGTGAATAAGAGCCATTGTACAGATTCCGGATGATCTTTTTGGCAAGTGACTCAAACGGTTTTTCCGGATCCATCTCCTCCATGTAATCAATGACAATATCCCCTGCCGTGATCTGATACTCTTTGCTTCCGTTAAAATATTTCTTCAGTGTTTCCTGATAAAACGGCAGAAGATGAATCCAGAGAATCCTCTTTCCTTCAAACTTCGGATAGGTCTGAATATCCTCGACCATAAAACGGATCAAGTCAAGAAATTCCTGCGTTCCGATGAGCAGATGGGTTCCCATCATCAGATACAGCTGGCTGATGATCTCTCCCGGATAATAATAGGTATTCTGAAGTTCAAAAAACCGGAACAGCTCTTTTCTCGTCTCATTTTCGATCCGGATGGTCTCCCGCAGTTTTTCCTCGCTGAAACGTACTCCAAAAGTTTCGGAAAGCTTCTCTGCAAGTTCCCGAAGCTGATCCGCCAGATAGGAGACTGACGCCTCATCATCCCGGTACGGGACATCCAGAAAGGTAAACGGTACTCCCTTTTTCTTCTCCAGATAACGGAACGTATTGAGGTTTCCGTCACAGGAAAGAGAGGTCGTCACCGCATAGTGGGGCTGGCGCACCACGCCGCTGTCCACGCCTCCGACAAATGTCTTATGATAGGAACACAGTGTCGGCGCAATTCCGGCATTCTGTGCGTAGTCGATGAACTGATCTTCCAGATGATATCCGCTTAAATAGCACGAAAGACACTCGATGGAGAGTGTCCGGATTCCCATGCTCTTCATGATCTCGCACGGCGCGAAAATATTGCTCCACACATAGCTGTCCTCTCTGGCAAGAGCGTCCGCCACCAGTGACATCATCATCGATTCCAGCTTCTGATATCCTTTGGAAAGCCCGCTCTTTGGCAGAAGTCTGGTTCTCCATTTGTTTGCCTGAAACCCGAAAATCATTTTGTTCCAGCTTTTCTCAGGATGCTCGATTGCTTCCTGTCTTACAAAGTCAATATATTTGTCTGCAACTGACATGCTGTCATCCCTCCTTATTTCTTTGTAAGCGGTACGAAAGCCCCGATGAAAAGAGGATTCTCCTGTTTTTTCATCAGGGCCGGGCGTCTTAAAATGCCGCAAGCAGTTTTTCAATATGTTCTTCTTTTGTTGCCCATGACGTACAGATCCTGATCACCGTATGGTCTGCGTCATAGCGTGTCTCATGGTTAAACAGGAATTCTTTTTCCAGTTCCTGTAATTTCGTATCTTCCACAATCACGAACTGCTGATTCGTGATACTGTCCATATAGAAGCGGTATCCTTTCTCCTGAAGCTCCTTTTTCAGCTTCATGGCAAGCCGGTCCGCATGGCGTCCCATCTCCATGTAGAGGTCATTCTCAAACATGGCAAGGAACTGTAGGCCGAGGAGCCGTCCCTTTGCGAGCATTCCGCCTTTCTGCTTGATCAGGTAGCGGAAGTCCTCCTTCAGCGCCGGATGGCTGATAACGACGCACTCCCCGAACAGCGCTCCCACTTTGGTGCCTCCGATATAAAAGGCATCTGTCAGTGCCGCAATGTCAGAAAGCGTCACATCGGTCCCTTCCGCTGCAAGTCCATAGGCAAGCCTTGCACCGTCCAGGAAAAGATACAGTCCGCACTCGTCGCAGACCTTTCTCAGATCTGTCAGTTCCTGTTTTGTATACAGCGTGCCAAGCTCTGTCGGATGTGAGATGTATACCAGCTTTGGCTGTACCATATGTTCATGCGCTCCATCCGCCCAGTGGCTGTCATGGGCCTCTTTGACCTGCGCCGCCGTAATCTTTCCGTCCTTGCCCGGCAGAGCAAGAACTTTATGGCCGCACGCCTCAACAGCACCGGTTTCATGAACATTGATATGTCCGGTCTGCGTGCAAAGCGCACCCTGATACGGGCGAAGTGCCGCGTCGATCACGGTCAGATTGGTCTGAGTGCCGCCCACAAGAAAATGGATGTCCACGTCCTCCCGGCCAACTGCTTTTCTGATCCGGGCTCTTGCCTCTTCGCAATACGGATCTTCCCCGTACCCGACACTCTGCTCCATATTCGTATCTATCAGTTTCTGAAGGACGGCCGGATGCGCTCCTTCCACATAATCATTCTGAAACATAATCATAGTCTTACCCTCCTGTCCGTTCTTTTAATCCTTATAACTCTCTATAACGCTGCGGATTGCTCCGCATTTCATGCCAACGTTATCAGTATATCACATTTTTCCTTCATTTACATAAGCTGTGCGAAAAAGGATGCGCCCACAACCGTCAAAAGTCCTGCCGTGACGATCGCAAGGCTTCCCATGGCTCCCTCGACTTCGCCCATCTCCATGGCCTTGGCGGTTCCCATCGCATGGGAGCCGGTCCCAAGGGCCAGTCCTTTTGCGATCGGATGGCGGATCTTTAAGATCTTATAAAGCCATTCTGACGTGATATCTCCGATCATTCCGGTCACACAGATGACCGCCACGGTGATGGCGGTTATACCACCCATTTCCTCTGAGACTCCCATCCCGATAGCTGTGGTGATGGACTTCGGGAGCAGGGTTACATACTGCTCGTGGTTTAAACCGAACAGTTTGGATAACAGAAAAATGCTGACAAGGCTTGTCAGTACGCCCGCCAGGAGCCCGCACAGAACAGCCGCCAGATTTTCCTTCAGAAGCTTGAGCTGTTCGTAAAGCGGCACCGCAAGGGCAACCGTCGCCGGAGTCAGAAAATAACTGATATATTTGGCGCTTGCATTATAGGACTCGTACTCTACGTTGGTGAGCGCCAGAAAGGCGATCAGTACAATCGCTGTGATCAGAAGCGGGTTCAGCACCGCAAGTTTGTACTTCCGTTTCAGCAGAAGCCCCCCTTCGTAGACCGCAAGACTGATTACCGGTCCGAAAAAGAGGGAATGTTCAATAAAACTCTGCATCTTATTTTTCCGCTCCTTTCTCCGTTTTCTCGATGACCTTTTCCGTCACAATGCCGGTCACTACCATGACGAGAAGCGTCGTCACAAAGGTGATCACTATCACCGGCACTACCACCGGGCGCAGCTTATCCCAGGCTGTCATCAGTCCTACCGCCGCCGGAATAAACATCACCGGCATCAGTTCGATTAAAATCACCGATGCCTCTTTGACCTGAGGCACACGGATTAATCCGGTCATCAATGCCGTCAACATCAGCACCAGTCCATAAACACTGGCCGGAACCGGAAACGGGAGGATCCGGTTAAGGATCTCTCCCAGAAGTGAAATTATCATTATAATTAAAAATTGCCGTAATACTTTCATATTTTTCTCCTGTTTCTTTTCTGTCATTATGTAAAAGGCATATGCGCAGCCGTTTTAGGATGCGCCCTGCCCGGACGCATGATCCAGCAGATAGACAACAAGCATATCCACCATCTTGTCATAGCTTTCCACACCGTTTTCCTGCCCGTTCGACTTTAAATAGGCATCGTTAATCTGATTGGACACCTCCGCAATCCTGCCTTCATGCTCTGCCCAGAACGCATCATTTCTCTGAAGGTCTTTCCTTGCGTTTTCCGGAAGCATCCCGTAAAGTTCCTCGTAAGATGCCTGATCATAATTCCAGAACTGGTTGGTCGCATACAGCCATCCGGATAAAGCCGCACTGTACCGGAATTCCACCACATCCGACCGGCCGCACGCAAGCCAGGCGATGAAGTTCGCCTCCTGTTCCTGCATGAACCCTTTCAGATGGGAGAGCTCGTGGCACATGGTAAACGGGATATTATACGCAGTCATGTCCCCATTATAATTGGCTTCCGCCGTAAACGGGGAATAAATTCCCGTCAGTGACTGTATGGAAAGGAATTCCGAAAAAATCAGCTTTTTCGGCTCCGGATAATAACCCTTCAGTTCCCGGTAGTCTTCCCCCAGTGTCTGCATGGCCCGGACCGCATTCTTTCCGGCATCGGTTGTAAAAAGAAGCTCCCCGTCATCGTCCCTTGTAACAGAAGGCTCCGTATCCTGCACCGCCTGAGTCAGCGTCAGGCAGACGCTCCGCAGTTCATCCACGGTATAGTCCCGCGGAAGAATTCCGCTCCGCTCTGCAAACGAGGTGCTCCGGTAATTGATCCCGCAGTTGATCACATATAGAAATGCAAGAACCGATACTGTCCACAGCAGTACGACCGCTGTCTTCTTCGTCCGGTAAAAATTCCAGTTTTTATGGATAATCGAAAGCAGAATGTACAGAAAACCAAAAATGAGAGTCAGCACAAAAAGATACAGGCCGATCTCCGCCACAGAGGTCGGAACCAGCCCGAAAATCCGCCCGATACTGCCCGTCAGAGCCGGATAGATATGCTCTGTATGCCAGTCGGCAAATCCGTCTACATACACCGACGCAGCCATCAGGGCCACTGAGACGGCAAGGAGAATCAACGGAATCAGCACCCGCTTTTTAACTCGTCTCTTTCGTCTCTTCCTCATTTGCAAAACCTCCCGGAAATATCTTGTGAAAATAGTCTCTTGTCCGGCGGACATCCTGATCCACCTGATTTTTGACTTCCTCAAGGGAATCAAACTTCTGAATCCCCCGCAGGAAAAGATAAAACTCAATCATCACTTTTTTCCCGTACAGGTCCATGTCAAGCCCCGGTATATATGTCTCCACCGTAGTCTTCGGATCATTGTCCACCGAAGGTCTTGTCCCCACATTGGTGACACCTGCGTACCGCTTCCCGTCAATCCACGCCATAACTCCGTAGACTCCGTGCTCCGGAAGTTTGTCCTCTTTCTGATACTGTAGATTCGCCGTCGGCATGCCGACCTTTCTTCCATTTCCTTTTCCGTGAATAATGATTCCTGTTAATGTATACAATGGTGTTCCTCCGCCTGTCCATTTTACTTCATAACGCTTATTATGACATTTTTCTCCAAAGCAATCAAGTCTCACTTCTTTTTTTCACAAATTTATGGAAGCATACTTGCGGCCGCAAGACCGAGGGCAAGAAAGGGGCCAAGGGGAATGGTCTCTTTCTTTTTGCGCTTTTTGACGGCTGTCATGGCAAGTCCATAGATTCCTCCCGACAGAAGCCCCAGAAACAGCCCAAGGATCCCCCGACTTGTTCCGAGGCAGAAGCCGGCTGCCGCCATCAGTTTGATATCTCCGCCTCCAAATGCTCCCTTTACAAGCAGGGTGGAAAGAAACAACGGAAATGCACTGGACACTGCCCCTGACACCGCCTGCAGAAGAGACATCTGCTGCCACGTATCCGTAAAAACGGCAAGCAGCCCCGGAATCAGGAGAAGTGCCGGATAACGGTCCGGAATCCTTCTTTCGTTCCAGTCCGACACTGCCGCGCCAAAAAGTACTGTCAGAAACAGTAGTTCACATACGATATTCATAACATCCTCTTTTCGTGATCATTTTATGATAGGTCAAATTGATAAAACAGAATTGTTTTCAGAAAGGGAGAAAGGGATGCGCCCTTTCCCCTGTTGAATGGTCTTTGAATAATCTTTTTGCTATTTTGATTCCTCATCCTTTAACGTCCGGAACCAGAAGACCGTCATCCGATCCTGATAATCCACCCCATAGGTCATGCCGTGCGCCTTCAGGATCGTACTGACAATAGAAAGCCCAAGACCCGTTCCTTCCCTGCGTCCTGCCTGATGCTGGCTTCTCTGATACCGTTCCCAGATCAGTTCCCGCTCCTCCCCCGGAATCGGATTTCCCGGATTTTTCACTTCTACAAGACAGCCATCTTCTCCCGTCTTCAGGGATACGATAATTTCCTTTTTATTTTCAGTATGATTCAAAGCATTATATAGAAGGTTTCGGATCACCTGGCTCATTTTCAGCGCATCTACATATACCGGAATCTCCGTTTCATCCGAAACAAACCGAAGCTGAATTCCGTACTCTCTGGCACTCGGCTCGCAAAACATGATTTCAGATTCTACGATTTCATACAGGTTGTACCATTCTTTTTTCAACTGAAGATAGCCAGTCTGAAGCTGAGAATAGTCCAGAATATCATTTACCATCTCGCTCATACGCTTTGATTCCCGGATAATCAGGTTCAGATCTTCCGTACGTTTTTCCTCATCCTTCCAGTGGATGTCGCGGACCATTTCCGCATACCCTCCGATCAGGGCCAGAGGAGAACGGAGTTCATGAGAGACATTGGCAATGACTTCTTTCCGTAGATCGTCCACTCTCCGAAGTGCCCGTGAAAGCTCTTCCACGGAGTCCGCCAGCTGTCCGACTTCATCATTCAGCTTCAGGTTCGGTACCGCTGTCAGATCCCCTTTTGCCAGGTCATCTACGGTACCTTTGATAATATGGATCGGTTTCGTAAACTTTCTGGAAAGGATATGCGCCAGAATTGCCGAAGCAATCATCAGAAGAACGCTGAAAAAGATCAGCTGTCTGCGGTTCATATCCAGTACCTGATTCAGTTCCGTAAAATTCTGTGTCAGAATAATATATTCCTTTTCTCCGTTATAGAGGACCGGAATCCCGATTTCATAAGATATCAGCTGTGATCTTTCTCTCACTTCCCTGCTGAAAGACTCCCCGTCCAAAATGGATTGGTATTCTTCGCTGTCTCTGATATTCTGCCAGGGCTTGATATTTTTCTCATCTTCATCGATGTCCAGCTGGTGTCCGTAACTGTAAATGGCTTCCAGCCGGCCTTCGGAATCGACAATCATCAGCTTGCCGTTAATCGTCTTGCTCAAATAGGGAATCAGCTGATCATTGTCTGCCAGATCTTCACTGTTGAGCTGTTCCTCCACCGGTTCCAGCCGTTCCTGTATCCCTTCAATCGCCACCTTGGTATAATTTCTCTCCAGGACAAGGATCTGGATAACCCACATCAGGGCGATCGTAAAGATGACAAGAGCCATCATGATGAGCCAGAGACGCGCCATCATGCTGGAAAAAAGGCAGTGCTTTTTTTTATTCTCTGTACTCAAATTTATATCCGACTCCCCACACAGTCTGAATCAGCTTCCGGCGGTCTCCCAGATGCTCTCTCAGAGATTTGACATGGGAATCTACGGTCCTTGTATCTCCATGGTACTCGTATCCCCATACTGTCTCCAGAAGCTGTTCCCTTGTCAGGACAATGTGTTCATTTTGTGCCAGCTTAACCAGCAAATCAAATTCCTTTGGCGGCAGATTGATCGTCTTCTCCCCGATTTCCACCAGCCTCGCATCGATCTGAATCCTCAGATCACCAAACTGTAAAATCATATTCGGCGCGCTTCCGGTCCTTTTGAGTACCGCATTCACTCTTGCCATCAGTTCTTTCGGACTGAACGGCTTGGAGACATAATCGTCCGCGCCCAGATTAAATCCAAGAAGCTTGTCATACTCCTCGCTCCTTGCAGTCAGCATGATCACCGGGATCTGTGAGTGCTCCCGGATCTCCGCAAGAGCCTCAAAACCGTCCTTTCCCGGCATCATAATATCCAGAATCAATATATCAAAATCCGTCTTATCCAGCAGGTCGATTGCTTCCTGCGCATTTTCCGCCTCCTGGCACTGGAATCCCTCCAGTTCTGCGTAAGTCGATACCAGTTTTCTCAGATGCATGTCATCATCCGCGATCAGCATCCTTCTCAGCATCCGCCTCATCCTTACCCCTCCTTCCATCCTGCCCCATGGACAGTACCCCTTTTCGGGTTCATTTTTTCTATTATAAAGTGTAATTGTAAGAATTTTGTGTGCATTTTCTAAAAAAACATGGGAAAACGGATGAGGCGGTTTTCCTGCTATTCTTTCCGTGTTTTCGCATTCATTACAAGCATCTGGAGCCGGTTTTCTATATTTGCAAAACTGACATCCGGATCATAATCCAGCGTCAGGATCTGGATATCCGGATACCGCTCTTTGAGCCTCTTGGAAATTCCTCTTCCGACCACATGGTTCGGTAGACATCCAAACGGCTGTAAAATAACGAAGAACTTACAGCCATTCTTTGCGTGGTGCAGTATTTCTCCCGGAATCAGCACCCCTTCTCCCGCGTCAAACGTATGATGAATGATCGGATCGCTGTCCTTGACCAGATCCTGCATTCTGCATGCCGGGCGATAAAGCGGATGCATTTTTGCGATCGAATCCGTCACGTTGTGGGCCAGATTGAAGATCTGATTTGCTGTGTGGAACCACACCTTATCCTTGACCGGCTTCTTCAGATGATATTCCCTGTTCTGGCTGTCTTTATAAAAATAAGTCTTACGGATTACATCCGTCATCCGCGCTTCAACAATCTCAAACCCGTTGTTTTCCAGATATCTTTCAATCTCATGATTGGCACCCGGATGGAAATTCAGAAGGTACTCTCCGACAATCAGTACCCGCGGCCGCGGGGTTGTCCGGTCATATGAAACCTGTTTCATGATTTCGATGGCCTTTTTAAAGCCTTTCTTCATTCCGGAAATGCCGGAGCGTCCCAGTCCTCCTATCACCTGATCCATTGCTTTTTCAAATGCCCGGTCCGCACTTCCTTCTTCCGTCTCATACGGCCGGATCTTCCGAAGAAGTTCCTCCAGCACATCGATCATCGGAAGACCGAAGGCAATCCGCATGGCGGAAAGCAGATTCATCTGAAAGCCCGGATGCAGGTTGTGATAATCCATATCGTCATTGGTCAGAATCGGAACATTCTCGTATCCCGCATCATCCAGAGCCTTGCGAAGCAGCGCACCGTAATGGGTAAGACGGCAGTCTCCGATATATTTTCCCATTGCGATTGCCACATGGTCGGTATCGTACTTTCCGCTTTTCAGCGCCGCAAGAGCTTCGCCAATGACAATCTGTGCCGGGAAGCAGATATCATTGTGCACATACTGCTTCCCGAGCCGGATCGCTTCCTCCCGACCGATCTCCAGCGGAACCGTGCGGATTCCCTGCCCTGCATAGGCCGCTGCCATCAGTCTGGAAAAGGCATGGGATGTATTCGGGATCAACACAACTTTTTCCTGTCTGCTTTCTTTCGTATATTTCACCGGATACGGATCTTTCAGTTCATGAAGTTCAAGTCCCCGTTTTTTCTCCCTTCCCATGGCTACCGTCTCCAGGAAGGAACGGACACGGATTCGGAGCGGTCCTTGAATATCACTTTCATCCAGCTTCAAAACAAGCGGTGTCTTACCGGAAATCTCCTTCATGAGACGGATGATTTCGTCTGAAAGGTATGCATCATGACCGCAGCCAAAGCTTACGATCTGCACATATTCCAGATGTTCGTTGCCAGCCGCAAGGATTGCAGAAGAAATCATCCGTGCATGGTAGTTGTTTACGATATCCAGCCGGCTTTTGCTTAAATCCACCTCATTGGCCTCCGGCAGGGAGTCCGCCGTCAGCACCGGGATTCCCATCCGCGTGAACATATCCGGCAGATCGTGGTTGACCAGAGAATCATTCTGATACGGCCTTGCCGCCAGTACCACCGCGAATCTTCCGGTACGGGTCACTTCCTCAAGGATGGCGCTTCCCGCTTTTTTCAGTTCGGTGTGGAAGGTATCTTCCGCCCGGTCTGCCGCTTCCATGGCCTGTCTTGTCATCTCTTCCGGGATCTGGAAGGTCGCTTTCATATACTGAGTCAGCTGCCTGTCCCGGTCTTCCTTCGTATACCAGTGGAACAGCGGGGCGTCATACGGGATTCCCCACATCTGCGCCGGATTGTCCGAGTTGCGCACGACAATCGGATATCCCTTTACAACCGCGCACATGGACTCACTTGTCTTTTCCGTGTTCTCGGTCGGAACCGTCGTGATCGATGGCATGAAAATCCGGTCCACCTTTTTGGACGCCAGATTTCTCAGGTGCCCGTGGACAAGCTTTGCCGGAAAGCAGACTGTATCTGAAGTTACCGCTGAAAGACCTTTTTCATAAATCTTCCTTGTACTCGGATCCGAAATCTTTACATCAAATCCCAGAGATTCAAAAAATGTTACCCAGAACGGCATCGTCTCCCAGAAGGAAAGGACACGCGGAATTCCGATGGTAATGTTCCTTTTCGGTGCAAGCTCCGGATGCGGATACTCCCGGAACAGAAGCTTTTCCCGCTTCCGGAACAGGTTCGGCACGGCATTTGCCTTCTGCGTCTTTTCCTTTAACTGCTGCCGAACATTGGAATCCTCCGGCATGCCAAGCACCGTTCCCCTCTCACACCGGTTGTTCGTGATCCACGCATTGCCGTTGGAGAAGGTGACGATCGTCCTCTTACAATGGTTCTGGCAGAACGGGCACGGAGAATTGGACTCCTGCTTATAGGAAAAATCATCCAGAGAGTCCAGATCGATAAACGTCCTTTTCTCCGGTTCTTTCTGATGGCGTTCCTTTGCGATCAGCGCAATTCCGATGGCTCCCATGATGCCCGGATACGGCGCCCGGAATACTTCCCGCCCGAGGTATTCTTCCATCGCCCGGACTACCGCATCATTTTCAAACGTGCCGCCCTGCACGACAATCCGGTCTCCCAGAGAGTCCCGGTTGGAAATGCGGACGACTTTCGTAAAGACATTTTCTATAATGGAACGGCACAGACCGGCCATGATATCCTCCGGCTGTCTTCCGTTTCTCTGCTCTGTAATAATGCTGCTGTTCATAAAGACCGTACACCGGCTTCCAAGCACCGCCGGGTGCCTGGACGAAAATGCCACCTCGGCGATCTGCTTTGACGGTATCTGCAAGGTAGATGCGAAGTTTTCCAGGAAGGAACCGCAGCCTGATGAACATGCCTCATTGACAAGAATGTTGGTAATAACACCGTTGTCCATCCAGATCGCTTTCATGTCCTGTCCGCCGATATCTAGAATAAATGTCGCATCACTGACATATTTCTGCACCGCCCTTGCGTGTGCTACCGTCTCTACGGTATGGTACTCTGCCTGGAATGCCTTGGCGAAGAGCTGCTCGCCGTATCCGGTTGTTCCTGCCGCAATGATTTCCAGTCTGGCACCCGCCTTTTTGTAGCGCTCCCGCATCTCAATCAGGGCGCGCTTTGCCACCATAAGCGGCTCCCCTTCATTCGGCGCATAGAAGGAGCCGAGAATTTCCTCGTCTTCCCCGATCAGAACAAACTTTGTCGTCGTACTGCCCGAATCGATTCCCAGATAGGCTCTCACCGTCTCTCCCGGTTCCGGCTGTTTCCATTCCACCGGTTTTGTCGCATGTCTGCGGCGGAATATCTCTTCCTCTTCTTTAGACGCAAAAAACGGCCGGGCTTCTTTCGAGTCGGCATCCTTTTCTTCTTTTGCATTCTGAAGAAGCTGTGCGTACTCGGAAGCGGTACGGCTTTTCGTGTCAAACATTGTCTTCAGCGAGATGGCTGCACCGTAGGCCACCATCAGTTCCGGGTGTTCCGGTCTTAAAATATCCTCCGGCGAGAGATCCAGACGCTCGGCAAAAACACGGACGAGAACCGGATTGAATGTAAGCGGTCCTCCCTCAAATGCTACCGGCTTCTCGATCTCCAGTCCCTGGGCGAGTCCGCCGATGGTCTGCTTGGCAATCGCATGAAATGCAGAAAGGGCCAGATCGGACTTGGCCACTCCCTGGTTCAAAAGAGGCTGGATATCGGTCTTCGCATACACGCCGCACCGTCCTGAAATATCATAGACACAGGTTCCCTGTTCAGCCAGCG
This sequence comes from Drancourtella sp. An12, assembly GCF_002160935.1. Classification (NCBI taxonomy): domain Bacteria; kingdom Bacillati; phylum Bacillota; class Clostridia; order Eubacteriales; family Oscillospiraceae; genus Drancourtella; species Drancourtella sp. An12. Next base: position 15,342 of record NZ_NFLO01000020.1, on the reverse strand, counting down.
CATTGAAATCCTCCACGGAAACTTTGAGAACGGACGCGATCTCATCGATAAATGCGCCGGTCCCTCCGGCACAGCTTCCATTCATCCGCATGTCTGCGACCTGAAGTGCTCCCGTCCCCTCTTCCCTGCGGAAGAAGATCATCTTTGCATCCTGTCCTCCAAGCTCAATGGCGCTCCCTACGGACTCATACTTGTCCTGAAGCGCGATGGCATTTGCCGCCACCTCCTGTACAAAAGGGACATCCATTTTCTTTGCAACGGGTTTGGCTCCCGAACCGGTCAGCGCGATCCGCACCGGCACATCCGGGCATTCCCGCGCGAATTCCTCTACCGCGCGGACGACACTTTTTAACTGCTTTGCATGGTGCCGTCTGTAATTTGAATACAGGATTGTCCCTTGTTCCGGGTCCACCGCAACGATCTTTGTCGTGGTGGATCCAACGTCAATTCCAACCAGTAATTCCTGATCAGATGAAAGTCTCAAATTTCTGCTAATCATATACTTCATCTGCCTTTTCTTAATGTATCTTAAATTTTTTCATCTACCTTGAAACAGGATTCCCCTGACGGACCATCTGTCGGCAGGGGAATCCCATTCAATTTGTCATGATTGAATTATTAACACAAAGTGAGGAAAATGTCAACTTATCTCTTTACTGATTTAAAATCTGCATAAACTCCTCTTACAGTACCGGACATACGGTTTTCATATCCGTACCGTCTGTTTCATTTACGGTCAGGAAAAGTCCGTCTGGTCTCAGGGCGCAACAGACCGCACAAAGTTTCCCCGGTCTGTTCATTATTCCAGTACCACAGATCTTCCGGCTCCGTCACCCGGAACATACCTGAAAGCACCTTCCGGTCCGGACAGATCTTCGGGAAAAGATCCTCCAGCCCGGCAAACAGTTCTTCATTATAATACTCCGTTCTGTCATCGCCCCACAGCGCACAGTAGAATATCCCCGTCTCAACCATATCCTGGAACATATGGCTTCCGTAACTCAGCTCCGGCATATATCCCGCACGGCTGTCCGAGACTTCACAGATTCCCCGGAATCCGGAAATCTGTGCAAAGCTCACCGGCACTCCCAGTTCCGGTGAAGAAGTTCCCACCCTTCCCGGCGTCATAAGTAGGATCTTCTTTCCTTTCCCTCTGTACCATGCATTGACCGCGCCCACCGCCTCCGCCGCCTGAGACTTGAGCGCATAAGGATATTCATAGTAGGCTTTCGCATCGATCTGTATGACCACATCGATCTTCTCCTTCTCCGAAGTCCCCATGGCGGAATCTCTGAGACGGAAAAAGCAGTCCTTTTCCGGCAGTCCTGGAATCCCGGTAATGCTTCCCTTCTCCCCCGTATAGAGCGGCCGGCACTGGAGAAGGTTGACTACGAACTCGCCTTCTTCATTCAGATTGACTGTATACTCAATATCCACCGGATTGCCGTAGACCTGACCTAGTGTTTTCAGTACGCTCTGCATAAGACCGGTAAACTCCCTGTTCTCAAGAAGTCCCTATAACTAAAAACAGCGAAAATGATATGCTGTCCTTCCTGACAGGAAATCTGATCCTCAGGACAATACGAAGTTAACCTCTTTCTTTGTTTATCATAATTATTTTCTGTCTATTCTGGTTTTTTTATTTTATATGGATTTTTTTTCTGACTTTATATTGACACGTCCCGATTTATGAGTTATTATTAAGACATCAAAAGAAAAGGAGGACGGACCACCAAAAACATAAGTTCAACATTTAAATTTTAAAGAAACGAGGTATAGTCCAATGGCAAAGTAATCGAAATATTATTGAAAACACTATTCAGAAAGGATAGTTTTAAATAGATATCAATTAAACAAGGAGGAAAGACCCATGGATGGAATAGGTAAATAATCCACTGTACGACTGCGAAATCGATACAGTGGATTTTTATTGCCCTCTTATATATTTTTACTTTACACAAAAAGGTGATTATTGAAAAGCCATCGGACCTCGGCAGATTTTCAACATGCCAAGGTTTCCCGTCCTTTCATCAGAACTTCGATATAATGGTCGAAATCTACATCATTTTATTTTTTCAATATCTCAATATAACTTTCCTTGATGTGATCTGCCGCGATATCCGTTGCATCCGGCATTCCCATGGCATCCCCCAATGCCATACCAAACAAAGCACCTGCAATCTTATTTTTCATTCCGCCACCTCCATGCTCTATTGCAATTGCAACTTACTTTTTGTCCTGTATCAATTGAACAAAATGACTGCATTTTTCATAAACGGTTATTAACTACAGAACAAAGTTTCCTGTTTAATAAAATATTGCCCGGTACAAACCGGGCAACACAAAAAATCTGTTTTTTTATTATACCTGAATCACTCCTGCCATGCTGCAGAGCAGGACGATAATTCCAAGAACAATCCGGTACCATCCGAAGGCCTGGAAGTCATGCTTTTTGATGTAGTCCATCAGGAAACGAATAACTACGATAGACACAAGAAAGGCGGTAATCATACCGACCGCAAGCACCAGCAGTTCGGATCCACTAAAGGCAAATCCATACTGAAGAACTTTTAAAAGGCTTGCGCCAAGCATAACCGGAACCGCAAGGAAGAAAGTAAATTCGGATGCCGCTTTTCTTGATACACCGATAAGCAGGGCGCCGACAATCGTGGCACCGGACCGGGAGGTTCCAGGAAAGATTGCCGCAATCAACTGGAAGACTCCGATGATCAGCACAGCCGAAATTGTCAGATCCTCCACTGTCTTCATCCGCGGTCTTTTCCCTTTATTCCAGCGTTCAATCACGATGAACGCAATACCAAAGACAATCAGGGCAATCGCAACCGGAACTGCATGATAGAACATTGCTTCAAATACATCATCAAACAGAATCCCGATCACAGCCGCCGGAATGCAGGTCAGAAGGATCTTTCCCCAGAGGATCATTTTGTCCATTTCGATTACCGGTCTGTTTTTGTCTTTAAACTGAAACGGGAACAGCTGGTTCCAGAACTGCAGTACGACCGCAAAAATCGCGCCAAGCTGAATCACAACAAGAAAGACATTGACAAAGTCCGCGCTTCCTTTCAGCTTGACAAACTCGTCCAGAAGGATCATGTGTCCTGTACTGCTGACAGGAAGCCATTCCGTGATTCCCTCCACAATTCCAAACAAAACTGCTTTTATAATTTCCATTTATTTTCTCCTTGTTTCTTTTTTGATTGATTCTTTTTCAGGTATCAAAGTGCTGCCATGGCAATCGTGCCTGCAGTCAGCAGAACCAGTCCTGCCGCCGCTTTCCTGCTGAGCTTTTCTCCAAATACAAAGTAGGAAAATACAACAGTCACAAGCACGCTCAGCTTGTCAACAGGAGCCACAATACTGGCCGGGCCTTCCTGAAGAGCCCGGTAATAGCAGAGCCATGAAGCTCCTGTAGCGATCCCGGAGCAACAGATAAAGATCAGCTCTATTTTCGGAATCTGCCGGACTTCCTGCTGCTTTTTCCGGATTCCCACCATAAGCCAGGCCATCACAAGCACCACACAGGTACGGATTGCTGTGCCGAGATTGGATTCCACGCCGGAGATCCCGACCTTTCCGAGGATCGCCGTAAGACTTGCAAATACTGCGGATCCTGCCGCATAGAGAATCCAGCCTGCACCGCCCCTGGAAGCTTTAATCTCCACATCCTTTTTCTCGATCATCAGAAAAATTCCGGCCGCAATCACAATTACCGCTGCCGCTTTCGGAATTGAGATTCCTTCCTGCAGAAAGATCAGGGCAAGCAGGATTGTCAGCACTGTGCTGGACTTGTCGATCGGAACAACCTTGTTGATATCCCCTGTCTGCAGCGCCTTAAAATAACAGAGCCACGATGCTCCCGTGGCCGCGCCGGACAGAATCAGAAAGACAAGCGTTCTCGCATCAATCAATGAAATCTCATCTGCCGATCCTACAATTCCTACAATCACCCACGAAAAAATCAGGATCACGATCGTCCGTACCGCTGTGGCTACAGTAGAATCGGTTTTCCTGATTCCGCATTTTGCCAGAATGGACGTGACCCCCGCAAAAAAAGCAGAACCCACAGCATACAAAAGCCACATCAGACATTCCTTCTTTCTCTATCAGGATTCCCGGTCATTTAACCGGTAACCAGCACCCCACACCGTCTCGATGATCTTCGGATTTCTGGCGTCATCCTCAATTTTCTCTCTCAGACGGTTCACATGAACCGATACCGTCGCCGCATCGGATACATACTCAAATCCCCATATCTTTTCAAAAAGTTCTTCTTTTGAAAACACGATATTTGGATTTTCTGCAAGGAACCGAAGCAGCTCAAACTCCCGGTTCGGGATTTTCAGTTCTACACCATGTTTCCATACTTTCCAGGTCTTTGGCTCGATCACCACGTCCTGGATCGTGATCTTATCTCCCTTGTTCCGCTCCTCCCTGCCGCGCCCGGATGTCAGCCGTTCGTACTGCTTCAGATGGGAGCGTATCCGCGCCACCAGCTGAGACGGATCAAAAGGTTTTGTAATATAGTCATCAGCGCCCAGTCCGAGGCCGCGGATCACATCCACGGCCTCGGTGCAGGCTGTCACCATCAGGATCGGAATATCGATCTGATCCCGGATCTCCCGTCATCTAACAACACGGTTTCATATCCATTGCTCTCCAGATAATCTTTTTCCAGCCAGGCAATTTTTTCATCATCCTCCACAATCAGAATCTTCGTCATATCAGTTCCTCCTATGGGAAACATATCTCTATTTCATTTTTGCCTTCCGCAGCTGCTCCAGAATCAGAATCACCGCAAAGCAGACAGCTGCGCCGATCAGAACCGTGACCGCCATCGGCATGGTAACTGCGACAATCTCAAGCAGAGACGGGAACAGTGCAAGAGCCAGGAACGTACCGCCGACCATGGTCACGCAGACAAACAGTCTGAGCGGAGTAAGCGGGATACAGCTCTTGATCACTGCCAGCATGGAAATCAGAATCAGCAGAAGATACATCACCGTCTGTCTTTCCTCAGTGCCAAACGGCGCAAGCAGCGTAAATACCGCAATCATACATGCAACCGTAATACCAAACGGTGCGGCATGGGAAAGTGCCGTCGGGAGGAATTTCCCGCGGATTCTCCTTATATCCGACTCCACAATCGATACGAAGGACGGATATGCCTCGATGCAGGCATCGATCAGCGTGATCTGAATCGGAATAAACGGGAACGCCTTATTCGTGATCAGACAGAAAAACGATACCAGTACAGAATAGATCGTCTTGATAAAGAATACCTGCGCTGTTCTCGTTACGTTGTTGATGACCTTCCGGCCTTCCATCACAACATGTGGAAGGTTCGTAAAGTCGGAATCCAGAAGCACTATCTGCGCAATCTGGCGGCTTGCGTCACTTCCGTCCGCAACTGCAATCGAGCAGTCCGCCTCACGCAGTGCCAGCAGGTCATTGACTCCATCGCCTGTCATCGCCACCTGATGGCCCTGACGCTTCAGCGCCAGCACAAGCTCCTGCTTCTGCTTCGGCGTCACTCTGGCAAAAACAGCATATCTCCGGCAGAGCATATCATAATCCAGATCTTCGCCAAGCGTGGACAGATCGATGGCATCTTCCCATCTCTCCAGTCCGGCACGTTTTGCAATCATCGATACCGTCTTTACATGGTCTCCGGAAATAACTTTGACATCCACGCCCTCTCTCTTAAAGAACGCAAGCGTCTCCTCGGCATTCTTCCGGATCGTATCTTCCAGAATCACACTGTAAACCGGACGGATTCCCGCCGGCAGCTCATTATCATTCTCCCACGTCTGTCCGGAATATCCGATAATAATCACTCTTCGTCCTTTTTCCAGCTCACACTCCAGATTCTCCGGAAGATTTCCCATCAACCGCTCCGGCGCGCCCACAAAAATACTTCCCGCACCTTCAAAACTGATGCATCCCCATTTTCTCTTCGAAGAGAACGCGATCTTGTGAACCGGACGGTACGCCGCTTTCGGCTCAAACTTTTCTTTCAGCGCCTGAAACGTTGCATTGTTGTCATCACTGGCGGCCATATAAGACTGCACAAGCGCATCCATCTCGCCGCCCGGCAGATCCGTCAGCGGAATCACCGAATGGACTCTCAGCTTTCCATCTGTGATCGTCCCTGTCTTGTCCAGACAAATGGTATCCACATGTGCAAGCGTCTCCAGTGAATAAATATTCTGCACAAGAATTTTCATTCTCGCAAGCCGAATGACACCGGCTGCCAGAGAAACAGATATCAGAAGAACAAGTCCCTTCGGAAGCATACCAAGAAGTGCCGCCGAAGAAGAAATCACCGCCTCATCAACCGGAGTATTTCTAAGGAAATACGCTTCCAGGAACAGGATAATTCCAAGCGGGATAATCAGAAAACTCGTAAATTTCGTCACTTTCCGCATGGAACCAAGAAGCTCCGAATGAATCTGCTTTTCCTGCTTTACTTCATTTGCAAGTTTCGTCGCATAGTTTTCATTCCCGACATGGGTTACTCTCGCATACGCCTTACCGGAAATAACAGAACTTCCCGAAAAAAGCTCCGCTCCCTGTTCCTTGACAACAGCATCACTCTCACCGGTCAGAAGAGACTCATTGACCTCAAGCATCCCATCCACAACGACCGCATCATTACAGATCTGATTACCGCTGGCAAGCACCATCAGATCATCCTTTACGATCTCTTCCATCTCCACGGTCATTTCCCGGTTATCCCTGCGCACACGCACAGTCGGACGGTTCAGAATCGACAGCTCGTCCACAAGCTTCTTCGCCTTGAACTCCTGCGCAATCCCAATCACAATATTCAGAATAATAATCACGATGAACAGCATATTCGAATATGCCCCCACCAAAAACAGCAGCACCGCAATTAAAAAGTTCAGAAAGTTGAACAACGTACAAAGATTCTCCCGCACAATCTGCGGCTTCGTTTTCGTAATCTTTGCGGCTCCGGTACCACCCTCACCACGGGCCTTCCGTTCCTCCACTTCCCGGGCCGACAGCCCAGACAGATTCTCACTCATCACACTACGCCTCCTGCACTACTTTTCTCTCTCAAAGACTAGCATCTTCGACTAAACAAATTTTTATGAATTCTTAAACAATTTCTAAACTCTTCCCGTGTCCTCTCCACTCCCGTCAGAAGCACACTCACACGGAATTCTATCATAACAGAAATCATACAAAAATGCAATTTCAACCACATTATATCAGCCAAAAACCATACATACAACAATTATCGGGGACGTGTTCCGACGCGTCGGAACCTGTCCCCGATGAAAAAAATCTGAAAATTCGTGTTTCCCCTTATTTTATGCGGGTTTTGAGCGTTTTTTGCTCATTTACGTCGTGTACCTGTGCATCGGAACACGTCCCCGATGAAATGAGTTTGCTGCCTTTTTCGCAGATTTCGTAAATCTCGTCGTATTTTTCTTCTATGAGTGGTGAGATTTTTTCTGTTTGTCTGCGTACTCCTTTTTTGTAAAGGAAGTACGGCAGAATCCAGCCCAGGAATCCTGGAATGGCGAGAAGGATGCACAGTACGATGTGCGGCGGGTTTGCTGTGACAGCGAATGTTGATCCTGCCATAAATGCGGTTCCTATGATTCCGGTTGTGATTGCAACGATGGATGGAAGTGAGGTTTTTTCTTTTTCCAGATGCCGGATTTCTTCTACATAGGCTTCGAAATTTCTTTGTAGTCTGGTGAGTTCCATCTTATTGATAATCTTCCGGTCCCGTTTCATCCGGATGATGCTTTTTCTGTGATGATGGGATTTTGTATGTGATCCGTAGTATTCCATACGGATATCCTGTACATTTTCATCGATTTCCCATCCGAAATTCATGTATCCGTCTATTAAAAATGAGATTTGCCCCGGCTCTGCTACTACTTGTTTATATTCGTATCCGATGAACCGGTTGTTTTCTTTGTTTTCATTCATTGTTTCGTTCCACCTCCGCCTGTTCTCTGGTTTGTTCTGCTTTTGGAAGAATCACCTTAAATGTGCTTCCTTTTCCTTCTTCGCTTTTGACGGAGATTTCCCCGTCCATGAGTACAAGGACGCGTTTTACAAGTGCAAGTCCCAGTCCATTTCCTTCTTTGGAGTGGGATGTATCCCCCTGATAAAATTTATCGAAAATGTGTTTTACACTTTCCCGGTTCATGCCGCATCCGGTGTCTGTGACCTCCACTTCAATGAAACTGTCCCTGAATTTCTGCCGGACCTGTACGCTTCCTCCCGGCTCTGTAAATTTGATTGCGTTGGATATCAGGTTGTTCCAGACGAGCTCCATCAGGCTCGGATCTGCCTGTACCAGTACGCGTTCCTCCACATCTGCTTCCAGCTCCAGATCTTTCCGGTCCCACAAAGGATCAAAAAGTTGAACGGACTGCTGAGATAATAGGAAAACAAACTGTAAAAACTATATCCCATCGCATGGCCGGAAAATGTCCACCATACTCCCTGTCCGATCTGATGCAGAAATTCTTCATAAAAGCCCAGCTACTGGTGTACACCATCTATGATCAGCGCCGATCTGGATCCAAACGGAAATATGCCCACTGCTGCAAATCCGATACAACAGGTCAGAACAGGAAAGAAAAAAGCGGCCAGCAGACTGTGTATCTGCTTCTGTCTGTTATCCGTTACACTTTTAATCCGGCAATCTCTGGCTTTCACTGTAATTCCTCCGTAATAAGAGTTTTTCTCTCACTTGTTTCTGATGTGTAGTCTAACGGATAGATCTAATAACTTCATATGGATTTTTTAAACAATTTTTAAATATTAAGAAATGATACTCAGAAAATAGAAAAAAGCCCGTAAATACGGGCTTTTTGAGAGGCGCAGACCGGATTTGAACCGGTGCATCAGGGTGTTGCAGACCCACGCCTTACCGCTTGGCTACTGCGCCGTACACTATATTATATTATCATATTTTCTGAAAAATGCAAGCATTTTTCAAAAATGACTCCGACGGGAATCGAACCCGTGTTACCGCCGTGAAAGGGCGATGTCTTAACCGCTTGACCACGGAGCCTTATTTCTTGGCACCGCTATCGCAGTGCCGATAATTATATTATCATACCCTCTCAAAAAAAGCAAGCCTTTTTTTAAGAATTTTTCATAACTACACTTTCTACCACATCTGCGGCATGTTCACATGTATCCGCGCACCGCTCAAGATAGATGTAGATCTCTCTCCATGCTATGATATGCAGCGGATTCTGGCACTCGGCATGGAGCTTCCGCATGCTCTTCATAAAGCAGCGGTCCGCCTCTTCTTCCAGGTCATTAATCTGGATAATGACTTCTTTCAGCTTTTTGGAATGCCGGAAATCTGCAAACTCTTTTGTAAGCTCTGTCACCTTTTCACAGCAGCGGATAATAATATCCAGCATCTGAAGGGCATCATCTTCAATCTCAGTGATATTATTCATATAGATTCTCAGGAGCACATCCTCAATCTTATCTGTGATATCGTCAATCCGCTGGCTCAGAGCAATGATGTCCTCTCTTTCAATCGGAGGGATAAACTCTTTTGCAAGTCTGTCCAGCATATCGTGCTTTTTCATGTCCGCACTGTTTTCTATCTTGTGCATCTCGTCCAGATACTCCTCCAGCTTTTCCGGTCTGAAGTCTCTGAGAATTCCTACAAGCATATGTCCCGCCTGACAGGAAATTTCCGCACAGGCTGTAAATGTTTCAAAATAAAATGAATCCCGATTCTTTGCCATTTTTACTTCCTCCTACTTCTTCTAAAAGAGTGCCATGAACAGCTTTGCTATGACAAAACTGATCAGTCCGCATCCCGGGAACGTAAATACCCAGGTCAGCATCATGTCCTTTACTACGCCGAAATTGATTGCGGAAAGTCTTTTTACCGCGCCGACGCCCATAATTGCGCTGGTCTTTGTATGTGTTGTGGAAACCGGAATTCCAAACACACTGGAAAGCAGCAGACAGAACGCGCCTGCAAGGTCCGCTGAAAATCCCTGGAACTTCTCAAGCTTGACCATATCCATTCCGACAGATTTTATAATCTTCTCACCGCCTACGCTTGTCCCGATTCCCATAACGGCACTGCAAAGCAGCATCAGCCATATCGGAATCCCCATGCCTTCCACACTGGACTGTCCGTTGCAGAAAGCGATTCCAAGAAACAGCACACCGATAAATTTCTGTCCATCCTGCGCTCCGTGCATAAAGCTCATAAATGCCGCGCCGAAAATCTGTGCGCCTTTAAAAAATGACGATGTCCTGCGCCGGTCCATAGATGCGCAGAGAGCCGCAATCACCTTGCAGATGATCCAGCCCGAAAAAAATCCGAGCGCCAGACTCAGTACAAGTCCGTAAAGCACCTTAACCCATTCCGCGCCGTTTACACCGGACAATCCGTTCTGAATCGCAATCGCCGCGCCGGTAAGTCCGGCAATAAGGCTGTGGCTTTCGCTGGTAGGAATTCCAAAAACAGAAGCCGCAACACTGTATACAACAATGGAAAACAATGCCGCGCAAAGAGCTACCAGCGCCTTGTCTGTCTCTCCTCCAAAGTCCACCATATTGCTGATTGTGGACGCAACCGAGCTGTTGATCCCGGTCATCACAAGTACTCCAAGGAAATTAAAGACAGCGCTCATCATAATTGCAGGCCTCACCCGCATACACCTTGTGGCAATACAGGTGGCAATCGCGTTCGGTGCATCCGTCCATCCGTTTACGAAAATGACCCCCATTGTAAGAAGCACGGTGATCAAAAGTACCGGATTTGACGTGACCTGCTGAAAAAAGCTGAAAAATGAAACATCCATAAGTCTCTTCCTTTACCCATCCTTTTCTTCTTTTAATAAATTTCGACTGTATACTTTTTATGAGCTTTCTATTTGATTTTTTCTTTACACAGTCTTAACTCAAATATAACATTGCGCCCGTTCTCTTACAAGAATTTTTCATATGGTAAGATCTACAAAAAAAATGCGTTAAATCGAAAGTTTTTATCACTTTCGACTTAACACACATTTTCTGTCCCGTTTCAAACAAACTTCCCATTTCAGGGTCATGAAATCACGTGAAATGTTTTCCACTTTCCTCTCCTGAACCGTACCCAGAACACGACTGCTCTGCTCAGCCAGTCCATACACATGGCAAGCGCAATCACCAGCGAGCTCTTCATCAACCGTTTAAAGTACTGTTTTGCCTGTTCGATATCGCCCGCGCCCATGCACTGGCTGACAATGAACGTATCCGAAAGCCCCACCAGCACCAGCATCAGCAAAAACTGCTCCATCACGAGGGGCAGTATCATATTTCTCAGCTGCTTATTTGTAAATAATAGTTTCTGCTCCAAGCCTCTCTCTCATTTCTTATATTCGATATCGGTCAAAGACCGAAGAATCCTCAAATAAGTATAGTGCCTCTCACCGGCTCTGTCCAATACCTGTATAAAATAGCCGGGAATACCCAAAAGGCATCCCCGGCTGTTCAATAGGATTTACTTTTTAAACCGATACCCGACTCCCCATACAGTCTGTGTATACTGCGGGTCGGACGGGTCATCTTCTATTTTCTCTCTCAATTTATTGATATGTACCGTGACTGTCGACATGTCTCCTACAGCTTCTGTTCCCCAGACATGGTCAAAAATCCGCTCTCTTGTAAAGACGATATCCGGATTTCCGGCCAGAAACAAAAGAAGCCTGAATTCCCGTCCTGTAAGTTCCAGCTTGTTTTTCCCTTTATATACGCGGTAAGATCCCGGATAGATTCTCAGCTGGCCGGTAGAGATTACTTCTTCCTTTCTTCCGGCTTTCAGCGTCTTATGGATTTGCATATGCGCTTTTATCCGGGCCGTCAGCTCTGCAGGGCTGAACGGCTTTACAATATAGTCATCCGCCCCGAGCCCGAGCCCTTTGATTTTATCTATATCCTCTTTTTTTGCAGTGACAAGAAGAATCGGAACATCGGATTGAGCCCTGATCGCTCTGCAGATATCAAACCCGCTTTTTCCCGGCAGCATCAGATCCAGCAATACGGCAAAATATTCTCTTTTCCGGATATTTTCTAACCGCAGATCAGCCGGAATACCTGTTCGACAGCCAGTTCCATATTTTTCCGGACCCGCTCCGGCTCCATTGCTTCTTCCAGAGTAGTAATTCCTCTGACAATCGGGAAAAATGCGTCAATCCCCGCCTCATTGCAGGCCCCTGCATCGTCTGTCACGCTTCCTGCAAAAGCAATGACTTTTTTCCCGTATTTTTTCGCAAGTTTCGCCACACCCACTGGTACCTTTCCCATCGCGGTCTGCGAATCCAGTCTTCCCTCGCCGGTAATCACAAGATCCGCGTCGCGGATCTCTTCTTCCAGACCGACTGCTTCCATAATGATATCAATACCCGGTTTTAGGACCGCATCCGGCATATAGCTGATAAAAGCAAATCCGAGTCCTCCCGCGGCTCCTGCTCCTTCTTCCTCACTATGGTCTTTTCCCAGATACATTTTTGTCATCCCTGCATAATGCTTCATCTTCTCGTCCAGAACCGCTCTTTCTTCCGCCCTGACTCCCTTCTGCGGGCCATATACATATACCGCACCGTTTTCACCGCAAAGCGGATTTTTCACATCACACGCAATCCGGAAGGAACATTCCTTGAGTTCCGGCATTGCCAGGCTTGTGTCAATTCTGACGATCCGGTCAAGTTCACCGATCCCTCCGGCGATCTGTCTTCCTTCCGCATTCAGAAATCGGTACCCAAGCGCCTGAAGCATCCCTGCTCCCCCGTCTGTCGTCGCACTGCCCCCGATTCCGATAATGAATTTTCTTCCTCCTTTTTCCACTGCATCCCGAATCATCTCTCCTACGCCAAAACTTGTGGCATTCCACGGATCCAGACTGTCCGGATGAATAAGCGTGATTCCGGCCGCCTCCGCCATCTCCATCACAATCGTCTCTCCATCCGGCAGTATCCCGTATTTTGCTGTTACATGCTTCCCGTCCGGCCCTGTCACACGGACTTCACGGTATTCTCCACCCAGTCCTTCGATCATGCTTTCCGTTGTTCCCTCTCCTCCGTCCGCTACAGGTTTTATGACAACATCCGCCCGGCATACCTTTCTGATTCCGGCCTTTGCCGCCGTTCCCGCCTCTATGGAACCAATGCTCCCTTTCATCGAATCAATCGCTGCTACAACTTTCATATCATTCCTCCTGCCAAAGAAAGCATGCTTCCCCGGCATTCAGGATCCATGCTTCCTTCTTTTCATTTATAGTATTATCTTACCAGACAAGGCTTCTTCGGTCAAATTTCCATCCAGGAATCAAATACTGCATGACAACAGAGTCATCTCTTCCTCCCAGACAGTTTTCCCTGTACAGCTGATTCGCCTTCAGAATCTGATCCATATCCACTTCAATTCCAAGCCCCGGTTTTTTCGGCACTTCCACACATCCGTCTTTGATCTGCAGCGGCTCTTTCGTCAGCCGCTCGACTCCTTCCTGCCAGATCCAGTGCGTATCCAGCGCATTATATTCACCCGGCACAGCAGCTCCCACATGAGTAAACATTGCCAGGGAAATATCAAAATGATTGTTGGAATGAGACCCCCATGTATATCCGAAATCATGACACATCTGTGCAACTCTCACCGAGCCGCTCATTGTCCAGAAATGCGGGTCTGCCAGAATGATATCAACCGCCTGCGATTCCAGAGAGTGTCCTACCTCTCTCCAGTCTGTGGCAATCATATTGGTGGCTGTAGGGAACCCTGTCCTTCTGCGGAATTCACTCATGATCTCTCTTCCCGAGTACACTCCTTCCGCACCGCATGGATCTTCACAGTATGTAAGAATCCCTTTCATGCCCTTTACGTATTCTACCGCTTCCTCAAGAAGCCAGCCGCCGTTTGGATCCAGATCAATCCTTGCGTCCGGGAATTCCTTTTTCAACGCCCGGATTACATCCATCTCTTCATTTCCCGGCAACACTCCGCCTTTCAATTTAAAATCTTCGAATCCGTATTTCTCATGTGTTGCTTTTGCAAACGCGACAATCTTCTCCGCGGTCAGCGCTTCTTCATGGCGGATCCGGTACCATTCACAGTCAGAGTCCGGTTCCTCATCGTACGGGAGATCTGTCTTTTTTCTGTCCCCTACAAAGAACAGGTAGCCCAGCATCCGGACCTTGTCCCTTTGCTGTCCGTCTCCCAGAAGCTCACAGACAGGAACTCCGAGCATCTTTCCGAGAAGATCCAGACACGGTGCTTCGATCGCGGTCAGCACATGGACTCCCGTCCTCAGATCGAAGGTCTGGTTTCCTCTTACATCTTCTTCTCCTTTGGAATCCAGATATCTTTTCACCTTTAACAACGTGCTTTTATACTCCGCAAGATTGGATCCTTCCACAATCGGTCTGCATTCTTCCAGCGCATTGGTGATCTTTGTTCCTCCCGGAACTGACATTTTCAGCAATGATTAAATTTATTATAGGGATTTTCTGATATGGTGTCAAACACCGGAGCTTGACAAATGCAGTCTTTACATAATTTGGGAGATGTACCTGGTAACACGACTGCATTATACGGCTGACTTTTCTACCAATTGCCAGACAAGCGCTTCAAAGATCAATCTGGTAAAATATCCGATCGACCGTTATAATGTAGGGCTTAACCCTCCCTTCTCTTTAAGATAAAATAAAAAAGCCCGACAGTAAAACTTAAAATTTACCATCGGGCAACACACCGGAACCCATCCAGCAACGCAATTCCGCTTCATTTTTAAGTATAACAATCAAATGCCTGCTTTTTTCAGCAGACAATCTGTTTTGCCCCCGAGGGGCATATTACAAAAACAAATCAAGCCCGTAAATGTTGAATTTACGGGCTTTGCAAGCTCCCCCTGTTGGACTTGAACCAACGACACTGCGGTTAACAGCCGCATGCTCTACCGACTGAGCTAAGGAGGAATATTTTAGATACAAAGAAACACACCTTTTCAGGTGTTTCCTTTTGTGTACCTTCAAAACCACATATAAGTCCACGTTTCTGTCATCCTGCTTTTCCTATCCACCATTCCTTGGTTATGCCCTCGACCTATTAGTAACAGTCAGCTCCATGCATTACTGCACTTCCACCTCTGCCCTATCTACCTCGTCGTCTTCAAGGGGTCTTACTACTTGCGTATGGGATATCTCATCTTGAGGGGGGCTTCACGCTTAGATGCCTTCAGCGTTTATCCCTTCCCGGCTTGGCTACCCTGCCATGCACTTGGTAATGCAACAGGTACACCAGCGGCCGGTCCATCCC
>NZ_NFLO01000002.1:0-379714 GCF_002160935.1 Drancourtella sp. An12 | reverse complement strand
CTTTGAGATCATTATTGACGATATCAGCAGCCAGAAGAGAAGTAAAACGGAGCCAGTTTGTTTTTGCCGAATTTAGGAACCGATAAAAAGTGTTCTTTGAAAAATCTTCCTTAAAAGAGCCAGTTCGTTGCTGCATATACATGCTTCTTCCGACAAAAATGTTGCTGAGCTTGTAGCGGAGCAGAGAAACAGGTGAAACACCTTTTTCTTTCATCCCATTGCATTTGGCGAGAAGCTTGCCGACATGATGCCTGGAAAAAAATCTCTGAACACAATCAATTAACTCGTTCTCATCGCAATAGTTTTGTGGTATACTGGACATGGCATAAATCTCCTTTGTATAGATGGTTTTTCGTCAATTCCATTATACCAAACGGGACAGGTTTATGCCTTTTTTATTGGCTGAAATATTGAATTTTCAAGGTTCAACACACCGTATTGGTGTGGGAAGTTTTAGTTAATTATCTGTCAATATAGATTATTGCTTCGTACGGACGTAATATTCCGTCTGTGTTTTCTGTGTTATAGTTATGTATCAGTTTTTCTGTTTTATTCCATTTTTCTATCAGTCTGCATGGTGCCGGTGTAGCTGTAAAGTTTGCGATGACGCACATTGTTTCTGTTTCAGTTGTGCGTGTGTATGCAAAAATCTGTGAGTCTTCTTCAAGCAGGAGATGGAATTCTCCTTCTGTGAAGATTTCGTTTGCCTTCCGTAATTTTATCAGCTTTTTATAGTAGTTGTAAATAGAATCTGGATCTTTGGTTTCATTTTCTGCATTGATTTCTGTGTAGTTTGGATTGACTTCGATCCATGGGGTTCCTGTGGTAAATCCTGCGTTTGTGCTGTCGTTCCACTGCATTGGTGTCCGTGCGTTATCGCGGCTTTTTGCGTAAATGGATTTCATAATATCTTCTTTTTTGTATCCTGCTTCCAGCCGCTCCTCGTACATATGGAGTGTCTCGATATCGCGGTAATGGGTAATATCCGGGAATCTTACGTTTGTCATTCCCAGTTCTTCTCCCTGATAAATATATGGAGTTCCCTGCATTCCGTGTAGAATGGTTGCAAGCATTTTGGCGGATTCTACGCGGTATTCTTTGTCATTTCCCCATCTGGATACGATTCTTGGAAGGTCATGGTTGTTCCAAAACAGGCTGTTCCAGCCGCTTCCGTGCAGTTCTTTCTGCCATTTTGCAAAGTTTTTCTTCAGTTCCACAAATGGAAGCGGGCTGAGGTCCCATTTTTCTTTTCCTTCTTCCTGATCCAGCATCACGTGCTCAAACTGGAATACCATGGAAAATTCGCTGCCGTCCGGATTGCTGTAACGTTTTGCCCGTTCCGGGTCCGCGCCCCATGTTTCACCGACCGTAATCAGATCTGCCTTCTGGAATGTTTCTTTACTTAACTCCCGCAGAAATTCATGCAGTTTTGGACCGTTTGTCGTGATTTTCTTATCTGGTTCTTTGGCAATCTGATCGATGACATCCAGACGGAATCCTCCAACACCTTTGTCCATCCACCAAAGAATCATATCGTAAATCTCCCGTCTGACCTTTGGATTTTCCCAGTTCAAGTCAGGCTGTTTTACAGAAAACTGATGGAAATAATACTGACCAAGCTCCGGTACCCATTCCCAGGCCGAACCGCCAAAGGATGCCTTCATATCATTCGGGAGCACTCCTTCCTCACCATCACGCCAGACATAGTAGTCGTGGTACGGATTATCCTTGCTTTTCTTCGCCTCCTGAAACCAACGGTGTTCATCGGAAGAATGGTTCAGCACCAGATCCATAATAATTTTGATATTTCTTTTTTTTGCTTCCGCAATCAACTGCTCCATGTCGTCCAGTGTTCCAAACATCGGATCAATATTTTGATAGTCCGAAATGTCGTACCCATTGTCGTCCTGCGGAGACTGACACACCGGCGAAAGCCAGAGTGCGTCCACTCCAAGATCCGCCAGATAATCCAATCTAGAAATAATACCCGGAAGATCACCGATTCCATCCCCGTTACTATCCTGAAAACTCCTTGGATAAATCTGATATACTACCTTATCCTGCCACCACTTTCTTGCCATAACAAAACTCCTCCTTTGACTTTTTTCAGTACCCTGGCATCTCCAAATCGCCGCCTAGAACTGTCACATTTTCTCATACAATATTAAAAACTCGCTCTATTCTGAAATTTTTCATTGGGGACAGGTTCCGTTGCATCGGTACACGTCCCCAACAAAAGGGTTAACTGTATTATACTTGCATTTTTTGTTTTTTTCTTGTATTATTATCTTACTATTTTGTACGATTCTGCTTTTCAGGTCCTATAAGCCCTAAAAAAACCTATAAGTGCTCAACAGGTTGGGAGGTGTATTGGATGTGTGCTGATATGGATCTTCGTGATCGTTCGTTTTTGATGAAGCGTGAGGGTGTGCGGCATGGGGACCGGCTGTTTCCGCTTGAGAAGTATGATGTGGTGTTGTCGGAGGAGTTTCCTCTGGTGCCGGCGCACTGGCATGAGGAGGCGGAGTTTACCTGGATCCGGTCTGGTTCGTGTGTGTATCATATTGATTTGTGTGATTATCCGGTTGGGGAGGGGGATGTGATTTTGCTGCCGCCGCGTGTGCTGCATTCTGCGGGTTCGTTCCCGGAGAGCCGGATGGTTTCGGAGTCCTTTGTGTTTCATATGAATTTTCCGGGTGCGGGTGGTTCGGATCTCTGCAGTATGAAGTATCTTCGTCCGTTTGCAAACCGGGAGGTGCAGTTTCCGTATGTGTTTTCTTCCGGCCATTCTGTGAATCCGCATCTGCGGGATCTGATGTCCCGTCTGAGCAAGTTGTATGAGTCCCAGGAGGAGGGCTATGAGCTTTTGATGAAGTCCTTGTTTCTGGAGTTATTTTACCGGATCTGGTCGTTCCGCCTTCAAAAGACGGCCTCCGTTTCTTCCAGGGAGCAAAGCGAGAAGCTGAAACTGGTGCTGGACTACATTGATCTCCACTTGGAATCTCCCATTACAGTTTCCACGCTTGCCGAAATCTGCTGTTTCAGTGAATCGCATTTTATGCGGTTTTTTAAGACCCATGTAGGAATGACCTGTACGGAGTACATCAATGCGCTCCGCCTGGAAAGGGCCTGGCAGCTGCTGCAAAGCGGCAGGTATTCTGTCATTGATGCGGCCTTTTCCAGTGGATTTCACAACCTTTCTTATTTTTATCGGGTCTTTAAGAAAAAGTACCATATGACGCCAAAGGAGGCCTTAACCCAAGTGGAATAACGAAACCGGACGCCGGAAGTCTGCCCTTCAAAAGCGATCCTGTCGGATCGAATCGGGCGCCTCCCGGCGTCTTTTGTATCCATCCTGGCTCTTTATTCTTCTGTAATGGTAACGTTTGGCTCCGGTTCTGCGTCCGTCACCTGAATGCGGTACGTCTTCCCATCCTTCTCCCAGATGGTTTCGTACTGTCCATCCCTTCGGATTTCCTCCGTAATATCCCGCTCTTCTTCCCCAAGAACCAGTCCGATAGTCTGCTGATCTTCATGCCGTACCACAGACACGCCAAGTTTCTCTGCTTCTGTCATTTCTCTGCTGGTCCTGGTTCCTTCTTCCATATGGATCACATACTGATCCCCTTTTTTCTCCAGTCCGGCTCCAATCTGAAGGACTTTCCCGTCTGCAAAAAATTCCACCTGAAACTGTCTGGCCGCCGCTGTGCCTACGATCGAGCAGGCAAACATTCCAATGCAGGCCGCCGCAAGAACCACTGCCTTTCTCCGGGCCGGCCTTCTGGCCGCCCGCTTCCTCTGCATCACCTTGTTCACTGCATGTTGATCCGGCCTGAGCCTGGTGCATGCCATTTTATAAATTTCCATTTCTCTGAACCCGTCTGTCTGATTCATAACGTAATCTCTCCTTTCCATCCGCCATTTCCCATGTCTGCTTTAACTTCTTCCTCGCCCTCGCAAGCTGAGTCTGAATGGTGGATTCCTTTTTCCCAAGCATTCCTGCAATCTCTCTGATGGAATACTCTTCGTAATAATAAAGATAAATGACAACTCTGTATTTTCTTGGGAGTAAAAGTACATCCGCCAGAACTCCCTCCTCTGTCGTCAGATCCGCCGGACTTTCGGATACCAATGTGTCCGTTCCCGGATGCAGTTCTTCCAGAAGTGCTTCCCGTTTCCGGAAGGGCTTTGCAAACAGTCGCCTGGATTCCCGGACGGTCACCTGAATCAGCCATCTGCGCAGGTGCTCCTCACTTTGAAATTCCGGTGCGAACCGGTACAGCCGAAGAAATACATTCTGCATGACGTCCTCTGCATCGGCATGATTTCTGCAGTCGTGGAGGGCAATCCGGTACACCATCGGGCTGTATGTTGTCACAATTTCGTTATATCGTTCGTTGTCCACTGTCTTCCTCCGCCGAAACATATTTTCTGAAAAGCTTTTCACTTATCATACCTGAAAAAAAGTGGAAAAATCCCACTTTTTCGGATTTTCTTTCGATCGTTCTCCTGCTATAATGGAAAGACAGTGTTTGGGATGGCCGGAAAAGAAAGGAATGATCATGATGAATCAGGATTATCAAGAAGAACTCCTGCATCTGGAAAGCTGTCTTTCCGTGATTCAGGAAAATATCCGGCTGTATGAGGCCAGAGAACAGGCCTCGCGAAAAGAGGTTACAGCGTTGTTTCAGGCTGTCCGCAAGGGGGAGGGGGATTCCTACGGTCAGCTGGTCGCAAGCCAGAATATTCTGGAGCATGTGCAAAATACCCTCCGCAAAAACAGATCGGCGCTGGATCAGCCGTATTTCGGGCGGATTGTCTACGACGATCTGACCTACGAGGCCTCGGAATGCTGCTATATCGGGAAAAACGGCATTTCGAAAAATCAGACCGACGTGATTGTCGTGGACTGGCGGGCTCCGGTGGCCAATGTGTACTATGAAAACAGTCTGGGAAACGGACATTACGCCGTTCCCGGATCCAGCGATGTGGAAATCGATCTCCACCAGAAACGGACCTACGACATTTCCGACGGCACGCTGCACGGCTACTACGATGATGATATCGCCGCCAATGACGACCTGCTGGTGAAATATCTTTCTCAGAATAAGGACGCCGTGCTGGGGGATATCATCGCTACCATTCAGAAGGAGCAGAATACCATCATCCGGGATCTGCCCAGCAAAAATATCATCGTCCAGGGTGTGGCCGGCAGCGGAAAAACAACGGTGGCCCTCCACCGGATCTCGTACCTTCTGTACAACTACGAAGATCTCTACAAGCCCTCCGAGTTCTGCATCATCGGAAGCAGCGACATGCTCCTGCGCTATATCCGGAGCGGTCTGCCGGAGCTGGATGTCCACCATATCCACGAAATGCGGATGGATGAAATCTTCCCGTATCTGATGGAGAAAGCCTGGAAAAAGCAGTATCAAATCGTTCCGGATTATCCGGAGGCGGAAATCAAGAGCCACCTGCCTTTTATCCGGGCACTGGACCGGTTTCTGACAGAACTTACCGAGGAAGCACTGAACCTTTCGGATATCACGGATCCGGATCTGGGCGTAGTGCTCTCTCTGGAGAGCATGCTGGAGGCAAGAAGCTATCACCCGGAAGATTCTCTCTATCAGTTCGAGAAACACTTAAATGAACGGATTCTCTCCCGGCTGAAATTTCTCTGCACCGAGCGGTCATCCGATTTTAAGAAAGCCAAACGCCAGGCATTCCGGAAGTATTTTGACTCTTCCGTCCGCAAATGGACGGTTCCGGGACTTTACCTTGCATTTCTCACCGAATTGGAAGAACAGGATTCCTCTCTTGATTTTTCTGCGACAAAAGCCGGTGTTTCAAAAGGGAAAACCGATGTTTACGATGCGGCCGCCTTTGGCCTCATTTACCGCCGGATCTTCCAAAAACAGGATCAGGATGTATTCAGCCAGATCTTTATCGATGAGGCTCAGGATTTCGGTGAAACCGTCTATTATGTCCTCAAGCAGATGCTTCATGACTGTTACTTTACCATTATGGGGGACGTCTCCCAGAACATCCGCTACGAGACCGGCATGAACGACTGGGAACAGCTCAAAGAAGCCATGTTTGATTCTCCAAAGGACAGCTTCTACCTTCTGCTGAAAAGTTACCGGAATACCATAGAAATTTCCCGCTTTGCATGTCAGGTCCTTCAGCGGGCTTCCCAGGGCGGCTACCAGATCGATCCGGTGATCCGCCATGGTCAGCCGGTATCCATTCTGCAGGCAGAGTCTTCCGGACTCTTCTACCAGCTGCAGGAGACTCTCCGGCACGTCCGGGAAAAGAAGTTTGAAACCATCGCCGTCATCTGCCGGACGCCGGAAGAGGCCGCAGAGCTGAAATCCGGCCTTGGCATCCCTCTGGAAGAGGACGACAACAGCTTCCACAACGGCGTCATGGTGCTTCCGGTCTCTCTGACCAAAGGTCTGGAGTTTGACTGTGTCATCCTCTGGAAGCCGGACGAAGACCACTATCAGGATCATCCAAAGGACGCAAAGCTCCTCTATGTGGCCATCACCCGTGCCCTCCACGAACTCTATCTTCTGACAGACCGGCCGCTTACTCCTCTCCTTTTGACTTCCACAGGCAGCGAAAGTGTGCTAAAATAAGGCCGTACAAAGGGAAACAGGACTCAGGGAGGGATACCTATGATCATCGAAGGAAATCCAAAACAAAAAGAAGCAATGGAAGCCTTTCACCGTGGCGACCGCGCCGAAGGACTGCGGCTTCAGGAGGAGTTTGCCTCCGCATTCCGGGAAGAATATAAGGACAAGGATCACTGCCCTTGCCAGAAAGCCTGCCGCTACCATGGCAACTGCAAGGAATGTGTAGCCATCCACCGGGCTCATCAGGAACATGTACCGAATTGCATGCGCCCGCTCCTAAATAAGAAAATCCGGGCACTTTCCGAGCTCACCGAGCACACGATCGCTCTGGAAATTGAGCCGCCAAAAGAAGTGCTGAGGAAAGAAGTGCTGAGGAAAGAAGTTCAGAAATAAAAACAGCCCCATGCTGCAGCTTTGTTATAGTTGCAGTATGGGGTATCTTTTCTGATTCTTTAATAGACGTCCGAAACAGACTTGATAAGCTCTCTTTGTCACCGGACTCCATGACAGCAGATCAATTCTCCAACTGGAGCCTTCAAAATCCCGGCGATTCTCTCACATTTTACCATCATCAAATGGTAAATGTTCTTGTCCGTGCATTCACTGAGACTTTCAAAATTGCCCTGACCTTTGCTGATAATAACATCCGCCTTTTCAAACACATTCCGAAATTGCAAAGAAGTATCTGACAGTACCGTACCAAGGGCTCCGCTTCCGTTCTCGATCACCTCTGCCACTCTTTCCATTCCTGTCATGCGGGCATCCAGAATCGTCACATCATTGACAATCGGTTCCCCTCTGACTCCATATGTAACGGAAAGATCTGGGTACTGCTTCCGGATTTCTTCTATAAACAGTTTATCCAACACAATTTCTCCGCAGTTATCCCCTATATACAACACACTTTTTGCATCTTTCAAATCTTCAAAGAGCTGCCCGCTGTCATCCACCGCCTGCGTTCCATTCATATGATGATATACTTCTTCCATCACAAAACGGACTTCTCTGCTCCCTGCAAAATCAATCTGATTTCCAGCGGCTTCCAGACGCAGGGCACCACAAAGCGGGTCTTCTGAGCGCTTCACCGACAAGCGAAGTTCTTCCTCCTCATCCAGAAGCATCCGGTTATACCGCTTTTTTATCTCTGCATAAGGATCTTCCTGTCCCGTTTCTCTGGTAATCAATTTCCAGGTCTCACCCATGATCTCCGAATTTGTTTTCGAATAATCCGCCTCGGCAAGAAACGCCATAACTTTGGATACCAGATGCCTGGCTGACAGTTCATCCATATCCAGCAGACGGATCACACGATACACCTGATTTCAATTACAGAGCATACACGCATGATGCATTAACATATACTTTCCTCTCCCATTTCTTCTGCAATGAATTCGTCCGCATCCAGCAGGTTGATATGGCAGTAGCCGGCCGGATTCTTATCCAGGTAATCCTGATGGTATTCTTCTGCATCATAAAAGCAGGCAAGGGGCATGCATTCTGTCACAACCGGATTTGCATACTTCTGCTTCTCCTTCTCGATTGCCGCCTCAATCGCGGGCCGGTCCTCTACCTCCACATAATAGATGCCGTTCCGGTACTGTTCCCCAACGTCACCGCCCTGCCGGTTGAGCTCCGTCGGATCCACAACCTTGAAAAAGGCTTTTAATAACAGTTCCATGGAAATCTGTTCCGGATCATACACGACCTTCACCGTCTCCGCGTGCCCTGTCGTATTGCTGCAGACCTCCTGATACGTCGGATTCTCCGTTCTGCCATTGGCATATCCGGCCGTCGTCTCTGCAACACCCGGCAGCTTTTTCATAAATGCTTCCATTCCCCAGAAGCACCCTCCAGCAAAATAGATTGTTTTCATATTTATGTCCTCCTTATGCAAACTGTTCTCTTCCTGATGCTTTTTCCGGGAGAGCGGATAAGGTGTATTCGGACTCCCCATCAAAACCACATCCGGTATGAAAAACTCTTCGTTCTGTTCCTGATCCGTCCAAACCAATTTTAAAGAAGTTTTTGGAATTCCTCCACCGTCATTCCACATTCCCCGGCCGCCTGTTCCACGGTCAGCACCTGCTTCCGATACAAATCAATTAATGTCTGTTTAATTCCCTGTTTAATTCCCTGTTGGATTCCCTGTTGAATTCCCTCCTGGATTCCCTGGCGCATTCCTTTTTCGTGTCCCTCCTTGAGTGCGCGCTCTGCTGCACGCTCTGCCGCATGTTTGAAATGCTCATAGTCGCGGATCGCCCGTTCTCTCGCTTCATATTCGCGCCGTTTTTCTTCATCCTGGCTCATTTCCAGCAGGTCTTCGTATGCCTCTTCCAAATATTGATTTTCTTTTGCCAATTCTTCCATCTCCTTTTTGTCCGGCCCCCGGAAGAATTTCATCCATGCTACAATCCCGTCCGGATCCTGATAACCTTCCGGTATCTTGGGCAGTTCCAGAATCTGAATCTCCATCTTATCGCTGTACAGCTTCATGGTCTTGTTATCCCGAAAATTGATCACGTGGTAACTGATTTCATCATCATGGAAATATGTGAAATTCAGGATTCCGACCTGGATGCACTTCTGAAGTTTCTCATACCCTTCTCCTTTTTTCAGCTGATCGGCAAACATCTTGCACAGATAAAACATCTGCCGCTCGTCCCAGTAATCCACATAGGCAACCTGCATCTCCATGTCGATCTGAATTCCGTTCCGTAAAAGGACGTGTACATCCAGGATGCCCTGTTTTTCCTCTTCGGACCGCCGGGAAAGCTCATTTTTCAGCAGAATCGTCTCGCCGATTTCTTCGGGTGGGACTTTCAGCAGCACTGCAATAAATCCCTGTCTCGTCTTTGGATTGCGCATCAGCTCTTTGAAACACCAGTCCACATAGGGTTTCATGATAAATTCTTCCTGGCCGTTTGTGATTTTTTGATTGGTTTCATTTGTTCTCATAGACAGTCTCCTTTCTGAGATGGCTTTTGCATCTGCCTGATAAGGAACTGTTCTTCTTTCTACAGTGTACCATAATCCGTGAAAGCCGAAAAGGTCTGTTCTTTTCTGACAGATGTCTCTGCCGTATTCAGTTTGATTGATTGGATAATCCGGCGAACGCCGTTGAATGAGAAAAGCAGAATGCTTTTCAGATAGTGTTATCTTATCACAGTGACCTGGATAACTCCATAAAAAATCTGAGAATTCTTTCTAAACTTTTTAAAATATTCTACGTGTTCATGTATGAAAAAGACGGAACGGGCTGTCCCTTGTTCCGTCTTTTCAATAGACCTATGGCGTTTCTTTTCTGGCGGCTTTCCTTCCCTGCCGGATCTCCTCCATGAAATCGGTCATCTCTTCGGAGAGCTGGTCGAAGAGATAGGTTTTCCCTTTTGTGTCCTGGTGGTCCAGATACGTTTCCCTGATCTCGATACTGGCCTGTTCGATTTCTTCCTTCAGTCCTTTTGCAGAAAGCCTTCTTGCGCCCTGTCCCATGATGATGATCTGCTCCAGTCCGTCCGATGTGGCGACAGTCACCTGGTGGGTACGACCGATTTTATGTACCGTCTTTTCGATATACTGATCCGCTGTCTCAGCTTCTTTTGTGTAGACGACATAGATATTGTGGTACTTCTTTACCTCACCCGGATGTCCTTCCACTTTGTAGGCGTCAAATACAAGGATCAGAGTCTGCTTTTTGAACCCCTGATAATTGCTCAGGATATCCATCAGTTTATCTCTTGCCGCCTGGATATTGATTTTGGACAGCTCTTTTAATTCCTCCCACGCAAAGATAATGTTGTAGCCGTCTACAAGGAGGTATTCTTCCTCCTCCTTCTTTTTCGCGTAGACGGTCTTCGGCGCCCTGGAAGGGGTTTTGGTTTTCTGTTTCTGGTATCCGTATTTTCGTTCCTGGCCGGACCCGTAGGTACGGTTGAAGATCTCTTCCAGTTCTTTTTCGTCTCCCCAGCCGTAACTGGAGGTCAGGGTATAGGAACGGGGTGCGGCCGCTTCTTCCCGGGGCTTTTCTTCTTTCAAGCAGCTTTCCAGATGCATATAGTCTTCTACCTGATCCCACTCCACATAAAATCCGGCACCATGGGCACAGAATACGGATCCCGCCGGGTTGTCCGCATCCAGCTGCGGCCGGTATCCTGCCGCCTCGATGATTTCCTCCGCATTGTGGCATGGCTCGTACCCTTTCAGAGTGCAGGACATCCTTCCAAGCCCTTTCGTATAGGCAATGACTTCCATCTGGTATCCCTGAAGCTCCGATACGGGAACGCTGCCGCGCAGGACGGCGCGGTCCATCTCCTGCTCCGGAGGCGCAAAGGAGCCGCCCATCTTCTGGATGTCCGTCATAGCTCGCCCGATGGATTCCTGCGGGACTTCCAGAATAAAGTCGTAGACCGGTTCCAGCAGGATACTTTCCGCCTTCATCAGTCCCTGCCGGACAGCGCGGTACGTCGCCTGCCGGAAGTCTCCGCCTTCTGTATGTTTCTGGTGGGCTCTTCCGGATGCCAGGGTGATTTTCAGATCGGTGATTTCCGATCCGGTCAGAACTCCTGGATGCTTCCGCTCTGCCAGATGGGTCAGGATCAGACGCTGCCAGTTCTTATCCAGCACATCGTCGCTGCACTGATTGTCGAGAACGAGTCCGCTGCCCCGCTCACCCGGTTCCAGAATCAGATGGACTTCCGCATAGTGGCGGAGGGGCTCAAAGTGGCCCACCCCTTCTACTTTCTTCGTAATGGTTTCCTTGTATACAATGCTTCCGGAGCCAAATTCGGCACGGACGCCGAACCGCTCTTCAATCATGCTTTTCAGGATTTCGATCTGAACCTCGCCCATCACCTGGACATGGATCTCTTCGGCCTGCTCATTCCATATGATGTGCAGTTCCGGTACTTCCTCCTCCAGCTGCCGGAGTTTCAGAAGCATCAGGTGAACGTCCTCCCCGTCCGGGAAAAGGATCTGATAGGAGAGCACCGGCTCCAGCATCGGCACCTGGGCGTCCTCCTCCATTCCAAGTCCTTCCCCGGACCAGCTGGAATCCAGTCCCGCCACGGCGCAGACCATCCCGGCGGAAGCCTCCTCCACCGCCTGATAGGAGGCACCGGAGTAAATCCGGATCTGATGAACCTTTTCCTCCCAGGTCTCTTCCGGGTCCTGCTGTTTTCTGCCCCTTAAAATGTCCTTGACTTTCAGTGTCCCGCCGGTGATTTTCAGATAGGTCAGGCGGGTCCCGGACGGATCTCTTGCAATCTTGTAGACCTTTGCCCCGAAGACATCCGGATAGGATGGTGCGGTTGTAAAGGTGTCAAATACCTGAAGGAATTCCTCCACTCCCTGCATCTTCAATGCAGATCCAAAGCAGCACGGGAACAGCTTTCTCTCCCGGATCAGAGTCCTTACCGCCTCATCCTCGATCTCTCCGGTCTCCAGATAATATTCCAGAAGAGATTCTTCGCACACTGCGATATTTTCCAACAGTTCCTCCCGGCTCTGGTCTTTGCCAAAGTCCACACACCGCTCGTCCAGCTCTTTCTTTAGTTCCTGCAGAAGGGCCGTCCGGTCCGTCCCCGGCTGGTCCATCTTGTTTACAAAAAGAAAAACCGGAATCTCATACCGGTCCAGCAGGGTCCAGAGGGTGCGCACCTGTCCCTGGACGCCGTCCGCCCCGCTGATCACCAGCACCGCATAATCCAGTACCTGAAGGGTTCGTTCCATCTCCGCGGAAAAATCTGCGTGGCCCGGCGTATCCAGGAGCGTCACCTGCCTGTCCCCGATCACGGTCTGTGCCTGTTTGGAAAAAATCGTAATGCCGCGGTCCTTTTCCAGCTCGTAGGTATCCAGAAACGCATCTTTATGATCGACTCTTCCAAGCGTCCGGATTTGTCCGCTCTGATATAAAATACTCTCGGCCAGCGTCGTTTTTCCCGAATCCACATGGGCGACCAGACCGAGACAAATCTGTTTGTCTTTATTTCCAGACGTATCTTCCATATGAAAATACCCCTTTCTGTTCGATAGTACAGATACTATCATAACACAGAAAGGGGACGTCTATAAAGGGAATTCTCCCGCTTTTTCACCTCCGAATCCTTTTTCTTTTTCCCGCAGTGTGATATACTGGATATATGTCACCCGTTTTCCAGGGGAATGGAAGCGGCTGTGCGCAGAGAATCCTTCAAACGGGATTCTTTTTTGTGGAATGAAATACCTTACTTCGATTAGGTACAAAAGATATGAGGAGGTTTTTGAAATGGAAGAAAATGAAAAGATTGTGCTGTTTGAAAAGGCATCAATCCCCTCTGCGGTTGCCAAGCTGTCGGTTCCCATGATTTTCAGTTCTCTTGTCATGGTGCTCTACAACATGGCGGACACCTATTTCGTGGGAATGCTCAACAATCCGGTGGAAAATGCCGCAGTTTCCCTTGCCGCTCCGGTTCTGCTTGCGTTTAATGCCATCAACAACCTGTTTGGCGTTGGAACATCCAGCATGATGAGCCGGGCGCTTGGACGAAAGGACTATGAGGTGGTATCGGAAAGTTCAGCTTTTGGATTTTACTGCTCTTTGATCTGCGGAGTGCTATTCGGTCTGCTGTGCGGACTGTTTCACGGACCTTTACTGACCCTGATCGGGGCGGATGAGACGACACGTGCCGCCACTCAGGGATATATGTTCTGGACAGTTTATCTTGGAGCAGCCCCTTCCATTTTGAATGTCGTCATGGCCTATCTGGTCCGCTCGGAAGGTGCGGCCCTCCATGCCAGCATCGGGACGATGAGCGGATGTATCCTGAATATGATTCTGGACCCGATTTTCATTCTTCCGTGGGGCTTCCACATGGGCGCGGCAGGCGCCGGACTTGCCACCTGTATTTCCAACTGTGTGGCCTGCCTGTATTTTTTCGTTCTTCTTTATGTAAAACGGGGAAATACCTTTGTCTGCATCAATCCAAAGAAATTCCGGATCAAGCGCCAGATCATCAGGGAGGTCTGCGGTGTCGGCATCCCGGCTTCCATCCAGAACCTGCTCAACGTGACCGGGATGACGGTCCTGAACAATTTTACTTCCGCCTACGGGGCGGACGCCGTGGCCGCCATGGGAATCGCCTACAAGATCTACATGGTTCCGATGCAGGTGGCAATGGGATTCTCCCAGGGAATCATGCCGCTTGTAAGCTATAACTTTGCTTCCGGCAACCGGAGAAGGATGAAAGATACCATTCTCTTTGCCTTGAAGCTGATCGTCCCGGTCCTTGCAGTAGTGACGGTTCTTTATTATATCAATGCCGGACGGCTCATCAGCCTGTTTATGAACAATGAAGCGATCATCGCATACGGAACCCGGTTCCTCCATGGATTCGGACTTGGCATCTGCTTTATCAGCGTGGACTTCCTGGCAGTGGGTGTCTTCCAGGCACTGGGATTCGGAAGATATGCTCTTCTGTTTGCGGTCATGCGGAAGCTGATCCTGGAAATTCCGGCACTTCTTATCCTGAATATGATTTTCCCGCTCTACGGACTGGCTTACGCGCAGTGTACAGCGGAATTTATTCTCTGCATCTGTGCAATCCTGATGCTCCGGCACATTTTCCGGACCTATCAGGATACAAAAGAATACGCTTCTTCCCATTAAATAAAAGAGGAAACCGGTTATATCCGTTTTCCTCTTTTTTCTCATATCTTTCCCGCAAATCCGGTATTTATGCAATATACTTTGTTATGATCTGATTCACCTCTTCCGAGTTATCATATGCTCTGACTGCCTGCAGAAAATCTTCTGTCCTCGCTTCTTTCATACACCAGTTTCTGTAATACTGCTGGAGCATGGAGAAAAATTTTCCATCACCCATGGCATTCTGCAGTTCATACAAAAAGCAGGAGCCTCCAGTATAGACATACTCGGAATACGTATCCACTTCCTGTTGGTACTGTTCATAAGTGCGGTTGATAATAAAGCGCTCTCCCACGATCTGCTCAATCTGACTTTCCATATCCCGGTGAAATTCCTCGTCTGACATCGTTCCCCAGATTTCGCTGCTTCCAAGCCGTTCTTGATCCCGTTTTACCGCTTCCACTGCACTCGCCAGCCTGCTCTGCTGATACAGCACATCCTCGCAGTACTCGGCAAAACCTTCATCCAGCCACGCTTCTTCATACGGGTCATTTCCCACTCCGCCATAGAACCACTGATGTGCCGTTTCATGGGCAATCATACTGCAGGCCGATGTATAGGAGGCACTCTGATCCAGTTTCTGAATGTTCTCAACATCCGGCATTGCGGCCATCACAAGCCCCGGAAACTCCATCCCGTTTGAAAGCGCCGTCTGTACAATGTCCAGCTCTTTATACGGATACTCACCGATGAACCTGGAAAATAAAAGTACTGAATCCCTTGCAGCCATTAAGGACAACTTATTATATTCTGTGTTTCCCTTATAATCCAGATAATAGTGATTAACTTCGACACCTTCGGCATCTACACACTCCTTCTTCATACGGTCAGATGCCACAACCGCCAGTTCCCGGATGCTTTCCGCATAAATCTCCGTCACTTTACCGGATGTCTTCTCCTCTCCGGTGGCCGCCACTGTATATTCTTCAGGCGCTGTGAACGTACAGCGAAATACAGCCGGACTGTGATAGTTGGACTCGCCGGAAAATACATATGGATTTTCATTCCATTTTCCGTTTTCGTACATGGCAGTAACCGGAAAACAAAATGATAACTGATACACCCGGTTCTCTCCTTCTTCCCAGTATCCGAACTTTTCTTTCTGTTCTGGTATGTCAGTCACAAAATCAAGAGAGATGGTAATGGTATCCTTTGGCTTCAGCTCCCGCTCTCCCAACTGCAGATAAATGACTGAGGAATCTTCTTTTGTTTCCGTCACAAGCATCTGATCCGTACCTGCGATTCTTGCATTGGAAATGGTGGATGTTCCCGTTCCTTTCTCCTTCAGGATCGAAGCCGCATAGTTTCTCACACAGATCTGTCCGAGTGTATCTTCTGTCTGATTCGTGATGGTCATGGTGCTGTTTCCCCGAATCTGCTGCTTGACGGTATCCAGTGTAATCTCCATTTCATACTGTTCTGCCCTGCATGTCTTTCTCTCCCCGGCAGGCGGCAGTTCTTCTGCCTCATACGGCTCCAGTTCGATCTCATCAACCGTCCGGCTCTCCAGCTTTGTCTCCTGTTCCGTCTGCTCACTTTGGACACAGCCTGCAAGCTGTTCTCCCAGGAATAACACCGCCAAAACGATTGCCAGATACTTTTTTATATTCTTTTTCATACACTTTTTCTCCAAAAATTTCTTTATACTTCTTCCGCACTGTTTAAATGCATCTCCAGCTTACACTGTTTCCTCACAAAATAGAAACAGACTGCCTGCATGATGATAGTCAGAATCCAGGATGCCGGATAGGAAATGAACAGAAAGTACAGAGATCTGTGGTGCGGGAAGAACAGGTAAATCCAGACGATTCGTGTTCCCACCGTTCCGATGACGGATAAGATCATCGGCACCGCCGAGTGTCCCATTCCCCGCAGGGCTCCCGGGAACAGGTCCATGATGCCGCAGAGAAAATAAGGTACCGTTGTGATGGACAGTACTTCCAGGCCGCACTGAATGACTTCCGGCTCTGCCGTATAGATCTGAAGAAGCTGTCCTCCGAAAACGTAGGCCCCGATTCCCATGAGCGCGGATACGCTGACTGTCAAAATGATGCAGTCCAGAAGAACCCTGTCCATCCGTTTTTGCTTACCGACACTGTAGTTTTGGCTTGTAAAGCTCATGCATGCCTGGGTTACTGCATTGACTGCGGAATACAAAAATCCGATGATGTTGTTTGCCGCCGTGTACCCTGCCATGGCAGTGGATCCGAATGAATTGACCGAGGACTGCAACAGGGCGTTGGAAAAGTTGATGACGGTACTCTGGATTCCGGCAGGAATTCCCACCTGAAGGATCCGCACAAGATGCTCCTTTTTCACCGTCAGTCTGGAAAACCGCAGTTGGTAGCTTCCGTCGGACTGATGCAGGCACCGGATAACCAGAATACAGGAAATCATCTGGGAAGCCACCGTACCGATGGCAACGCCTGCCACATCCAGCGGGATTACGATAACCAGCAGAAGATCCAGCACCACATTGGTCAGCCCGGCCGCAATCAGAAAATACAGCGGTCTTCTTGTGTCTCCCACAGCCCGGAGGATGGAGGCGCCGTAGTTGTAAAGCATAAAAAACGGCATGCCCATGAAGTAAATCTTCATATACAGTACCGACTGGTCAATGACGTCGTCCGGCGTTCCCATCAGGGAAAGCGCAAGTCTGGACGCTGCCACTCCTACAAATGCCATAACGATTCCGCTGATCAGGGCCAGAGTAATAGCTGTGTGTACTGCTTCTGACATTTCCCGGTCTTTCCCGGCCGCATAATAACGGGCTGCCAGTACGTTGGCGCCCAGCGAAATTCCAATAAACAGGTTCGTGAAAATATTAATCAGTGCGGACGTGGAGCCTACTGCCGCCAGAGCCTGGCTTCCGCTGAATCTTCCCACTACAATGATATCTACTGCATTAAACATAAGCTGCAGAATGCTGGTCAGCATCAGCGGAAAGGCAAAAGTCACCAGCTTGTCCATAATGGAGCCATTGCACATGTCAATTTCATATTTGTTTTTCTTCAAAGTCCGTTCCCCCTTTTTGATGATGTCTCATTCCATAATACTGCCGCGGTCTTTTGACCGCGGCTTCCCTGATTTATTTCTTGTTTTTCTGATACAGAATCGACAGCCCCTTCAAGAGCAGATCGTCATCCAGAATGACCTCTCTTCTGCAGTGGGGCACGATCTTTTTTGCAAGTCCGCCTGTAGCAATGACTGTCACATCGGAGCCAAGCTCTTCTTTCATCCGGTCGATGATTCCGTCGATGGCCGCTGCACTGCTGTAGATAATCCCGCTCTTCATGCATTCGATCGTATTTTTCCCGATCAGATGCTCCGGCGCTTCCAGACTGATGCCGGACAGCTGTGCCGCCCTTGCCGTCAGGGAATCCAGTGATACCCCCACGCCCGGATAAATCATGCCGCCCTGATAGCAGCGGTTCTCATCGATGACGCTGACCGTTGTCGCCGTCCCCATGTCAAAGATCAGCATCGGAGGTTTATATTCCTGAAGACCGGCCACCGCGTCCACAACCAGATCGCCCCCAAGAGACGCCGGATTGTCCATCCGGATATTCAGTCCGGTCCTGATGCCGGCTCCCACAATCATAATCTCCTTCTTCAGGATCTTCTCGGCCGCAAGCCGGAAGGACTTTGTAATCTGAGGAACCACGGATGAAATGATTCCGCCTTCCAGTTCGTGCGGATTGATATGGTAGATGTCCAGGACATTTTTAATATCAA
The DNA here is from genome assembly GCF_002160935.1 of Drancourtella sp. An12. Classification (NCBI taxonomy): domain Bacteria; kingdom Bacillati; phylum Bacillota; class Clostridia; order Eubacteriales; family Oscillospiraceae; genus Drancourtella; species Drancourtella sp. An12. Next base: position 361,666 of record NZ_NFLO01000002.1, on the reverse strand, counting down.
TCGCATATTCCAGTTCCGTCTTCGTCCGGACGGTGGAGAGCCGCTCGATAAAGCTGCAGCGGTTTCCCTCCATACATCCGATGACGATATTTGTATTTCCTATATCAATCGCTAAAATCATACTCTAAACTCCCAGTCTGTCTCTGATATTTTTCTTCATCAGAATCTTTCCGATTCCAAGGGTAAAGACCGCCGCCACAATGGCCTCCGGCACCCCGTTGATTCCGATCACGGACAGAATAAATGTGTATACCGTGCTCTCTGCTACGCCGTTTGCCTTTGCGTAGGCGTCACGGAAAAATACAAAAATCAGATTCATCACAAGCAGCGTGTTAACCAGTGCTCCGGACATGCCTGCCAGAATCAGTCCCGGTGATGATACTTTCTCACTTCTGGTCAAAGCTTTCACTCCTTTATATACATAATATGGAACCACTCCGACCAGAACTCTCGGGATAAAGCAGATGATCAGGCTGCCGATCCCTCCGCTGAATTCTCCGAGGTTATAAAACGGTGTGAATACAAACGATGTCACCGTCGGGTTCATCGTGTTGTTGATAAAACTGGTCACGCCGAAAACAAATCCAAGTACCGCTCCCTTTTTCGGCCCCATCAGAATGGATCCGATAATCACCGGGATGTGGATGATGGTCGCTCTCGTAAATCCAAGCGGGATGTATCCGAGGAAAGGGGTGAATGCCAAAATCACGATAATTGCTCCGAATAATGCCACCTGGATCATGCTGCGCACGCTCATGGACGTGCCTGCGTTTCTGCTGTCTGCTCTTTGCTTCATAATTGCCTCCTTGTTATCATTCTCTTCTGAGATACAATACGTTTGGCACAGAATAGCTTCTGTTTACCTTATTCTTTTGTTTGTTTCTTTTTCTGTTCTTTTAAGATCTGGTCGACGATGTGCACGGCTGTCTCCTCTTTTGTCATCTTTTCGAGTGAGATTTCCTCATCGTCTGTGATCATGGTCACCACATTCGTATTGCCGCCGAATCCGGCGCCTTCTACTTTCAGATTGTTCGCCACGACCATATCCAGATGTTTCTTTTTCAGTTTCTTGCGCGAATTTTCCAGCATATGTTCGGTCTCCATGGAAAATCCGCAGAGGTACTGATCCTCTCTTTTATGTTCTCCGAGATACTGGAGAATATCATCGGTCCGCTCCATTTCGATGGAAAGTGCTCCATCTTTCTTTTTAACCTTCTCATCGCTGACGTACTTCGGCCGGTAGTCCGCCACCGCGGCTGCCTTGATGATGATGTCCTGCTCCGGTGCATGAGCGGTGACCGCCTCAAACATCTCCCGGGCCGTGGTTACCGTAAAGATGTTCACAAACTCCGGCTTCTTCGTCTCCGTCGGTCCGGTCACCAGCGTGACGTCCGCGCCCCGGCGCATACAGACTGTTGCAAGGGCATATCCCATCTTCCCGGTGGAATGGTTGGTGATATAACGCACCGGATCGATGGATTCCTGTGTCGGTCCTGCTGTGATAAGTACCTTCTTCCCCGCAAGATCTTTCTCATACTGAATCTCACGCAGGATATATTCCAGCAGAAGCTCCGGCTCCGGCATCTTGCCCTGGCCAGTATCCCCGCACGCCAGATAGCCACTGGCCGGGTCCACTACTTCATACCCGAAACGGCGGAGCTTGTCCAGGTTGTCCTGCACAATCGGATTGAGGAACATATTCGTATTCATCGCCGGAACGATGATCTTCCTGCACCGGCATGCCATGATAGTCGTTGTCAGCATATCGTCCGCGATCCCGTTTGCGATCTTTCCGATCACATTGGCGCTGGCAGGTGCCGCCATTACCACATCCGCCTGTTTTGCCAGAGACACATGCTCCACACTGTACTGGAAATTCCGGTCAAATGTATCGATCAGACACTTATTGCCGGTCAACGTCTCAAATGTAATCGGATTGATAAAGTTCGTTGCATTTTCTGTCATCAGTACATGCACATCTGCCTGAAGCTTTTTCAGTGCGCTTGCCAGGGACGCGATTTTATAGGCCGCGATACTTCCGGTCACGGCAAGTATCACTGTCTTTCCTTTCAGCATAGTCTTTCCCCTTTCTTTTCCAATGTTCCTGTATTATTATAATTTCTAACACATAAAAAAGCAAACCGTTTCTTACGGCTTGCTTTCTTTGCCTTGTTTCTTTTTTCGTACATTTACATGACATCTGTTTTTTTGATATGGAACAGTCTGGAGAAATAGTCCCCCTGCTGCTCTCTTGCTACGCCTGCGAGGCCGGAAGAGCAGTCGGAAACACTTAATCCTGCATACATCAGCTCATCCCCGTAATGTACACCGCAGTCCATTTTTGCACCGAAACATTCCTGTACAGAGTAGGCTGCCGTTTCATCCAGCCCTTTGAAGCAGATCCGTTCAAATTTGCCCTGCGGCGGCTGCATCACGCGGAAGTAGGCCATAAGACCTTCGCTTCTGTCATCCGCAATCACTTCCCAGGCTGAGTGGTTGCCCTCGAACGGACTCTTGAGCCGGTAAAAGACGCCCTTCTGGATCAGATCCCGGTACTTCTTCATAAACGCAATCTGTTCTTTCATCTGTTCCAGCTCTTCCTCCGGAAGCTTTGTGATATCCAGCTCATAGCCGAATGTTCCAAAGTATGCCACATTTCCCCGCATTTCCAGAGATGTATTCCGGAATACCTGATGGTTCGGAGAAGCGGATACGTGGCTTCCAATGCTGCTGATCGGGTATACATAAGACGTTCCGTACTGAATTTTGATCCGTTCTACCGCATCCGTGTCATCCGACGTCCACGCCTGCGGCGCGTAATAAAGCATTCCCGGATCAAATCTGGCCCCGCCGCTTGCACAGGATTCAAACAGGATCTCCGGAAATTCCTGAATCAGCCGTTCATACAGGCTGTATACTCCAAGAATATATTTATGCCGTACTTTTCCCTGATAACTTTTGGAATTTCCATTGGAGAATACCTCGGAAAATGCACGGTTCATATCCCACTTCACATAGGAAACCGGCGCATCTTGCAGGATCTTTCTCATCTGTCCGTGGATGTGATCCACCACTTCCGGTTTGGAAAAATCCAGTACATACTGATTTCTGCTGTGGCAGTAGTTCCGCCGGATATCCGCCAGAAGCCAGTCCGGATGCTCCCGGAACAGGTCACTGTCCTTGTTTGTCATCTCCGGCTCAAACCACAGACCGAATTTCATGCCCAGATCTTCGATTTTTCCGGCAAGTCCTGTAATGCCCTCCGGCAGTTTTTCCAGATTCGGATACCAGTCTCCAAGAGACGCATTGTCCCAGTTCCGCTTCCCGAACCATCCGTCATCCAGAACAAAAAGCTCTATACCAATCTCTTTTGCCTTCCGGGCGATATTCAGTATCTTTTCTTCATTAAAGTCAAAATAGGTTGCTTCCCAGTTATTGATCAGGATCGGTCTTGCCTGATCTCTCCACTTTCCTCTTGCAAGTCTGGTACGGTACAGTTCATGGTAGGTCTGACTCATTCCATTCATCCCGTGTTCAGAGTATACCATCACCATCTCCGGAGTCTGGAAGGATTCGCCCTTTTCCAGTTCCCAGCGGAATTCATTTGGATGGATTCCCATTACCACTCTTGTCACGTCGAAGTTGTCGACCTCGACCTGCGCAAGAAAATCTCCACTGTAGACAAGACTGAACCCAATCACTTCTCCGGAAAATTCATCTGCCTCTTTTCGCTTCAGCATCAAAAACGGGTTGAACTGATGGCTGCTGCATCCACGCATACTGTATACTCCCTGGGTACCGTAACACAGTTTTCTCGTATGCGGATGACGCTCCCGGTTCCATGTCCCTGCAAGTTCGACCATTTCATATTCTTTGTCCGGCAGGTCAAGGCAGCCGCTCATACAGTTTAAAAGCGTAATTCCATTCTCATTTCCGCACGCAAAACGTGCATGCCTTGTAATCACCGGGCGTCCATTGAAAATCGTGTAGGACAGCACGATCTCTGTCTTTAAGAATGTATCTTCCAGAACAATTTCCAGAGTGTCAGCCTCGCTGTCATCTTCCACATAGACAGCCGGGAGTCCCTGAATTTCTTTCTTTCCGGAATAAATTTCGTGTGTTTTATATTTAAAATCTGCGACCCTGCTTCCATCCGCACTTTCCAGTTCAAAAGCCGGATATCTTGTATCGCCGGAGCCAAAGGTTGGATATTCCTGTTTCAGATGTTCCAGGGAAAAATTACTTCTCCCTTCAAACGGGTACGGAGCCATATCTCTTGTTGCATACTCCACCAGATAGCCAAAATCTTCCCTGTCTGTGAGATGTTTCCCGAAATATACATGGCCTAACTGGCCATTTTCCAGAACTTTGATAATATAACTGATCTGTTCATTGTAAAGATGAAATTCTTTTGAAGTTTGGTGAAATTGAATCGCCATTTCATTCTCCTTTTTCCTATTCCCATTTTTCTTTATTTTATCAAAAGAGGGAACCTTTTACTAGAAAAGATTCCCTCTGCCTTAAATCACTTAATGGCTCCCCCGGTTCCTTCGATGATGTATTTCTGTGCAAATAAAAAGATCAAAATTGGCGGTACGATCATAATCACAGTAATACAGAGCATCGGGACAATTTCCTGAGAGTAAACACCCTTAAATGATGCAAGACCTAATGCCAGTGTGTACTTGGATCTTTCCTGCAGGAAAATCAATGGTCCTAAGTAATCGTTCCATGCGGCAAGCATATTCAGTACACCTACCAGAATTAATGAAGGTCTCATAATCGGAACATAGATTTTATAGAAAATCTGGAAAGCATTTGCTCCGTCAATTCTCGCTGCCTCCTCGAAATCTTTCGGTACGCCCATTAAGAACTGGCGCATCAGGAAGATATAATATGCAGATCCAAACCAGGACGGGACGATCAACGGTTTCAGCGTGTTCAGCCATCCAAACATATTAAATTCCATATACTGCGGGATCATTGTAACGTCCCACGGAATCATCATTGTGGAAAGCAACAGCATGAAGAGGATGTTTTTCCCTCTGAACTGGAATCTTGCAAATCCATATGCAACAAGCGCTGCGGATACCATGGATCCTAATGCGGATCCTACCGTTACTATTACAGAGTTCTTTAAAAATGTACCGAACGGCTGAGCGTTCCATGCATCCACGTAATTCTGCCAGTTCCAGATATCCGGCAGGAAACTTGGCGGATAGGCAACAGCCTCCGCTTCAGATTTAAATGTGGAAAAGAACATATATACGAAAGGGAACAAAAAGTAAACTGCAATCAATGTCAAAATCACATACAGTACTACTTTTGTTTTTTTAGACATTTTCATTACTTTTTCCTCCTCTTCTTTTTCTTTTTCGATCCGGAGTTCATTTCATTCTCATAGAATACCCACATGGAGGATGATTTGAATACAAGAGCGGTCAGACAGAGAATAATGATGAACATTACCCATGCATTGGCACTTGCGTATCCAAGCTTATGGTGTCTGAACGCGTTGTTGTATGTCATCAGCCCGTAGAAATATGTGGATTTCATCGGTCCGCCTCCGGTCAGCAGCATTACAAGTGTTACCTGCTGGAAAGAACTGATGATTGAAGTAATCAGGTTAAATAATAATGTAGGCGTGATGATCGGCAGTGTAATGCTGAAAAACTGTCTGACCGGACCTGCGCCGTCGAGCGCTGCCGCTTCATAGAGTTCTGCCGAAATTCCTTTGATATTCGTATAGAACACGAGCATCATGGTTCCGACTCCAAAAGCGCTTACAATAACGACTGCCAGAATCGCCCATGCCGGATCCACCAGCCAGTTCGGTCCTTCAATTCCGATCAGGGAAAGCAGATAGTTTAAGACACCATAATCACTGTTCAGAACCCAACTCCAGATAACGGATGTCGCAACACCGGACACAACGGCCGGGATATAGAAAATCGTTCTGTAAACCTTGATTCCTTTTAACGGCTGACTGATCAGCATCGCAAGGAACAACGCGATACAGATGTTCAGTGGTACAAAGATTGCCGCATATTTAATACTGATTCCAAGAGATTTCAGCACCTGATTGTCCGAGGTGAACATCTCTATGTAATTTCCCAGTCCCACAAATGTACGTTCTCCGACAACCGGCCAGTCAAAAAAGCTGATGCAAAGAGAAAAGATCAGCGGTCCTAATGTAAAGACCAAAAAGCCGATAACCCATGGAAGAATGAACAGATATGGTGTAACTGTCTTCCATTTAAATTTTTTCATGTGACTCTCTCCTTATTTTTTGGAGGGGAAGAGCGCTTCCCCTCCTTTTGTCCGTTCCTTCCTATACGGACTGGATGTTCTGACTTGCAGTTTTATTCATGTGCTGCAACTACTTCATCCAGAGCCTCTTTTGGATCTGCAAGGCTGCTTGGGTTAATAATGCTTTCAAATGCAAGCTGGATATCTGAATCAACTTCTGTCCATCCTTCTGCAATAAAGCTTGCCGGCGTGTATCCTGCACAGTTATCAAGTGCTGTGTAGAACGGTGCGCAGTTCGGATCTTCTCTGAGGCCTTCAGATTCAACAACTGATTTTAATGCCGGTAATTCTGTCTCGATACGATGTTTGTTCATTTCTTCACCTGTCCAGTATTTCAGGAATTCCCAGGCTTCTTCTTTATGTTTGCTGTCTTTGGAGATTGCGATACCGGATGTATTGATAACACTGATGGAGTGTTCTGTTCCTTCAAACTTCGGAATCTGAGCGATACCGTAATTCAGCCCTTCTTCTCCGAACTGTTTGATCGGCCATGTACCATCTACATACATTGCTGTCTTACCGCCAAGCATCTCTGTCTGACCAGCTTCTTCGGATGCATATAATACGCCGTCTTTTTCCATATCCTGGAATGTCTGGAATACTTCTACAGCTTTATCACTGTTGATATTTCCGTCCAGTTTTCCATTTTCGTCAACAAACGCGGTTCCATTGCTCCACAGATACATTTCCAGTGTATATGGAAGTGTTCCGATCGGGAGTGTAAATCCGTTTACACCGTCAATCTTGGACTGGATTTCTTCTGCAGCAGCTGCTACATCGTCCCATGTCCAGTCATCTGTCGGGTATTCTACACCAGCCTGATCAAACAGGTCTTTGTTGTAGTACAGACAGGATGTAACTACGCTGACCGGAACGCCGTAAATCTGATCATCGATGGAGTTGTACGGCCAGAGTGCCTCGAAGAAATTGTTTTTGTAATCTTCGCCTTCGGCATCAATATATTCATCCAGTGGTTCCAGACTTTCAGAGTATGTCGGGTAATCCCACATATACATTACGTCCGGCGCGTCTCCTGCTCCCATGCTGGCAGTCATCTTTGTATCAAAGTCAGATCCCCAGCCTTCCAGAACAACTTCGATCTTGTCCTGACTCTCATTAAATTTGTCAACACATGCCTGCTGGTCATCCAGTACAGATGCATCGTCCCATGTTGCGAAACGAATCTTTACTTTTCCGTCGCTGGTTGTGTCGCTGTCGCTGTCACTTCCTCCTCCGCATCCAAGAAGCATCGTACCTGTCATCACTGTTACAAGTCCAACCGCTGCAAGTCTTTTCATTCTCTTTTTCATGTTGTTACCTCCGTTTTTTTATTTTTCTTTTTTTATTTCAATCCGGCCCGCCGTAGTACAAGGAATACTTGTAATGCAGGACAGCACCCTGCTTTCTTCCTTCACAACAGTTCCGAAACAGTCAATCTGAACGACTCTGGCAGCTGTTTCATTTTCTGTTCTTACATAAATTTCTTCTGCCCTTGTTCCGTTCACAATGATGGAATCTCTCTGTTGTGAGCCGATAGTAACTACCCGGCCGGTTGAATACAATGCTACGATCTCCGTCTCGTCATCTCTTACGCTGACTTCCGGATATAAATTCTGCGGTTCTTCTGCCGTCACTGCGCTCTCCTGCAGTAATGCTTTATGTTCCCGCATAAACTCCATATAATTGCGGATCATTTTTTTATGTGCATCTGTCAGATATTCCGTCTTTACGGAAAACTGCAGCGTTGAAAAAAGTGCGTTTACGATCTGCAGCGCTGCTGTTTCCGGTGTCTCGCCTTCATTCCAGACAATCGGATCACAGTGAACTGCCGTATGCTCGTTCATCAGTCTCAAGTCAATGCTGCCGACTCTGTTTGCAAGTCCGGATTCCGGACAGTCACAGACTCTCAACATATTTCCGTATTTCTTGATAAACGGTCCGATGTAACGCTGTCTGAATTCAATCAGAATGTTTTCATCGATCTTTTTGAGTTCTTCCATCGTCTCACCAAGTAGCTTGTCAAGCGCTGTCTGGAGGCAAACACAGTCCATATCGGCATTCGCCTTTGGTGTATCTTTTCTCTCATAGAACTCATCGATGAAATCAAGTTTCAGACCGTCAAGTCCCCATTCACGTACAGCTTTCACATAAATATTTTTTAAATATGCTCTGACTTTTGGATATCTGATATCCAAAATTCCCGTATGCTGTTCTTCATCTACCGCGATCAGCTTATCATGGAATAATTCCCACATTTTTGAATACATACCAACATAAGGAACGCTGAACCACAGCAGGTATTTCATCCCCAGCTTGTGAACATTATCTACATGCTGCTGCATATTTTTGATTTTCTTTTCAGCGACTTCCCAGTCTCCGCAGTACCCATAACCACGATTTATGTCATCAGTCTGCCAGCCGTCATCTACAATTACTGTCTTAAATCCCAGTTCCTTTGCATTGCGGCATTCCTTTTCGATCTCTTCATCTGTGATTTCCTGATGGTAAGAATACCAGAAAGAGTACATCGGCTCTTTCGCGTCTTCCGGCACAAATGCCGGCTCAAATCCGCATTCTTTCTCCCACCAGATTCCAACTTCTCTGATTGCCTGTTCATACCTGATCTTTCTGTAATCCATCAGAACAGATACTTCATAATGATCTTCATCTGCCGCCCCCACATGAATATCCACACAGCATTTCATCGTTCCGTCTTCTTCATGAACACCCAGATTCATCCTGACAATCTTTTTCGCCTCGGAAACAGCAAATGTACCGCTGTTTTTTCCATCCTCGCTGAAAAATACTACCAATGGGGCTGATACAGAACTCATGGAAACCTCTCCATGCGCCCAATCGGCCTTCAGTGTCCTGTCGTAGCGACAGTTCGGATGCCATTTCCCGGCAATATCACGGATCGGAAAACTCCATTCACAGGTAATGACCGTCTGATCCGCTCCCTCCGGAATCTGATCCAGGGATATGTTGTAAACCTGCCGTCCATCCGGTAAGGATCTGGAAGTCCAGTTCAATTCTGCTTTGATATTACTTACAACTTTCATTTTGATTCTCCTTGCCTTGACTTTTTTCTGAAATACTTTTATGCTATATTCATGTAATTTTAACTTCGCTTCAAAGGAGGGACTCATATGGAAACAAATGTATATCGTGATGTTGTCGGCTTCCAGTGTCTCGACCATATTGAACATCAAACCAACGATCTGTATCTGACAAGGTGCGGCATTCAGAAATGCCCTCCAAACTATACGTGGGGTCCAAAGCTCCGCCCTCAGTACCATATGCATTTTATTCTCGATGGAAGCGGCTACTTTGAAATTGATCATCAGATCCATCATCTGAAAAAGGGACAGATCTTTCTGATTCCTCCAAATACTCAAGCCCGCTATTATGCCGACAGCCAGACACCGTGGACCTACGCTTTTATCAGCTTTCTCGGAAACAAGTCCGCACAGTATATGGAACAGGCCGGCTTCGGCTCCTCCCCATATATCCGAGACTGCAACAGCGATCCGGAAGAATACGCTGATGTTATCCGGAAAATGCTGAAAACCCATCAGCTGACCATTACCAACGAACTTTGTCGTGTCAGTCTGTTGTTTTCACTCTTTTCCATGCTGACTGCTTCTTCCCACTCAGCCGATTCCCAATATCCTCAGAAGCATCACGACTACCTTCCTGAGACATATTTTGAACACGCCCTGCAGTACATACACTTTAATTACAATAAGAATATTCACATTCAGGACATCGCCGACTATATAGGTATTACACGATCTTATCTGTTCTACATTTTTAACAAGAAACTACAGATGTCTCCACAAAAATATCTCTTAAATTATCGGATTGAACAGGCCAAAAATCTTCTCGCCTCCACCGATATATTCATCAAAGATATTGCCCATAATGTAGGATATGAAGATTCCCTAGCGTTTTCAAAAATGTTTCGCAATGCAACCGGATACTCTCCATCTGCATATCGAAAACTTAAAACCGGTTCATCTGAAAACTAATATTACTTGTCTTCTTCGGTTGTAATTATACAATCCACATCTGGCCTCATGAATGGAAGAATGACCAAAAACTATGTCCTAATGTCAAATTTTTGAGCATATCGCCATAAAAACAGGTCACATTCTTCCATTTTTACAGCACATTGATAGGGGACGTGTTCCGATACACCGGAACACGTCCCCTATTGAAAAAATATAAAGTTGTTTTTAAGTTTTCTTTTCATTTCTATCACATATTTCTTTTTATTTTGTAATATTTTATTTCGTTCTCCCGTGCTATCCTCCTGTTTTACATTGCATTCTCCCTATATAATACTTTTGTAACTTCTAATCATCTACTAGATAATTTTATTTTTTTCTCTTATTGTCAGATTTTTTTCACAGGTACACGACGTGCTCTGCTTATCGATTTGATAAATTTTGATACCTTCCTTTCTATTTCTACTTTTCCCCAGTATTTTCAAGGGTTTCCAGGATTTTTGGTATTTTAAAATGTTGTTATTACAACGATTATCGGGGACGTGTTCCGATGCATCGGAACACGTCCCCGATAAATTAATGTCCCCGATAAGTTTTATCGTACAATGCGGTAGTACGTTCGTGAGGTGATGGTGTAAATGATAAAGTATATGGCCGCGAAGGTGAGGGTGACTGCCAGGGTGCATTGTGCGAAGATGGTCTGGTTGATAAGGTTCAGTGCGCGCATGATATCGACGAGTGCCGGGAAGGCGGCTGCAGTGTGCATTGCTGCCATCAAAAGTGGCAGGAAGAAGACCTGCAGGATCTGTCTTCGGATGGTGGAGCGGATTTCGTCGTTGGTCATGCCGACTTTTTTCATGATCTGGTATCGTTCTCTGTCGTCGAATCCTTCTGTAATCTGTTTGTAGTAAATGATAAGTGATGCTGCGATCAGGAAGAGGATGGAGAGGAAGATTCCAATGAACAGAAAGGTGCCGTATTGTTCGTAATAGTGTGCCCTTGCCTGGTCAATGTTGTCGACTGTCATCAGGCGCTCTACGTCTTCAACGAGATTTTCTCTTAATGTTTTGAAAAAGGTATCTTTCTCTGCATCTGTCCCTTCTATATTATAGTAGTATTCGTAGGTAATTTCTCTGCTTCCCGCCCTGGTGTCTGCATAGCGTTCATTGTAAGCGTTCAGGACTGTTTCCATCGATTTCAGATCAGGCAGAATGACAGCCATGAAGTTTGCGTCTGACAGGTAAAGTGCCTCGTTCCAGATGCCGGGATCGTCAACGGTGGTACTGACGTTCCAGCTTAATTGATCCAGTGTCAGCGTTTCTGAAACCTGGTTTTTGTTTTTTTCATAAACAGCCGCCTCTCCCTTCGCCAGGTCCAGTTTTTCTCCTGTGTTTTTGCTGTAATCGTCCTGTGTCAGGAATGCAAATACATAAAGTTTTGAGGCATCTTCCTGTTCTCCGTCGGACAGTGTAAATGTTCCGTTTGCTTCCTGAAATCCTGCCATCCACAGCTGCTTGTACCCGAATCCTTCCGTTACCTTGACACCGGTTCTGTCAGCATGTTTCTGGACAGCCTCCTGCAGTACCGTACCATTACTTTCCTGTCCGTCAAGGATACAGCTGCTCATGTAATCTCTTGGAAAGCGTTTTTCCAGAATGTCTTCTTCGCCTAGATACAGGCTGAAGCTTGTGGAGATGGATACAATCACGGCTGTAGATAAAATACAGATCGTTGCAAGTCCTGCGGCATTTTGTTTCATTCGGTAAATCATTCCTGAAATCGTGATAAAATTTCTCGGCCGGTAATAAAGTCTCTCCTGTTTTTTCATCCATTTCAGGAATGCAATGCTTCCCGCAAGAAACAGCAGGTAGGTAGCTGCAATCACCAGTACGACAGCCGGCAGAAATATTTTGATTGTCTCATAGACTCCCTGTGCTCCGATAGCAAATGTATACCCTGCCGCAAGGAGGACAACACCGAGGATTGCCGGCAGTTTCCGTACTTTTGGTTCTTTTTCCCCTTCTTTTGCCCCCTGCAGAAATTCGATCGGATTCGTTCTTACAACAGACAAAATATTATAAATCAAAACAATCAGATACAGAATCCCGAAGGTCAGACAGGTGTTTCCAACTGCATCGAGGGGAATTTCAAACCGAAGGTCCGACGGAATCCGAAGCATGGATAAAAAGATCAGGAACACCAACTGGCTGAGCAATGCTCCGGCGATCATGCCGCCAACAAGTCCGCGCAGAGCTGTAATCAGGACTTCCCAGAACATCATCGTGGACAGATGGCGTTTTTCCATGCCCAAAACGCAGTACAGCCCGATTTCCTTTTTTCTCTGCCGGATGACAAAGCTGTTCACATAGAACAGAATAATGCATGCCATAATCACGGCCACAATCGTGCAGAAATTTAAAATCATATCCGAATTGGATCCTTGTGTCGTCTCGTATTTCAGCATCATGGAGCGGATGCTTTTTAAAATATAATACATGCTGACAATCAGTATATTTGCCAGCGTATACGGAAAATAAATCTGGCGGTTCTTTTTGAGGTTTGATCGTGCCAGTTTGAAATATAAGGAATTACGCATGTGTTTTCCCTCCCGACGCCATCACGGTCAATGTTTCGGAAATGCTTTTGAACATCTCTTCCCTGCTTTTGTCACCTCTGTAAATCTGATGATATACAACGCCGTCTTTAATAAAGAGTACCCTTCCGGCGTGGCTTGCCGCTTTTGTACTGTGGGTCACCATGAGAATCGTCTGGCCTGCCCGGTTAATCTGTTCGAACATGTTTAAAAGTTCATTAGATGCCCGGGAATCCAGTGCCCCGGTCGGTTCATCCGCAAGCACGAGCCTCGGTTCTGTAATCAGTGCCCTTGCAATTGCAGTTCTCTGTTTTTGTCCTCCCGAAATTTCATATGGAAATTTTTCCATCAGATCGTCAATCCGCAGTACTTTCGCAAGAGGCATCACCCGTTTTTTCATTTCTTCCGGCTTGACCCCTGCCAATACCAACGGCAAAAAAATATTGTCTTTGACAGAAAGAGTGTCCAAAAGATTAAAGTCCTGAAAGACAAATCCCAGATTTTTTCTCCGGTAAGACGCCAGATCCTTTTCCCGGATATTCTGAAAGGAAAGTCCGTTTAAAATGATTTCCCCGCCCGTCGGCCGGTCAAAGGAGGCCAGCAGATTTAACAGCGTCGTCTTTCCAGATCCGGATTCCCCCATCACCGCAGTGAATTCTCCTTCTTCTATCGTAAAGGATACATCTCTTAATGCCTGCACCTGATTGGTCCCGAACCGGTTTGTATATGTTTTTTTCAGATGTCTGACTTCCAGTAATGCCATATCCATCCTCTCCCTTTCTTCTTTTTCTTTTCTGCCATTATTATAAGAAAAAAAGAAAGTGGATGCCATCGATCGGGCTTACACTTTCTCTTTCTATTCTTACACCGGTGTAAGATTTCTGTCACACCGTATCCAGCTGAACTCTTTTTGTATCGATCCGGACGGTCGTCCCTTTTCCTGCTTCGGAAGTGATCCGGACCGGATGTCCGAGAAGATCGGCTGCAGATTTCACAAGGGACAGTCCGATGCCGGTGGAACGTTTATCGAGTCTTCCATTATATCCGGTATATCCCCACTCGAATACCCGCGGAAGATCCTCCGGCAGAATTCCGATTCCGGTATCCCGAACCACCAGAGTGCCTTCTCCTTCCCGAAAAACGGAAACGCCACCCTGCTTCGTATATTTTACTGCATTCGTCAAAATCTGCTCCAGAATAAACACAAACCACTTCTCGTCCGTCAGAACATCAAAATCCAGATTTTCCCCGATCTGAAGGGAAATCTTCTTATGTATAAACAGTTCCGAGGTATTCCGGACCGCCTGTTTTACCAGATCCCCGGCCCGGTAATGGCTGAACCGCAAATCGTTTCCGCCCTTTTCCAGTTTCTGGTAGTGCAGAGCCATGGCAATATACTGCTCGATCTGTAACATCTCATGGCGCATGGCCTCCTTGTCCGGCTCCTCTTCCTGCAGCAAAAGCCCCATCACAGATACCGGCGTCTTGATCTGGTGGCTCCAGCGTGTATAGTAGGCATCCTCTTGTTTCCGCTTTGCCTGTTCCCTGCTTTCGTGTTCCCGCCAGAACCACTCCCGCTTCCTGATAATCTCCTGATACTGCGCTTCCACCCCGTTCCACGCCCGCGGGAATTCCACGCTTTCCATCTCTATTGTTTCTTCCAGCTGCTTCATCCATCTCCATTTTTTCCTGTAAGCAAAAAATCCTGCTCCCCAGACCAGAAGAAAGAATGCGGTGGAAAGAAGCATCGTATAGACGGCCGGTCCCCACGGAAGTCCGTAGAGGGAATAGACCGCCCACTCCAGAATCAAAATTCCGAAAAAGAAGGCTTCTGTCCTGCGCGCGGCATGCAGATACGAGACAAAGCAGTTATTCTTCCACATAATATCCCACACCTTTCTTCGTGAGAATATAGTCTTTCAGGCCGATCTCTTCCAGCCTTCTCCGAAGTCTTGTCACATTTACAGTCAACGTATTGTCATCGATATAACTTTCTGTCTCCCAGAGATTTCGGATCAGTTCTGTCCGCTCTATGATCTTCCCTGGATGTTCCAGAAGCGTCCGCAGAATCCCGAATTCATTCTTTCCGAGTTCCAGTTTCTGATCCCCAAAAGCAAGTATCTGCGAATCCAGGTTCAGGGTCACTCCTTTGTGGGCCAACACCTCCGTGCTGGACACCCCGAATGTGTATGCCCTCCTGAGCACGGCCTGAATCTTTGCCGTCAATACATCCATCCGGAACGGTTTTGCGACAAAATCATCCGCCCCCAGTTGGATTGCCATCACAAGATTCATATCATCGCCGGAGGAGGACAGAAAAATCACCGGCACCTGACTCACTTTCCGGATTTCCCCGCACCAGTAATATCCGTTATAAAACGGAAGGGAGATATCCATCAGGACAAGCTGCGGTTCAAATGATTGAAATTCATCCATGACATTTTGAAAATCAGTAATCCCCCGGGCAAGATATCCCCATTTTTCCAGATTTCTCTTCAGGATTTCCACCATCATCTCATCATCTTCCACAAGCAGAATACGGTATTTCATACATTCTCCTCCCTTCTTCGTGCGTTTTTACTATAACATAGCCACTTCTGCTTTACAATGCAGGACTTGACAATCCTTTCCCGTTCCTTATATAATAGGTATATTTTATTTGAATTCAAACTATTTCAATTCAAAACTTTTGTGTAAGTATACGAAAAACGAAAGGAGACTATTTCAAATGCCTTATTCATTTCATTATCTAATTATGGCCGAGCACTCAACCTTCCAAAAAGAACTTCTCTCCAGACTCAGGGACACCGGCCTGACAATCGGACAGCCGAAAATTCTTGATTACCTGAAAGATCATAACGGCATAAGCCAGAAAGAGATTGCCAAAGGGTGTCATATCGAGCCGGGCACACTTACTACACTATTAAACCGGATGGAAGAAGCCGGACTCGTTGAGCGCCGCATGCTGCATGGCAACCGGAGAAGCCTGTATGTGTTTCTGACCGAAAAGGGCAGCCTTTTGTCCCGGCAGGTCGATCATGCGTTTTCTGATCTGGAAGAGCAGGCATTTCGCGATATTTCATCGGAAGACAGGGAAAAATTTTTACGGATCTTTCAGCGTATTTATGAGAATACGGTATCTTGATATTCAGAGGAGGTCATCAAATCATGGAAAAATTGAAACGATATGCTGTATTTCTAATTGGACTTTTTATTAATTCACTGGGAGTCAGTCTGATTACAAAGGCAGATCTCGGGACATCACCGATTTCGTCGATTCCCTATGTACTCAGCCTGAACTTTCCGTTGACACTAGGGCAGTTCACAATCGCCTTCAGTCTGCTTCTGATTCTGATTCAGCTTGCCATTCTCCGCCGGAATTTTAAGGCAGAACATCTGCTGCAGATCCCGGTTTCCATTCTGTTTGGATACTTTATCGATCTGACCATGGAACTGCTCTTCTTTATCCATCCTCAGACTTATATTGCTTCTGTCATCTATCTGTTAATTGGATGTATCATACTGGGGTTTGGTGTCTACACCGAAGTACTTGCAAATGTAGCCATGCTTCCGGGGGAATCTTTTGTCCGTGCGGTTTCTTCTACGTGGAAGACAGAATTTGGTTCTACGAAAGTGGCTTTTGATGTATCACTCGCAGTAATTGCCGCCATTCTCTCCATTCTGTTTGCTCACAGACTGGATGGAATCAGGGAAGGTACCATCATAGCCGCCCTGCTGGTCGGATTTATTGCCCGCCTGTTCGGCCGGAAACTTGCATGTCAGATGCATTCCATAAAGTTACGGAATTCCTGAACCGTTCCAATCGTAAACCCATTCTTTTTATTTTGGTTGACAATTGATGTATCTAACGGTATACTTCTCCTATACATATAAAATCCTACACATACAGAAAAGGAGAACTTTCATGAATCATACATCAACATCTTCCGTTTCAACCCGTTATCTTGTACTTACAGCACTGATGACAGCTGTCATCTGTATTCTGGCACCGCTTTCCATTCCCATTCCGGTAAGTCCGGTGCCAGTCACACTGACCAATCTGGTCCTTTATATCGGTCTGTTTATCCTGCCATGGCGCCAGCTGTTTGTAAGCTACATCGTATATATGCTGCTGGGCCTTTGCGGTCTCCCGGTTTTTTCCGGATTTTCCGGAGGCATCGGTAAGCTTGCCGGACCGACCGGAGGATATCTGATCGGATTTCTCTTTCTGATCCTGATCGGCGGAGTTTTTCTGCAAAAAGGAGAAGGACGCCGCGGAATTGTCTTTGCTCTTACGGGTCTGATTCTCGGAAGCCTGGTCACCTACCTCTTCGGAACCATCTGGCTTTCTCAACAGATGAATCTGACTTTTGTGCAGGGGCTGTTTGCCGGTGTCATCCCATATCTTCCGGGAGATGCTCTGAAAATCATTCTGGCTCTTCTTCTTGGGCCGCAGCTTCGCAGACGGCTTCCCCTCATATAACCGGGGAACCGTCACCGAAACCTGAACCTCATAAATAAAACGATCCCGTGAAAACCAAGACCTTCAAAGTCTTCGATCATCACGGGATCGTTTTGTTCTATTTCCGTATCGACAGAATCAGTACTGCCACCATAATGCAGAGAATTCCGAAAAAGTCCGAAAGCGTAAATGTGGCGTGCATCATCAGTACGGTCGCTGCCGTTGCTGTCACCGGTTCTACCGATGCAAAGAGACTTGCTCTGGATGCTCCGATCATCCGGACTCCTTCCATATAAAACGAGAACGACAGCACGGTACCTACCACCACGACAACCGCCATGGCTCCTACCGCCTGAAGATCCCATGTCCCGATCACATGCCACGGTCTCGTAAACAAGCACATCAGAATTCCTCCAAGCAGCATACCCCAGCCGATAACACAGAATGTCCCGTACTCTTTCATCAGTTTCAGCGGCAGCAGATTGTAGACCGCCATCATCACCGCCGAAGTCAGCCCCCAGACCAGCGCCTCCCTGGAAATGGCCAGAGAATGAATATTCCCGTGGGTCGCCAGGACAAACGTTCCAAACAACGCAAGAATCAACGCTCCGATCTCCAGAATCCCCGGCATCTTCTTTGCCCGCAGGGCAGTATAAAGCATAATAATGGCCGGAGCTGTGTATTGCAGTACGGTCGCAGTCCCGGCATTCGACATTTCCACAGCAGAATAGTAGGTCAGCTGGCATCCCGCCATTCCGAAAATCGCGAACAGCACAAGCCAGAAAACATCCTGTTTCTTCTTCCATATCCGCCACATATCGTTTTTCTGCTTTGCCAGTACAGTCGTAAGCAGAAGAAGCCCGGCCAGTACAAGCCGGACGCTGACCAGCCAGCGCGCATTCAGGCCCTTGTACGTAAACAGATACTGCCCGAAAACTCCTGCCAGTCCCCAGAAAATTCCCCCGATTACGGCAATGCACGCGCCTCGCATCGCCTCTCTCTTCTCCATTTGATTCATGACAACTGTTTTCCTCTGAAACTTTCCATCATAATCGGCATATATTCCTTACTGTATTCCCCAAGAGAATAACTTCCCTTATTCAGACACCAGTCTGTGACAAGCGCCCGCTCACAGAGGGAGTAATACTTCACAACCTCCGCAATGCTTTTTCTTCTGTTGATTTCCCCCCGCTTTTGTCCTTCTTCGATGACGGACGCAATCAGCTTATAATATTCCCTGTTCTGATCCAGAAGGCTTCTCTCCCCTTTGGAAATCAACTGTGTCGAATACAAAGACGCAAGCAGATCAACTTTAATTGTCTTTTCCATGAACGTATGAGAACGGTAATTTAAAAACATCAGTTTCTCAAAGCTGTCCATATAAGGATCCATCTCTTCTTTCAAAGTCAGATACAGATCATCCAGCACCGATGACAACGTGTTTAAGAGAGCATCTTTCCCGTCAAAATAGTAATAGAATGATCCCTTGGATGTGTCAGACAGTCTGATAATGTCATCTACTGTTGTCGAGTCATATCCTTTCTCATAGAACAATTCCCAGGCTGCCGACACAATTCTGTCTTTTACACTCTTCTTTTTCTTTTCCATTGCTGCCGTTTTGCTCCTTCCTTCTGCATTGTATCTGTGCGGATCACGCACCTCTATTCCTCTGCCGGAATGTTGTCCTGATTTTCCGGTAGAACAAAAACAGCTCAGCTGTACTTTGACAACTGAGCTGTCTCAATTCTGTACTTTTACAGTATACCTGTTTTACATTCCCTTTGCAATATCTGTGCAGGCTTTCATTGCCTCAATCACAGAACTTCTGAATCCTGTACCCTCCAGAACTCTGACAGCCTCAATCGTTGTACCGGCCGGAGAACATACCATATCTTTTAATTCACCCGGATGTTTTCCTGTTTCGAGTACCATCTTGGCGCTGCCCATAACAGCCTGTGCTGCGAATTTATAAGCCTGAGCTCTTGGCATACCATCTGAAACAGCTGCGTCTGCCATTGCTTCGATCAGGATAAATACATATGCCGGTGAACTGCCGCTTACTCCTACGACTGCGTCCATCAGTCTCTCCGGAATCACTTCTACTTTTCCGAAACTTTCCAGAATGTGGCATGCATACTTCACTTCTTCTTCTGACAGATAAGAGTTCGGTGATGCTGCTGTCATCCCTTCCATGACCATAGCAGGTGTGTTAGGCATGGTTCTTACGATCTTGACTTTCTTTCCGAATTTCTCTTCCAGCCATGCAAGAGTTTTACCCGGTGCAATAGTGATGATAATCTTATCTTCTGTTACTTTGTCTTTGATCTCTGTAATTACAGACTCATAGAACTGCGGTTTTACAGCGAGAACAATCACTTCGGACTTTTCAACTACTTCCAGATTACTGTCTGTGATCTGAATCCCGTAAGTATCTCTTGCTTTTTCTCTGGTCGGTACAAATACGTCAGAACCGATAATCTCTTCCGGTTTGAATACTTCCTTTTTAATAATACCTCCCATGATGGCGCCCGCCATATTTCCACATCCGATAAATCCTAACTTCATGTGTATTACACTCCTTTTCCGCTATAATCAGTTTTGTATACATCTAAATCAGTTGTATACAATTTCTATCTATAAAATATCACTCTTCCACGTACTTGTCAATCATTCTTCGAAAAATAATCTACTATTTTTTATATCATTTTCCCTTGAATTTTCGTTATAAATTGTATACAATAATATTATTAGTATACATTAAAGGAGTGGTCCGCATGGCTGACAAAATTTCTCTGGCCGATCAGGCATATCATACGATCAAAGAGCGGATTCTGAATCTTACCTACCCTCCGGGCATGCAGCTTACGGAGACCATGCTCGCAGATGATCTTCATATGAGCCGTAACCCTATCCGTACCGCACTCAAATCCTTGCATTCCGAGGGACTGATTGTCCGGGACTATTATAAATCCATTACTGTAAAAGAAATTACCGACAGGGATATCCGGGAAATCTATCAGCTTCGGGAACTTCTGGAAGGTGCCGCGTTTAAAGAAATCTTCCAGTCCGGTAAAGCTGAAGAGTTTTCCTACCGGATTGAAGAGCGCGTTGTCCGTATGTGCGCTTGCGCCGGCGACATCTATCAGTGGGAGCTTGCCGATACACAGATGCACATGGAGATTGTCAGTGTATTTGAAAATGAACGGATCAACAGGATCTATGAAAACTATCTGAATGAAGTCATCCGGATGGGCCTTTATTCCGTACGGAACGGACTCCACATCAACAAGGCAAATGAAAATCTTAAAAGGATGATCCGCTACATGCGTTCCAACAATTACGAAAAGGCCTACGAGATTCTGCGAAACGATCATTTTTTGATCGGAAAAAGCAGTGCTTTAAAAAAATAAACAGATTCAAAATGGCAGCCAGCACAGAGAGCAGCAGAAGGAACAGTACTTCTGCCGTTACAAGTGCCGCTGCCATTCCTTTTTTCATGGCTGCCATTTGTTCTTCCTCCTTCTTCTGCCTCTATTATATAAAGTTCAGGTCTTCCCTTCCATCGAATCATCTTACACTTTCCCCTCCAGTCTTACAGTTTTGCAAGAAATGACACAGAAAAAAGCTGACACACCTTGTAAGTAAGCATGCCAGCCTTTCTGTCTGATTTTTATTTCGTAATCGGTTCTGTCTTCTTTTTCTTCATTACAGAATGTTCGATATCATATTCTTTCCGGTCTTTAAACTCCTGAATCTTTCCATCGTTCCAGTTCTGTACCGGACGGTAGTATCCGGTGATCCGGCTGTAAACCTCCGTCTTCTTTCCGCAGTGCGGGCAGGTATACTGTTCGCCATCAATATAGCCGTGATCCTGGCAGATGGAGTAGGTCGGAGAAATCGTATAGTATGGAAGCTTATAATTCTCGGCAATCTTCCGTACAAGAAGCGCCGATTCCTTCCAGCCCGGAAGCTTCTCTCCCAGGAATGCGTGAAATACGGTTCCCGATGTATAGAGCGTCTGAAGCTCATCCTGAATATCCAGCGCGTCAAAAATATCATCGGAAAACCCAACCGGAAGATGGGAACTGTTCGTATAGTATGGAGTACCGTTCCCTTCCGCTGCTGTGATAATATCCGGGAACTGCTCCTTATCATGTTTTGCAAACCGGTAGGTGGTGGACTCTGCCGGAGTTGCCTCCAGATTGAAAAGTTCCTCGTACTCTTCCTGATAATCGGAGAGACGGTTTCTCATAAAATTGAGTACCTTGACCGCAAACTCCTGTGTCTCTTTGTGAGTAATATCCTTTCTAAGCCAGTTTGCGTTCAGTCCTGCCTCATTCATTCCGATCAATCCGATAGTGGAAAAATGGTTTCCGAAGCCTCCGAGATACCGTTTCGTATACGGATAGAGTCCTTCATCCAGCAGTTTGGAAATAACCTGTCTCTTAATATGAAGGGATCTTGCCGCAATATCCATCATATGGGCCAGCCTCCGGAAGAAATCATCCTCATCCTTTGACAGATAAGCCATCCTCGGAAGATTGATCGTCACAACGCCGATGGATCCTGTACTTTCGCCGCTTCCGAAAAATCCTCCCGCCTTCTTCCGAAGCTCTCTCAAATCCAGTCTCAGCCGGCAGCACATGCTGCGGACATCGCTCGGCTCCATGTCGCTGTTAATGTAATTGGAAAAGTACGGTGTTCCATATTTTGATGTCATCTCAAAAAGCAGACGGTTGTTCTCTGTATCAGACCAGTCGAAATCCTTTGTAATGGAATAGGTCGGAATCGGATACTGGAATCCTCTGCCCTGGGCATCTCCTTCAATCATAACTTCAATGAATGCCTTATTTACCATATCCATCTCTTTTTTACAGTCACCGTAGGTGAAATCCATCTCTTTTCCACCTACAATCGCCGGCTTGTCTTTCAGGTCATCCGGCACGGTCCAGTCCAGTGTAATATTCGTAAACGGCGCCTGCGTACCCCAGCGGGACGGGGTATTGACCCCGTATACGAAGGACTCAATGCACTTTTTCACTTCAGTATAGGTCAAATGATCTGTCCGTACAAAAGGTGACAGATACGTATCAAAAGAGGAAAAAGCCTGTGCCCCCGCCCATTCATTCTGCATGATGCCAAGGAAATTAACCATCTGGTTGCACAGTACACTCAGATGTTTGGCCGGCGCGGATGTGATCTTCCCGGTGATTCCGCCAAGTCCCTCCTGGATCAGCTGGCGCAGCGACCATCCTGCACAGTACCCGGTCAGCATGGAAAGGTCATGCAGATGGATATCCGTATTTCTGTGTGCCTGGGCAATCTCCTGGTCGTACACCTCGGACAGCCAGTAGTTTGCCGTGATGGCACCGGAATTGCTGAGGATCAGTCCGCCTACGGAATAGGTCACGGTAGAATTCTCCTTGACTCTCCAGTCATTGACCTGCAGATAATTGTTCACCAGTTCTTTATAATTTAATGTCGCGGATTTCAGGTTGCGGATCTTCTCCCTCTGCTTTCTGTAAAGAATATATCCCTTTGCCACATCGGCATATCCGGCCTGGCTGAGCACCTCTTCGACGCTGTCCTGAATTTCTTCCACTTTGATCTTTCCGTCCGCAATCTTAGGCTCAAAATTTGCCGTCACTTTTAACGCAAGCATATCAATGATGCTCGGATGAAAATTCTTTCCCGCTGCTTCAAACGCTTTCTGAATCGCGGATCCTATTTTATGGATGTCAAATTCGGCAATCTGTCCATCCCTCTTTACTACCTGATACATCTGTCATACTTCCTTTCCTGTTCGTGTCGATGTCCTCATTATATCACCCTTCTCTTTTTGACGTCAATATGCAGAAACAACATCTAGTTGTTTTTAGTAGTTTAATGCTAAACAAACACTAGATGTTGTTCTTCATGTGTTTTGCTATATCCCGCGGATTTCCGCGTCATTTACATATCTTTTCATAATTTCAAGAGCCTGTTCCAGCACAGGAGGATCATACGCGTGCAGTCCGTCCTGAATCAGTCCGCCCGAATTTTCAAACTGCTGCAAATAGTACTTGTCTGCCCCGCGGATCCAAAGCCCCATCTGTTCAAAATCCGATTTCTGATGAAACTCTCTTACGACCGTTGTCCGGAACGCATAAGGTACGTGCCCTTCCATCAGAAACTCCACACTTTCTTCAATCGGGCGGAGATCCAGCGAAGGAACTCCGACAGTCATGGCATACTTTTCTTTGGAATTCTTCAGATCCATCGCCACCTGGTCAATCAGCCCTTCTTCCGCAAACCGTTCCAGCCGTTCCGGAAAGCTTCCATTTGTATCAAGCTTAATCAGATATCCCATATCCCGTACTTTTTTCAGAAACTCATCCAGCCCCGGCTGTATCAGGGGCTCTCCTCCGCTGATACATACTCCGTCCAGAATGCCCCTTCTCTTTTTCAGGAAACTGAAAATCGTCTCCTCAGGAATATCTTCCTGCTCGTCTACTCCGGTCACGAGAGCCGCATTGTGGCAGAACGGGCACCGGAAATTGCATCCGCCCAGAAAGATCGTACACGCGGTTCTGCCGGGATAGTCAAGAAGCGTCAGCTTCTGTAAACCTTGAATTCTCACAGGTATCCCCTCCCTTTCTCAGCTTCTTTTTGATTTCTCTATGCTTCTTCCCCCGCTTTTTTCCCGATAAAAATTTTCCCTTTCACTTTATCATAAAATGACTTTGCACTGCCGACAAAAACAGTCAGATACCGCAGCACCGGTTCTGTCGCAATGGAAAATACTACAAAAAGCATAACACATTCCGCTGACATATCGGTAATGGCAAACAGCTGATTCAGCACCGTACTGCAGAACAGCAGGGCACAGATACATCCGGCCAGCACAGCCACACGGATCCTGTTCATCGGCTGGCTGATCCGGTAAAGGATCATAAATCCAACGATCGCAAGCAGCATCGTCGCAGCCGTCGAAATGTCCGTAGGACTTACACTGAACGTAGCTCCAAAAACTACAAGCGCCCCGACCGCCAGCACATCTGTCAATGCCGCCGGAAGAGCCTTCAGAAATACGTTTGTCAGGAAGTGTCCCTTGATAATATTCTTATTCGGCTCCAGCGCCAGGAAGAAGGCCGGAACACCGATTGTAAACATACTGATCAGAGATACCTGCGACGGCTCCAGCGGATAGGTAATCATAAAAACCGCCGAGAAGATGGAAAGCAGGAAAGAGAAAATATTCTTCACAAGGAAAAGACTTGCGGATCTTTGAATATTGTTGACGACCCGCCGTCCTTCCAGCACGACGCTTGGCATACAGGAAAAATCCGATTCCAGAAGCACAAGCTGGGAAGCCTGCGCCGCCGCATCGCTTCCGGATGCCATGGCAATGCTGCAGTCTGCATCTTTCAGCGCCAGTACATCATTGACACCGTCTCCGGTCATCGCTACCGTACGTCCCGCTCCTTTAAGAGCCTTCACGAACTGTCTCTTCTGAGCAGGTGTCACACGCCCGAAAACTGTATATTTCAGAACCGCCTGCCTGATCTCCTCTTCTGTAGTCAGGGTCGCAGCATCCACGTAGTTCTCCGCTCCCGTAATGCCCGCCTTTTTCGCCACCTCGGATACCGTCAGCGGATTATCTCCTGAAATCACCTTGACCTCCACTCCCTGTTCTTCAAAGTAGGCAAATGTCTTTGGCGCCTCTTTCCGGATCGGGTTCGCAAGCATGATATAGGCAAGCGGCGTCACCTTTCCCTTCAGCTCTCTGCCGTCCGGAGTTTCGTCACAGCTCCCGAATACAAGCACACGGTATCCCTTTGCGGCCTCTTCCCGGATCTCTTCCTCATACTCCGGATAATCCTCCCGGAGGACAAACTCCGGAGCCCCAAACACATAGGATCCGTCCTCAAACGTTGCACTGCTGTATTTAAATTCCGAAGAAAAGGATGTGATCTTCTGTGCCCGTCTTCCGGTACGTTTCTGAAAGTAGGTCTGCACTGCTTCCATCGTAATATTGTCCTTGCTCATGGACTGTGCAAAATCACCGATGATCCCTTTGAGCGGAGGCATTGTCTCCTTGTCATAATGTCTCGTGGCCCGAAGCCCCTGAACTTTCATTGTATTCTCCGTAATGGTACCTGTCTTGTCCACACAGAGCACATTGACTCTGGCCAGAGTCTCGATACTCTTCATGTCATGCAGAAGTACTTTCTGCTTGGCAAGACGCACTGCGCTTACCGCAAGAGCCACACTTGCAAGCAGATAAAGACCTTCCGGGACCATTCCGATGACAGCCGCTACCATGGCAGTGACACTTGAACGGAAACTTTCCTCATTTAAAAAGAAGCTCTGAATGAACAGAATCAGCCCGATCGGAATGATGGCAATACCAACGCACTTGACCAGTTTGTCCAGAGAGCGGATCATCTCCGACTGTTCACCGTCCTTCATGGCCTTTGCTTCCAGCGTCAGTCTGGAAATATAGGAATCCGCCCCCACCTTTTCAAGCCGGGCATGGCATTCTCCTGAAACGATGAAGCTTCCCGACATCAGAATATCGCCTTTCTTTTTCGTGATCTCATCCGCCTCACCTGTCAGAAGCGACTCATTGACCTGCACTTCCCCGTGCTCTACAATCGCATCCGCACAGATCTGATTACCCGCCTTGAAAATCACGATATCATCAATAACAAGATCCTCCACCGCAATCACCCGTTTCCGCCCGTTGCGTACTACCGTGGCTTTCGGTGCATGAAGCATCGTCATCTTATCCAGCACATTCTTCGCCCGGATCTCCTGAATGATACCAATCATGGTATTCAAAATAATTACCGGAAGAAATGTCAGATCCCGGAAGGCTCCCACCATAATCAGAAGCAGCCCGAGAATCGCAAAAATCAGGTTGAAATAAGTAAATACATTATCATGAATAATATCCCGCGTTGTCTTAGAGGGCGGATCCACCGGATCGTTCGTCCATCCCGCTTCCTCACGTTCGATAATCTCCTCCTCATAGAGTCCCATATGATAATCCGGCATACATCTGCGGATCGGAAGTCTCTCCGGTTCGTATTCCTCTTCTTCCTCCCGCCTTCTTCTCAGTATTCCGGCAAGTCGTTCTAGCATGCTGTCTCTTCCTTTCGTCTCATCTTTTGTCATTCTGTCAGTTTTTCATGTCTCCATTATACGCCCTGACACTGTAAATGCCATAAAAACAATATGAAGAATTGATTAATTTTTTTCACAATATTTTTGCATTATCATAGAAAAACGCCTGCACAAAACAATTTCGTGCAGGCGCTTCCCTGTTCCGGACAGTATGTCTGTCCTTTCTTTTCTTCTGTTCTTTTGCTTTCTTCTATCCGCTTCTACGCATTCTGCTGGGCATATGCTTCCGCAATATTTCTCATATGATCCCCGATTCTTTCATAATCGATCAGAATCTCCGAATACAGTACTGCGCTTTCGATCTCGCATGCATGGCTGTGAATCCGTTCCACCTGCCGATTCCGGCACCGCTCCGTGATATCATCCACCGCGCGTTCGAAGCTGACCGCATCCACCAAAAGCTGTGTCGGGTCGGTCTGCCCGGAAAGTTCCATGCGTTCAAATGCTTTCCGGCACTGCTCCCTCATTTCTTTTAATTCTCCAATCGTCTCTTCTGAAAGCTTCAGCCCTTTTTTCTTGATGGAAGCAGCGTGCTCTGCAAAATTCATGGCATGGTCCCCCACCCGTTCTACATTTCCGACAATCTGGAAAATGCTGTTGAGCTTCTTTGTCTCCGCCGGACTGTGTTCGATTGCGAGAACTCTGGAGAGACGTCTGGAGATATTTATGTTATAGAGGTCGATCGTGTTTTCCGTCTCTTCCACCTCGGCAAACCGGCTGTCATCACCGGTAAGGATCATGTCAAATCCTTTCACCACGTTTTCTCTGGCAAGAGTATACATACTGCCGACATTTTCCATCAGGCTGTTGACCGCGATTGCGGAGGATCCCAGTACGTGCTGGGAACTCATGATTTCGTTCAGCCACTGCTCGTCATCCGGCTGAATGCGGGCCTCTTCCTTCTGGTCCGGAAGAATTTTCTCCGCCAGAGATGCAAGTCCATTTCCAAACGGCATCAGAATGATAGTTGTTACGACATTAAACAACGTATGCATGTTTGCGATCTGGGAAGCCGGATGCCCCGGTGTCCATCCCGCCACTACATCCGTAAGCGGTGTTACCAGACAAAGTGTGACAAAGATAATGGTTCCGATGACATTGAACATAAAATGGATCACGGTTGTCCTCTTTGCGTTCCGGTTCATTCCGACCGAAGCAATAAGGGATGTGATACAGGTCCCGATATTCTGTCCGAACAGAACGAAAACCGCACTGTGAATGTCGATCAGGCCGCTTAAAGCAAGTGCCTGAAGAATTCCGACCGATGCGGACGAGGACTGGATCACCGCCGTGAAAACAGCACCCGCGAGGATTCCGATCAGCGGGTTGGAAAAACTCGTCAGCGCATTGACAAACATTTCCGAATCTCTCATCGGAACCATGGCATCACTCATCATGCCAAGTCCGATGAACAGTACGCCGAGCCCCGCGATGATGCTTCCGACATTCTGCACGTTTCTCTTCTTTGAAAACATGCCGATTGCGATTCCGGCAAAAGCAAACAGCGGAGCAATCGTCCCGATGTCCAGCGCGACAAGCTGTCCGGTGATCGTGGTGCCGATATTGGCTCCCATGATAATCCATACAGCCTGTCTGAGAGTCATCAGCCCTGAATTGACAAAACCGACCACCATGACGGTCGTTGCTGATGAAGACTGGATCACCGCCGTGATGACAGCTCCGACAAGTACTCCAAGTATCCGGTTGGAAGTCAGCTTTTCCAGAATCCCTTTCAGACGGTCACCTGCCACTGCTTCCAGATTGCTGCTCATCATCTGCATTCCGCACAGAAAGAGCCCAAGCCCTCCGAGCAGCATAAACACATATTCCGGTTTCATTTGTGATGTTCCTCCTGATATTCTTTCTCCTTGTGCGTTCTGTTAAGCCGCACTGATTTTTATTGTATCGGAAAGAAATCAGGAGTGTCAATAGTTTTTGAGTTTTATGTTAAATCTTTGTAAAATTCATGTTAAACAGCCTTTTTCTTCTCCGGCAGCTGCGCCAGTATGATGGCGATAAACATGAGAACACATCCGAGGATTTCTCTGGATGTCAGACTTTCTCCTAGAACAACCATTCCTGCCAGAACGGAGATGACGGATTCCAGGCTCAGGATCAGGGACGCGATCGTCGGGTTCATGCCCTTCTGTCCGATGATCTGGAGCGTATATCCAACTCCGCTTGAAAGTGCTCCTGCGTAGAGGATCGGAAGCCATGCTGCCAGAATATTGCCGAGATCCGGATTTTCAAACAGAACCATTCCGATTCCGCTGACAATTGCCGCCACAAAAAACTGGATGCATGACATTTTCACGCCGTCCACCAGCCCGGTAAAATGGTCGATTACAAGAATATGGATGGAAAATGCCAGCGCACATAAAAATACCATCGTATCTCCGTATCCTATGGAGAATCCTTCCGTGATGCAGAGGAAATAAAGCCCTGCCAGAGCAAATACAACTCCGATCCAGACATTCAGTCCGCACCGTTTCTTAAAGAAGAGTCCGATAATCGGTACGATGATAATGTAAAAGGTAGTGATAAATCCTGCCTTTCCTACTGTTGTATGCAAAATTCCGATCTGTTGAAGGCTGCTGGCTACCCCGAGGGCTGCTCCGCAGCAGATACCGCCGATCAGCAGTGTTTTCTGATATGCCTTTTTCTTTGTCTCATCCTGGCAGATCTTCTTTTCTTCCAGATTCGGATTTACTTTATTTAAAAACGCAATGCAAGGGATCAGCATTATCCCCGCGATCAGGGACCGGACACAGGTATAAGTGAACGGGCCGACATAGTCCATCCCCACACTCTGCGCCACAAATGCCGTCCCCCAGATAAATGCTGTCAAAAGCAGCAGCAGCGAATTTCTTACTTTATGTGTTTTCATATACTGTTTTTAGTCCTTTCTCCTACTTACGCTTTCTCTGATAATCAGTTTTGCAGGAACGGAAACATGCATGCTAATCTCTCTGTTTGTATTGATCCGTTCGGAAAGGAGACCTACAGCCGTTTCCGCCATGAAATCCACCGGTACATGAACAGTGGTCAGAGGCGGAACGAGATATTTGGTCATGGAAATGTCGTTGAATCCGACTACGCTGATATCATCCGGCACTTTCAAACCGGCTTCCTGAACCGCTTTGTAGCATCCAATCGCCAGAGAATCGTTTGCACAGAAAATCGCCGTCGGACGGTCCTTTACCGACAATACTTCCTTCCCCATCCGATAGCCCTGTTTTGGCGTAAATCCTCCGATTTTGACATATTCTTCGCGTAACAGATTTTTCTCCTTTAAATAGGAAGCAAAGATCGGCATCCGCATATCCATAATCTCTTTTCCGTCAGAATCGATATCTCTGCCGCCGATAAACGCAATCTTCTCATGTCCGGCATCCACAAGATAGTCCATGACTTTTGTGACAGAATATTTCAGATTGACTACAATGGAATCAAACAGCTCTGCATCTCCCACCGCATCAATAAATACAGCCGGTCTGCCAAACATCCGGATTTTCTCCACCATGCTTTTGCTGAATGTGCCAATACAGATAATTCCGTCCAATTTTGCCACATCCTCCACTGCATCCTCTGATGTAATCGTCACTTTCTTAAATCCTTCTTTGTCAAGTTTCTTCTCCACCGCGATCCGTATGGAAAGATAATAGGTATCCTCCAGTTCTTCTTCCGGTGAATAAGTACAAAGAAGCCCCAGTTTCAGTTTTCTCTTTTTCCTCTTTTTATCCTTGATCTGATATTCCAGCCTGTCCGCTGCTTCAAACACTCTCCGCTTTGTTTCGTCCTGCACATTCAAGGTATCATCAAAATTCAGGACACGCGAGACGGTTGTGACTGAAACCCCTGCAATTTCAGCAATTTCTTTGATCGTAGCCATGATACTCCAATCCCCCTGTATAAACTCTAGTCTATTCTAACACATCTGTTTTTCGGCCGCAACCGCCGTGTTTTCGCATGTCCTCTCGCATTTGTATTTTTTATTCCGCCTGATATGCGGTTAAAAACCGGGCAATCAGCTCAATACAGTTCTCCACATCATTCTCATCCGCCATTTCGCACGGCATATGCATATACCGAAGCGGAATGGATACAAGAACAACCGGAACCCCTTCATTTGAAAAATGAATCTTGTCCGCATCTGTATAACTGAGTCTGCTCGCCGCTTCTCTCTGAACAGGAATTCCTGCTTCTTTGGCACAGTCTTCCAGCTTTTGGTTCCATTCTTTTACAACAATCGGGCTGTTGCAGAGAACCGGTCCCTTTCCAAGTTCCACAGTTCCCATCTCAGCCGGATTCATGCCGATACAGTCGCTTGTGTAAGTCACATCTACGACAATAGCAAGTGTCGGACGGATTCTTGTGCTGCACCAGTAAGCTCCGGTCTTTGTCGTCTCTTCCCCTGTCGTGGAAGCCGCATAAACACCAGCCTTGCAGCCTCTTTCCCTGGCACGCTTCAATGCTTCCATAATAATGTAGACGCCGATTCTGTCATCCAGAGCCCTTGCTGATATTCTTCCGTTTGCCAGTTTCCGGATATGGGTATCCAGAACGATCGGATCTCCCAGGTCTACATACTTCAATGCATCTTCCCGGTCTTTAGCGCCGATATCAATCACAAAATCTTTTGTGCTCAGATCGCTTTTTTTCAAAAGATCCCGGTACGCCTCTACCACACCGTAAACATCGCCCTTTTGGGAATGTACAATCACCTGCTGTCCCGGATATGTATGAGTCACGATTCCGCCTCTGTCAATCACCTGAAGTGTCCCCTCTTCCGTGATATTGGAGATCATCAGACCGATCTCATCCGCATGGGCGGACAGCATGATCCGTACAGGATGTTCCGGATTTATCACACAGACAAGATTGTGCATCTCATCCTCCCGGATTTCATCCGTGTACTCCTTCATTTCCATTTTGACCACCTCCTGCACCGGTTCTTCATACCCGGATACAGAAATACTCTTCAGAAGTCTGTTTAAAAACTCCTCATTCATTACTTTTCACTCCTTCTGTCTTTCCTATGATCCCTTTACTGCCTGAAGCAGATCTGATCGTGTGCTCAGATTGTGCTGCATCTCCAGGCATCGTGAAGGGCATTCTTCTAGCTTTGTCTGGTTCTGCTCCTGCTTTTGCATCTTTTACAACAAGGTACGCTTCCGAAGCTGGTTTTGATTTTGTAGTATTATTTCCGTCAGAAACAGCATCAAAACACTCGCCAATTTTCTTTTTCTCCTTTTCACTTCACCAGATAAACTCAATATATCATTTTACTTAGTAAAAGTAAATAGTTCTTTACCAAGTAAAATTTTACTTATATCAAATGCGAATTTGAAGGCCTTTTTTGTGTCTCCATTTGCATCTTCTTCCTGCCCGGCATAATAAGAGCGCACTTACGCAATCTCTGATATCTATTCCCTTCCAAAGCTTTTGCAAATGTAATGAGCTAAAAAAAGAGACCTTATAAAAAAGAGACACTCCCGCAGAAGCCAGGCTTAAAAAGCCCGAATTCTGCAGAAGTGTCTCTTTCACTTACTGTAAATCTATTCTTCTTTTCCCGGAATCCTTAAAGTATCTCCAGTATCTTTTCTGTCATGCTCTCCACGGTCGCCTCTTCTGCCACAGCCGTGCGCATTCCCAGGCGTTTTGCCTCTTCTTCGGTTTTTCTCCCGATACAAAGAGCAAGAATTCTGCCGTGATCTACCTTTCCCTGCATCGTTCTTTCAAATCCCCGGACCGTGGAAGCACTTGTAAAGGTCACCAGATCAATCTTTCCTTCCTGAAACTGCGCCGCTATCTTTTCGGTCCATGCATCGTCCGCCCCGGTCCCTGTTTCATAGACCGGAATATCCATACACTCTGCTCCGGTTTTCAGCACCGGCGGGAACAGTTCTTCTGAGGCTTCCCTTGCCCGGAACGCAGTCACAAGGTCTCCCGGCTTCGTCTGTCCGGCAAGTGCCTCTCCAAGTTTTTCCGCCTCGTAAATGTCAGGCATCAGGTCCGGTCGGATTCCCCGCTTCCCAAGTTCTCTTCCGGTTCCGCTTCCGATCACGGCAAATCTGCTGCCCCAGAGTGTCCGGATGTCCAGATTCATTTCCTCAAGGAAGTTAAAAAAACTCCTTACTCCTGCCGCGCTGGTGAACACGATCCAGGATGTTCCTGTTTTCCGGTTTCGGA
Source organism: Drancourtella sp. An12 (assembly GCF_002160935.1). Lineage (NCBI taxonomy): Bacteria > Bacillati > Bacillota > Clostridia > Eubacteriales > Oscillospiraceae > Drancourtella > Drancourtella sp. An12. The sequence continues at coordinate 328,932 of NZ_NFLO01000002.1, read as the reverse complement.
TCTCTTTCAGTGCCGAAAGGATCCTTTCCTTTTCTCTCTTTCCCTGCAGCGGCTCTACCTGGATCGATGGAAATTCAATGACCTGGGCTCCCAGTCCGCGAAGTGTCCTCGCAAATGTCTGCCCCTGGCTCCTTGGTCGTGTGATAAGAATCTGTCTTCCTCCAAGAGGTCTTTGCTCCGCCCACGAAAAGCTTTCTGACAGGGCACATACTTTACCTACTACAATCACAGCCGGCGCCTGAATCTTCTCTTCCAACACTCTCTTTGGAAGATTCCGAAGATCCGAAACGACCTTTTTCTGGCAGGCCAGCGTCCCCTCCTGGATCACTGCCGCCGGAGTATCATCCGGCATGCCCGCCATTCTAAGCCTGTCACAGATCTCCGGAAGCGCCGTGACTCCCATCAGAAAAACAAGGGTAGCATCCAGACGCGCCAGTGCCTCGTAATCAATTCTGGATTCTCCGCCTTTTCTTGCGTGTCCGGTAATCACATGGAAAGACGACGTATAATCCCGGTGGGTAACCGGAATTCCCGCATAGGCAGGAACCGCCACGCTGGAGGTGATGCCCGGCACAATCTCAAAATCGATGTCTTCCTGCACCAGAAATTCCGCCTCTTCCCCGCCTCTTCCAAACACAAAGGGATCTCCGCCCTTTAAGCGGAGCACCTGCTTCCCTTCTTTTGCAAGGGTTACCAGAATCTGATTGATCTCCTTTTGCGGAACCAGATGGTGGTCCGCTCGTTTTCCCACATTGATTTTCTCCGTCTTCTCCGGAATCAGGCTCAGGATTTCCGCACTGATGAGGGCATCATAAACGACCACATCAGCCTGCTCGATCAAAGATGCCGTTTTCACCGTCAGAAGCCCCGCATCCCCGGGACCTGCCCCGGCAATCCAGACTTTTCCGCCTTTTTTCTCTTCCATCTTCTAAAATCTCCCTTTCAGACTTCTGGCAAGTCTCTCCGCCAGTATCTCACCTTTGTGCTTTTCCCCGGAAATCATGCCCGCCTCGAACTGCCCGGATTCTTCGTGATAGTAAAGCCCCCGGATCCGGATTTCATTTCCGGAAGTTTCGGCGTAGGCTGCCACCGGTGACGTGCATCCGCCGTTCAGATACCGGACAAATCCGCGCTCCGCCTTTGCCGCGAACCGGCTGTCGGAACAGTCTGCCGCCTCGATTCCCGGAATCTTCTCTCCTTTTCTCCCCTGCACCGCCAGAATGCCCTGTCCCGCAGAAGGAATCATTTCATCCACGGAAAAGACCCGGGAAACGCAAGTTTCCATTCCCAGCCGTTTCAAACCTGCAAGAGCCAGAATCGTCGCGTCATATTCTTCATGCTCCAGCTTAAACAGCCTTGTCTGGACATTCCCACGGATATTTTTAAAGCTGCACTTTGGATACAGCTTCCCTGCCTGCAGAGACCGTCTTCTGCTGGAAGAACCGATGATTCCTCCCTCTTTCAGGTCCTGAATTCCCGGCTTTAAAATCAGGGCATCCCTTGGATCCTCCCTGTTTGTATACGCAATGACCGGAAGCTCTTTTGGAATCTCCATCGGCATATCCTTCAGACTGTGGACCGAAAGATCGATGTCACCGTTTAAAAGCGCCCGGTCCAGTTCTTTGACAAACAGACCTTTCCCCCCGATCTTTTCCAGACTTTTATGGAGGATCTTATCGCCTGTCGTTTTCATCGTCACAATCTCGATCGTAAGCCCGGGACTTGCCTTTTCCAGAGCTTCCTTTACAATCTGTGCCTGTCTGACCGCCAGAGCGCTCTCTCTGCTCCCTATTTTCAAGTGTGTTCTCATGCTTTTTTCCTTCTTTTATCGCTCTTTATCAATCTTATATAATAAGGCATTGAGGATGGCCGCCGCAACCGTGCTGCCTCCTTTTCTCCCTTTTGCCACAATATACGGCACGTCCACGGTCATGATCCGTTCTTTTGCCTGCACCACGTTGACAAATCCTACCGGAACTCCGATCACAAGAGCCGGATGCACACATCCTTCCTGGATCAGTTCTTCGATGGCGATCAGCGCCGTCGGCGCGTTTCCTACTGAAAAGATGATCTGCTTTCCGGTCTTCTGCGCCATGTCTGCCGCCTTTTTCATACTGGCAGCCGCTCTGGTTGTCCCTTCTCTTTTTGCTTCTTCGGCTACGTCCGGATCCGCCATATAGCAGACGGCTTCTATTCCCAGTTTCTCCAGAGACGCTTTGTGAATTCCGGAACGGGTCATATTGGTGTCAGTCACAATGACCGTATTCCCCCGGTCTGTCAATGCCCCAAGAGCAGAAGATACCGCATCCGGCGAAAATGTCATTGTATCCGCGTATTCAAAATCCGCTGTCGTGTGGATCACCCGTTTGATGATATCCTCCTGCCCCTCAGGGAAGATTTTTCCACCGAGTTCTTCTGTAATAATCTCAAAACTTCTGCGCTCGATCTCTCCCGGCAGGATCTGTTCCAGTTCCATTTTCATATCCTTTATACTCCTTCTTCCAGAATCCGGTATACCGCATCCATATCCAAATGTTCCCGGATCACCTTTGCAAGCTGGTCGTACTGTTCCTCTTTGTATGCTTTGAAATCCAGCGCTTTCAAATCTTCCGTCTGAAGTCCCTTCCGTCTCATCAGAAGTTCCACCAGTTTTCCGGAAATCTCCGCCGAATCAAAAAAACCATGCAGATAGGTTCCGCAGACGCTGCCCTGAACACAGCCCTCCATACGTGCACCTTCTTCCTGCATCATGCGGATTCCGGTAAACGAAGCACCTCCGGCAGAAATGGTTTCTCCCATGTGGATCTCATATCCTTCCAGCCAGCATCCGCCAAGTCCGCCCCAGAAATCATCCGAAGCAGCCACGAATCCTTCGGCTCTCGTTCTTTTTTTCTGTCCGGTAAAGATGGTTTCCACCGGAAGTAGGTCCAGTCCTTCCATCGAAATCGGAACCCCGTCCCCGGCTTCCATTCCCTGCGGATCTGAAAGTTTTTTCCCAAGCATCTGATAGCCTCCGCAGATTCCGATGACCGGAACATCCCGCGAAGCTGCCTGCTGGATTTTCCCGGCAAGCCCGCTTTCCTTCAGCCATTTCAGATCCGCCATCGTATTTTTGGTTCCCGGAAGGATCACCAGATCCGGATCTTTAAACTGTCCCGGCCGGTCTACATACCGGACCGATACACCCTCATAGCACGACAGCACATTCAGATCCGTAAAATTGGAAATCTTCGGGAACCGGACTGCCGCAATGTCGATTTTCCCTTTCTGCATCCGGCTCTGAAGGCGTTCGCTCAGGCTGTCCTCATCGTCGATATCCAGATACATATACGGGATCACTCCCCGGACCGGACACCCGGTACGTTCTTCCAGCATCCGAAGCCCCGGTTTTAAAATATCCACATCCCCGCGGAACTTATTGATCACAAGACCTTTTACCATCTTCCGTTCTTCCTCTTCCAGAAGAAGAAGGGTCCCGGCAAGCTGGGCAAACACACCGCCCCGGTCGATGTCTCCTACGAGAAGTACCGGAGCCTTCAGCATCTTTGCCAGTCCCATATTCACAATATCGTCCTGTTTTAAGTTGATCTCGGCCGGACTTCCCGCCCCTTCGATCACGATAATGTCATGCTCACCGGCAAGAATCTCGTAGGCATGCAGAATCTCCGGGATCAGCTGTTTTTTGTATGCATAGTATTCTTTCGCCGGCATGACGCCCCGGACTTTTCCATTTACAATGACCTGCGATCCGGTATCACTTGTCGGTTTCAGAAGCACCGGATTCATCTCCACCCTTGGAGCAATCCCCGCCGCCTCGGCCTGCATCACCTGCGCTCTTCCCATCTCCAAGCCGTCTTCCGTGATAAAGGAATTCAAGGCCATATTCTGAGATTTAAAGGGCGCCGTCCGGTATCCGTCCTGGTGGAACACTCTGCAAAGTCCTCCTGCCAGGATACTTTTTCCGGCATTGGACATGGTTCCCTGAATCATGATTGGCTTTGCCATGATGTTTCTTCCTTTCTTCGTTCGATAATCCGCCCGAAAGCACGGAGAAGCTTGTCATTGTCCTCCCGCCCTTTCACTGCGATCCGGTAGTAACCTTTTCCAAGTCCCCGGTAATTCCGGCAGTCCCGGATCAGAAATCCTTCTTGTTTCATCTCTTCGTAAAAATCTATTTCGCTGTAAAACAAAATGTAATTGGCACTTGCCGGGTAGTACCGGATTCCCATCTGGGTAAATTCTCCCATGATATGGCGCCGCTCCTCTGCAATCAGCTGTCTTGTGACCGTCGGAAGCAGATCGTCCGCAAGCGCCGCCGTTCCGGCCGCCTGCGCCAGGACAGATACAGCCCACGGCTGTCTGGACTTCTGCATCCGTTCCAGCAGTTCTGTATCCGAGCAGACTCCGTATCCGCTTCGTACACCCGGTATGGAAAACATCTTGGTAAATGCCCGAAGCAGGAACAGCATCCGGTTTTCCCGGATCAAAAGCTCATGGTGAATCCACGGTCCGTCCTCGGTAAAATCAAGAAAGCACTCATCCAGCACAAGCCGGATCTTCCTTTTTTCACACGTTTCCACAATCTCCAGAAGCAGGGATTCTTCCACGCACCGGCCGGTCGGATTGTCCGGCGAACATAAAAATACCATATCCAGATCCTCTGTCAGTTCGTCCAGGTACCGTCTTGTCAGGGCAAATCCTTCTTCCTCTTTTCTTTCGTGAAACCGGATCCGGCAGTCCACTGTGCGAAGTGCCTTTTCATATTCGGAAAAGGACGGCGTACATAAAAGGGCCCGCTTTGGTTTTTCTGCAAGTACCATCGTATAGATCAGATCGGCCGCCCCATTCCCGCAGATAATGTGCTCCGAAACGGTCGCCTCTTTTTTGGCCGCCGCCTCCCGAAGCGCCCTGCATTTCGGATCCGGGTAGGCAGTCACGTTCTCCAGGCTCTTTTTCAGTGCCTCCATGACCTTCTCCCCCGGTCCCAGAGGATTGATATTTGCAGAAAAATCAACCAGTCCTTCGTTTGTATAAATATCGCCTCCATGCTCCTGCATGTTCTTCACCTCGCTTTTCTTTTATATAATCACAATCAGCCTTGCCAGCCCGAAAACCAGCAGCCCCAGTACAGCCGTCCCATAGAGCAGCCGGTTTGCCCGTCTGATATCCTCCCGTTCAATCGGGCGGATGTCATCCCCGATATACGGTTTCTCGTACAATTTTCCAAAATACCACGCATTTCCCGCCAGGCGGACCGAAAGCGCTCCCGCACAGACCGATTCTGTCTGAGCCGCATTCGGGCTTTTGTGGTTGTGACGGTCTCTTCTGTAGATCTTCCATGCATTTGCCATGCTGTAATGTCTGCTGTCAAACAGTCCCAGAATTCCGGCCGCTCCGATCATCAGAAGCGCCGAAAGCCTTGCCGGAATCAGATTGAACAGATCATCCATTTTTGCTGCCGTCCGGCCAAAATCCAGATACCGGTCGTTTTTGTAGCCCACCATGGAGTCCATCGTGTTGACCGCTTTATAAAAAAAGCCAAGCCCTGCGCCTCCGATCATCATATAAAACAGCGGGGCAATAATTCCGTCGGACGTGTTCTCCGCCACCGTCTCCACCGCAGCCTTCACCACGCCTTCCTCTGTCAGGCTTTTCGTATCTCTCCCCACAATCATGGACACGGCCTTTCGTCCGTCCTCAATCGTCCCTGTATCCAATGCCTGTTTTACTTTCATGCTTTCTGTCTTCAGAGACTTTGTGGCAAGCAGCTGCCAGCACCAGAAACTCTGAAGCAGGAAAGAAAGCACCGGATGAATCTGAAAGGCCGCCCACAAAAAGAAGCATGGAACGAGTGTTGCAATTCCCGCTGTTCCGATCCAGAGAATGGTTCCCCTTCTTCTGAGACTCTCCGGAGAAACTCCCTCTTTATACAGCTTCTTTTCCAGTCCGCTGATCAGATGTCCGATGATACGTATCGGATGATAGATCCAGGACGGATCTCCAAAGAGCAGGTCCAGTATAAATCCTGCCACACATGCTGCCAAAATCATCATAGTTTTCTTTCCACCTTACATTGCTTCTCCCCGGTTTTCCACCGGTCCTCAAAAATACGGACCTGATATCCACATCCGTTTCCACAGCTCCACTCATAGTATCCCAGTTTCGGAACCGCGTATGCTGAAAGCACTGCCATCAGCGTGCCTCCGTGGGCGACGATGGCCGCCCGTTCGATCTTCTGTTCCATCAGATCCTCCACGGCCCGTTCAAAGGTCTCCCACGTCCGTTCACAGAAGGATTCCTTCGACTCGCCTCCCGGAAACGGCAGTTCTCCTCCGGAATCGATCCACGCCTGATAGGAAGGATCTCCCGTCAGTTCCAGATAATTCTTCCCTTCAAAAGCGCCGAAATCACATTCCCGGAATCCGTCCCATACGATCTGTTCCACCTCCGGATAAAGGAACTCTGCCGTCTGACGACACCGTATCATGGGACTGGTCAGGACAATCTCCGCACGCGGCATCTGCTTTTTTTCCGCCACCGGAAGAATCGGTTCGTCTGTCGTTCCGATATATCGTTTTTCCAGATTTCCGGCCGTTGCAAAATGCCGGATCAAGGTCAGTTCCATCGTTCTTCTCCGTTTCTGTTTCGTCTCTTTACAGACCGTTTTTTCTCCATCAAAACCGGATCATCCAGGACCAGGCTGTCAGCACCGTCAGTACAGTAAGTTCAAAGACCTGGAGAAACCAGCCTGCCAGATCCCCTGTAATGCCGCCGAACTCCCGCACTGCCATCCTGAGATACCGGGCAAACACTGCTCCCGCCGTAAAAAGCAGAAGCACTGCCGGGATGACGCCGGATACTGCCACCAGAAAAATCACACCTGCTGCAAGATAGATTCCCGTGGAAATCCATACTGCCTTTTGTCTGGCGGATTCCCGGAACGCAGCCGCAAGTCCGTCTGATTTTGCTCCTTTTCCGACCGTCACGGAAAGGCCGCTCAATGTTCTGGACAGAACCATGGCGCAGGCCATCCCCGGAAGGACCTTCTCATCTGCCGCCGACCAGAGGGCCAGACTCCAGAGCAGATATATGGCCGCACTGATCACTGCAAAAGCGCCGGTGTGCGGGTCTTTCAGAATCGCAAGCTTTTTCTCCCGTTCTCCGTAGGAATGCCTTGCATCCGAAGTATCCAGAAAACCGTCCATATGAATTCCGCCCGTCACCAGAAGCGGAAGGATCGTCAGAAACACAGCCGGAAACAAGGCCGGAAGTTTCCCCGCATCCCGAAGGCCAAACAGCACAAGTCCGGTTCCCCACGTCAAAGCTCCGGCTACGGCTCCTACCAGAGGGAAGAAGCAGAAGGCATACTGCATGGACGGTTTCGTCCACTGGACTTTGGGCATGGGGATTTTGGAATACATGGAGAAGGCAATGATAAAGGATCGAATCCATTTCATGATGTATACTCCTTATACTGTTCTACCTGAATATCCTCAAAGGAACTCATCTCCTCGTAGACCATCATGGCCATATCCAGAAGCGGGAAGAGCGCACAGGCCCCGGTTCCTTCTCCAAGAGCCATGCCAAGATCCAGCACGGCCTCCAGTCCAAGCTCCTCCAGAATCCGGTTATGAGCAGGTTCTTTCGACCTGTGGGAAGCAAACAGGTATTCCTTCACCTTTGGTTCTATCCGCACCGCAGCAAGGGCAGCCACTGAGGAGATAAATCCATCCAGCACCGCCGGAACCTGGTATCTGGCACATCCTAAGAAAACTCCGGTCAGTCCCGCAATATCCAGTCCTCCGACCTTTGCCAGAATGTCCACCGGATCCGACGGGTCCGGATTTCTCCTTGCCAGCCCTTCTGTGATGACTTCCTTTTTCCGGATCAGGCCTTCATCGGAAAGCCCGGCTCCCCGTCCGGTCATCACTCCGGCAGCCTCCCCGGTAAGGGCACAGGCCACGGCGCTGCTGGTCGTCGTATTGCCGATTCCCATCTCCCCGGTAGCAAGGATCTCATATCCCTGCGCTTTCCGCTCTTTTACAATCTTCATTCCGGTCAGGATGGCACGGACGACCTCCTCCCTTGTCATGGCCGGCTCTTCCAGAAAATCCTTCGTCCCGCAGGACACCTTGTATTCTGCTTTCGTAAGTCCCTCCACGTCCGTTAAAATTCCGATATCATAAGGCAGGATGTCTGCACCTGCCACCTTTGCCATTTTACAGACACTGGTCTGCCCTGTCATGAAATTTCCCGCTACCACAGCGGTCACCTCAGCTCCGGTCTGGGAGACGCCTTCCTTTACAATCCCATTGTCCGCACAGAGCACCACAATCCCCTTTTTCTGTAAAGATGGATGAAGCCTCCCCTGAATTCCCGCGATCCTTGCAAGCATCGTCTCCAGCGCCCCCATTCCATGAAGAGGCTTTGCAAGATGGTTCCACCGGGTAAGAGACGCTTTTCTTACCTCCTCATCCGGCAGTCTGATCTGTTTGATCTCATTTTCCCATGTCGTCTCCGGCATTTCCTTTCTCTCTCCTTTCCAGACAGCATCCGACAAAGCGTTTGGCAAATGCCGGATTGGAGTCATAGCTGATATGCGCAAATCCCGCAAAAACCTGCTGCTTTTCTTCCATACACTCCCAGGACCGCTGCCCGTCCGGCTTCACAGCCAGACAGCGGTCTCCGTTTTCGGTACAGTCCCAGTAATGAAACTCATGGCCACGGATCGTCTCACCCCGTTTCAAAAACAAAAGCTCCTCCTTTGGCTCCAGAGTCAGATATCCAAATCGTCCTAATGTATGCGTCCGGTACCCTCTGCCTTTTAAAAATCCGGTCATCGGGTACATCATTCCGTCTTCGCCTTCCAGTTCCTCTTTCAGATAGAGAAATCCGCCACATTCCGCATGGCATGGAAGTCCTCCTTTCAGGCTCTGAAGCACCGATTCCCGCATGGACACATTTTCAGACAGCTCCTTTGCGTAGAGTTCCGGGTATCCCCCTGCCAGAATCAGGCCATCGATGCCATCCGGCAGAACCGCATCATGAAGCGGAGAAAACGGTACAATCTCGCATCCCAGTTCCCGTAACAGTTCCAGATTATCTTTATAGTAAAAGCAGAACGCCTCATCCTTTGCCGCGGCAATCCGGAGTTTCGGCTTTTCCGTCCCTTCTTCTTCCCCAGCTTCTTGTTCTCCCGTTTCCAGATCCGGCGCTTCTTCTGCAATCTGTAACAGCAGCTCCAGATCCAGCGTCTCCTCTGCCTGTTCCGCAAGCAGATCCAGTTTTTCCTGCAGTGCCTCCACTTCCTCCGGGAGAATCAGCCCCAGATGTCTGCTTTTTAATTCTGCATCCGCCATCTTCGGGAGATAGCCTGCCAGCCTGACCGCATGGCCGTTTTCCCGCAGCCACTGCTCCAGTACCGGCGCAAGCTTTTCATAGGTACGTCCGGTGATCCCGTTCAAAATGACCGCCCGGATCTGCCCCGCCGTTTCATATTCCAGATAGCCTTTCAGAAGCGCCAGCACCGAATGTCCCATTCCCCGGCAGGAAACGACCAGAGCCACCGGCATCTGAAGGACAGATGCAATCTCACTCGTACTCCCCTTCGGGCTTTCCAGACTCATTCCGTCATAATATCCCATGACTCCTTCCGCCACTACCAGATCCGCACCCCTGCTGTGCCGTTCCAGAAGCTGCTTTTGCATCCCGGGCTCATGGAAGAAAAGATCCAGATTTTCAGAAGGAATGCCGAGAACCTTCTCATGGAAAAGCGGGTCAATATAGTCCGGTCCGCACTTACATGCCGCCAGGGCAAGGCCCCGCTTCTGATATGCCCGCAGCAGCCCGCAGACAATGCTCGTCTTCCCGCATCCGCTTCCGGTTCCGGCAATCAGAAGCCGTCCTGTCTTCTTTGTATCATTCATGATCCGCTTCCTTTCTTCCCTGAAACACAGCCATCCACACCGGATTCTGGGCTGTCATCAGATGGTAGGCTCCCATCTTCCGGCTGCCTGCTGCCTGAATCTGCATCACCTCGGCTGTCTCCCACCGGCTGTCCTGCAAAAGTTCCGTCATCTCCCGGATCGTTTCCATGCTGACCGCAGTCAGCACAATCCTGACAGATGAATTTTTCGACAGACAGGTTTCCACAATCTCTTTCAGCCTGCTTCCGCTTCCACCGATAAACACATGGGTCGGCGCAGGAAGATCCGAAAGCGCCTCCGGTGCGTTTCCCTCTACAATCTCCACCTGATCGGTCCGCCATTTCCGCTTATTTTCCTGAATAAGAGCAATTCCTTCCGGATTTCTCTCCACAGCATAGACCCGGATGGAGCCGTCCTGAAGCGCAGCCTCTACCGACACGCTTCCGGTTCCTGCCCCGATGTCATAAAGAACCGCATCTTTCTGAAGCTTCAGGGCGGCAACCGCCATGGCCCGGACTGCCGACTTGGTCATCGGCACCTTTCCCCGGATCAGCTCTTCATCTTCCAGATGCCGTCCCACAAACGTGTCGTAGTCCGGATTGTGCACCCAGAGTACGGAGAGCCCGGAAAGCAGCTCCGGCGTCAGCTCCCGGATCGTTCCGCGAAAGAAAACTTCTTCCTCATACGAAAGATCCCGTCCTGCTGCGGCTTCCAGATGATCCAGCCCGTACCAGGACATCTTTTCCAGAAACTGCTCTGCTGTCTCTTTGCCGCCAAGAAGCAGGAAGGTGTGTTCGTGGGTACAGATCTCATAAACCGCATTCTGTCCGGTTCCGTGAAGGCTGACCAATGCCGCCTTCTCCCACGGCACCTGACAGCGTGCCGCCATGCAGATCACTGATGAGATACCCGGCAGCACCCGGATCTCCCATCCACTTCCTTCCAATCGCTTTATAAGCTGTTTTGCGCCGCTGTAAAATCCAGGATCGCCGGAATATAAAACGGAGATTTCTTCTCCTTTTTCCTGCTCCAGAGTCGTCATGATCTCCTCCGGACGGTAAGATGTATAGCATCCTGCCTCTTTCTTCCGGATTGATTCTACGCTTTGCAGCATCCTTTCGGCACCGATCAGTACAGTGCTTTTCCGGATCTGCTCCCTGGCTTCCTGTGTCAGGCTTTTGTTTCCGTCTGTTCCGATTCCAATCAGATTAATCTTCTTTTTCATATCGATATCCTCTCGGCGTCACCATCGCCTCCCCGATCACTCTTGTCTGGGAATTGCCGATGAACACCGTGGTAAACATGTCTGTCCCGGTTTCTTTCAGTCTTCCAAGGGTTGTCACATGCTTTTCCTCCCCGTCTCTTGCGATCTGGCGCACATAGCCGCAGACCGTATCCGGGCTCTGATATTCCAGAAGAATCTCGCAGGCCCTCCGGAGATAATCTTTTCGTTTCCGGCTGGATGGATTGTAAAGGCAGATGGCAAAATCCCCTTTTGCCGCAGACCGCAGACGCTCTTCAATCTTCTCCCACGGCGTCAGAAGATCGCTCAGGGAAATGACCGCAAAATCATGGATGAGCGGAGCTCCCAGAACGGCCGCTCCCGCAGTGGCGGCGGTAATTCCCGGAACCACCTCGATCTCCACTTCCGAATATCCGCGTTCTTTCCGGATCTCATGCATCAGACCTGCCATGCCGTACACTCCGGCATCCCCGCTGCAGATCATGGCCGTTGTCCTGCCCTCCCGGGCTTCCCGGAGTGCCATCTCACAGCGCTCCACTTCCTTTGTCATCGGCGTAGTCAGAAATGTCTTCCCCGGAAACTGCTCTTTTACCAGATCCACATAGACGGTATATCCGATGATCACCTCACAGGATTCCATCGCCCGCACGGCCCGGATCGTCATCTCCTCGTAGGCGCCCGGCCCGATTCCTATGACATATACTTTCTTTTTCATTCTTCCGTCTCCCCGTCTTTCTTCGTTCCTTCCCGGAACATGGTGGTAAATTCCGGATCATACAGCTTCGACCGCTCATATCCGGTTTTCTTTCCGCCTTCCAGTACTTCTCCCACTACAATCAGCGCAGTCTTCGTCACATGGTTCGCTTTGGCGGTTTCGGCCAGCGTTTCCACAGTACACCGGTAGACCGCTTCTTCCGGCCAGCTTGCCTTATAGACGATGGCCGCAGGTGTATCTCCCGGATAGCCCCCCGCCATCAGTTCTCTGGAAAGCGGTTCCAGAAGTCCGGTGCTTAGGAAAAGCACCATGGTTGCCTGATGAGCCGCAAAGCTGCGGATCGATTCTTTTTCCGGCACCTTGGTCCGGCCTTCCATCCGTGTGATAATGACGGACTGGGAAATCTCAGGGAGGGTGTATTCCAGTTTAAGAGCTGCCGCCGCTCCGGAAAAGGAGCTGACTCCCGGACAGATCTCATAGGCAATTCCCCGTCTGTCCAGCTCATCCATCTGCTCTTTGATGGCTCCGTAGAGACTTGGATCTCCGGTGTGAAGCCGTACCGTCGTCTTTTTGTCCTTTTCTGCTGCTTCAAGCACTTCCAGCACCTCTTCCAATGTCATATAGGCACTGTCATATACCTCACAAGTTTCCTTTCTGACCTGTAACAGTTCCGGATTGACCAGTGATCCGGCATAGATAATCACGTCCGCCTCTTTCAGCAGCCGTTCGCCACGCACGGTAATCAGGTCGCATGCTCCCGGCCCTGCTCCGACAAAATGTACCATCAGGATCCCTCCTTTATCACAATCAGCGAATAATAGCTGGATTTCTCCGGCACATCGTCCGGATTTTCATAAATCTTTTCATTTTCCATCCCGCAGTTTTCCACCATCCAGAACCGGTCGTTTGACGCCTTGACCGTCTCTTTAACATAAGGCATCTTTTTCCCTGTTTTCATCAGGATTTTCGTTCCGGAAAGCTTCAGCCCCTCTTCAATTCCATAGGAGGCCGGCAGGATATGAATCTCCTCTTTATTTTCCGCAAGCCCCAGGTTCAGGGCCGCTGCCGCCGCGCAAAACGACGGAATTCCCGGTATGATCACCGCCTGGTACCCGTCTTTTTGCACCCGTTTATGAATATACAGGTAGGTCGAATAAATGGACGGATCTCCAAGGGTCAGAAATGCAATGTTCATTCCTTCGTCCAGATATTCCTCCACCTTCTTCGCTCCCGCATCGTGAATGCGTTTCAGTTCTTCTTTTTCTTTCATCATCGGCATCGGAAGGCAGAGCACCGGCTTTTTACGAATCTCCGGCACTTCCGGCAGCACAATCTGATATGCCGTACATCGATCGAGATACGGCATCCCTTCCTCCCAGATACACGGCTCCTTCAGTGTACTGTCAGACACCGGAACTGCGATCATATCACAGGACCGGATTGTCCGGACCGCCTTCAGCGTCAGAAGCTCTGCCTCTCCCGGTCCTGTTCCTGTTCCATATAAGATTCCACTCATTCTTTTTGTCCTTTCCGTTCCTCTTTGATCTGCCTGAGAAGCTCCATGGCGCCTTCCGTCTTTCCAAGGATCCCCCATTCTTTGGAGAAAGTCAGAAGTTCCACCTGGACTTCTCCTCTCGTTCTCTGATTGATATGCCAGGAGATACACTCCATGATCCGGGACATCACGTCTTCCCGGATTCCGGCCCTTGTCAGAACGGCAAGCATCTCATCTGTCGTGACGCTCTCCTCAATCTCAGGCACCAGCCCGATCAGCTTTTCCATGCGCCCCGGATCTTCCTTTAAAGCCCCGGCCGCAAGATGGGAAAGCGCCGCAAGAAACACCTCCGCACGCGCGTCCGCTATCCTCGAGTGGGTATTCATGACACCTGCCGCAAGCTTGGCAAACTTTCCGATGTGCCCCACAAGAAGAACTCTCGGAAATCCAAGCACCACTGCCATATCCAGCGCCTCGCCCACATAGTTGCTGCATTTGACCGCCCGGTCCGGGGAAAAGGAAAGCTCTTCTTTCAGGAAATCACTTCCGTAATTTCCCGGCACCAGACAGAGCGTCTGAATTCCTTCCTGTTTTTGTACTTTCATTTCCAGAAGGATGGTCTCCGTCAGAGCCTGCTCACTCATGGGTTCCACAATCCCTGTTGTTCCAAGGATGGAAAGACCGCCCAGAATCCCAAGTCTTGGATTGAATGTCTTTTGGGCAAGTGCTTCCCCCTCCGGCGCAGAAATGGTCACTTTCAGCGTCCCGCAAAATCCGGCTTCCCCGGCTGCCTGCCGGACTGCTTCCGTAATCATCTTCCTTGGCACCTTGTTGATGGCAGGCGCTCCTACCGGCTGCTCCAGCCCCGGCTTTGTCACCCGGCCGATCCCCTCCCCGCCTTCCAGCACAATCCGCACCGGCTCCGAATCTGGTTCCTGCCGTTTATCGGACTCTTTCTTTACTTCGGCAAAGACGAGCATTCCGTGGGTAATATCCGGATCATCTCCTGCATCTTTCCGGACCGCGCATGACACCACATCGGAATGACGCACGATCTCCTCCACTTCCAGAAGCAAGGTCTCTCCTGCCGGGACAGTGATGCGGACTTCCCGGATTTCCTCTCCGGAAAACAGCATGATTGCCGCCGCCCTGGCCGCTGCCGCCGCGCAGGTTCCCGTCGTATATCCTCTTTTCAGTTCTTTTTGTCCCTTGATGACTGTCTGCTTTTCCATCTTTATCCTTTCGGACACTCCTTTGCTTCCCTGGCGTGACGCACAAACATCTGCCGGATGCCCGGAATCTCTCCGAGACCTTTTAAGACGGTGCGCACTTCATATCCTTCTCTTGTCAGAATCGATTTCCAGGAATCCGCATCCTCTCCTGCCATGTCGTTTTTCGCATGGTCGCCCGCCACAATCATGAACGGCATCAGAAGAATCTTTTCGGCCTGCTGCTCTTTCAGCTTTTTCAGTACTTCCTCCATCTCCGGGAAGCCTTCTACCGTGCCGACTACCACGTTTCGGTATCCTTTCGCCCAGAAGGTATAATCGAGGGCCGGATAGGCCGCATTGGTATGGTGCTCCGTCCCGTGTCCCATGAGCACTAATGTTTCTTCCTCTTTGAGTCCGGCATCCTCCATAATCAGGTGTACCGCCTCCTCATAATCTTCCATCGTGGCAAGAAGCGGTGCTCCGATGCGGATTGTTTCAAACCGTTCCCGGTACGGCTCGATCTGCTCTGTCATCTTTTCGTATTCAAATCCGTGGATGATATGGGTCGGCTGGATGAGAAGATCCTCAATTCCGTCCCGCGCCATCTGCTCCATGGCTTCCTCCACGTTGCAGATTTCCATCTGAAACTCCGATTTCAGTTTCTTCAAGATCATTCCGCTTGTAAACGCCCGGTACAGCGTCCGGTCCGGGAATGCCTCCGCAAGCGCCTTCTCTACTGCTCCGATCGTCTTTTCCATTGTATCCAGGTGGCTCGTTCCAAAGCTCACCGTCAAAACTGCTTTTTTCATATTTGTCCTCCCATATGGGCCTGACATCGACGACTGACACCAAAAAAGGATATGGAAAAACAGACAGTTCTTTCCTCTGCCTCTTTTCCCATATCCGTTTCTATTTCCCTTTGACGTCCTCTTTGATTCTCGTACTTGTCATAATCCCGTAACCTTTCCGAAGCATCTAAAAGCAGGTATTCTGACTTAAGGATCCGCGCTTTTCTCTCCCTTCCCATGCATCCGCACAGTGGCCTTTTCTTAAGAAAGCTCCCCTCATACAGCAACGGGCATTGTTCCGGATTCTCACCGGATTCCCTTTTACTCCTTCTGAAACTAAGGTACTTTTAAATGATTTCTCTGTTTGATTCCTGTTTATGATACCATTGGCCAAGACGGCTGTCAACCAGCCCCGCCCTGCGGCAGTCCGGAAGGCATTATCCGATGACCACCTGTGTCCGGCTTTCTCCGCCTTTTTCTTTCTTTACGAGAATCTTTTTGTCGATCCGGTCTTTCAGTTCAGCCACATGGGAAATAATTCCCACCAGCTTATTCCCTTCACTTAAAGAGGCAAGGGCGCGGACCGCCTTATCCAGCGCTTCCTCATCCAGTGTCCCGAACCCCTCGTCCACAAACATCGCTTCCATCCGGATACCTCCGGCCATGGACTGAATCTCATCGGAAAGCCCAAGTGCCAGGGATAGTGATGCCTGGAAGGACTCCCCGCCTGACAGTGTATGAATGCTGCGCTGTGTACCGTTGTAATGATCGATCACATCCATATCAAGGCCGCTCTGGCTTCTCCGGTTGTCCGCCGTCTTTTTGCGGACCAGCTCATACTGACCGTCTGTCATGACAAGAAGCCTGCGGTTTGCACGAATAAGAATCCGGTCGAAATAGGCCATCTGCACATAGGTTTCCAGCATGATTTTTTCCTTTCCTCCAAGTGTGCCGTTGACCGTATCGGAAAGAGCGCCGGCAATCCGGTATTCATTCTCTGTCTCTTCCTGCTGCCTCACGGCCGCCCTCATCTTCTCAAGGGCGGACCTGTCTGCACTGAGCACCGGAAGGAGCTGTTCCTTTTCGGCAAGCAGACGCTGCTTTTTCAGGAGTGTCTCCTGTTTTTTCTGTTCCAGCTCCTCTTTTTCCCGGTGTTTCTCCTCTTCCGGCGTCTCCCGATCTTTCTGCTGTTCCGTCCAGACACGGATGGATGCTTCGCAGGCAGAGATCTCATTTTCCGTGCTCTGGTATGCCGCTTTTGCCGCTTCCAAAGCCTCTTCTTTTTCCTGTTTTTCCAGCTCCATCTTCCGGATCACATTGCGTGCCTCTTCATAGGAATCATACGGAAGGCTCTCCCCGATTTCCTGAATCCGTTTTCCTTCTGTTTCCTGTTCTGTCCGCATGGAGGCCGTCTCCCGTTCCAGATGAAGAATGATGCCTGTCTGTTCTTCTGTCTGTTGTTCCAGCTCTTTTTCCCGCTTCTGCGCATCCTGCTTCTGCTTTTGCTGTTTGTTCAGACTTTCTTCTTTTTGCTGCAGTTCCCGTCTCCGGTTTTCCAAAGTGCAGCCTTCCTCTTTCATTCTCTGGTACGCTTCCTTCAGACCCGCCGGTTCTTCATCCGGCCAGAGCAGTGCGGCCTTCTGCCTGAGCTGGCCTGCCGCCGTCTCAGTGCGGCCTTTGGCCTCGCCTGCCTTCCGGCTCTTTTGCTTATCCTCTTCCATGAGCATATCAAGTACTGTTTTTTTCTGTTTCAACGTCTGTTCATCAGGGATTTCTTCCGGCTTTTTCGCCGGATCCGGATGATGCAGGGCACCGCACACCGGACAGGGTTCCCCGTCTGTCAATCCGGCTGCCAGGATCCCTGCCTGCCCGTCCAGAAATGCCCGTTCCAGCTCCTGATACTCTTTTTGTGCCTTCTCTACCTTCTCCCGGACGCAAAGGTAGGCCTCCTGCGCAGTCTCCTGCTCCTTTCTTGCCTCCTGGTACTGCCCGCAGATCAGCAGAAATTCTTTCAGATTCTGATGTCTTTCTTCCGTCTGCTGTTTCTGCCGCAGAAGTTCTTTCCATGCCTCCTCCGGATCAGGAATCTCCGACAGCAAGGCACGGCACCGCTCGATTTCTTCTTTTGCCTTTCTCTGCTTTTCCATTACAGCTGCCAGGCGGTCAGAAAGATTCCTGGCCTCCTTGCGTCTCTTCTCCCAGGATTTCTTCTTTTCCTCCAGTTCCCGGTAAGTCTCCAGCTGCATGGATTCTTTCAAAATCCGCTCCTGCACCAGTTCATTATCTTTTGCATTCTCCTGCGCCTTCCGAAGTGCTTCCTGGCAGACCGCCTTTTTCCGGATCAGCTGTTCCAGTTCTTCTTTCTGCTGTTTTTCTCCCCGCTTTGCTTTCAGCTCCTGAACAGCCTCATTCAGCCTTTCGCCATACTGCTGTGCTTCCTCTTCCGTCCGGCTGATCTCCTTTTCCAGACGTTCTTCTTCCTTCTGCATTGTTTCAAGGATGTTCTCAATCGTCAAAAGCCATTCTTCCTTATCCGGACTTTGCAGGCTTTCCTCCCAGTTTGCCCGAAGCGCTTCCTCTTTCTCCGGTATCAGGATGCCGTCGGCATACTGGCGGATACTCTGCTCCACCGCCTCGTATGCTCTTTTCAGACCTGCCGCTTTCTCCTTGATTTTCTCCTGAAATACCTGATATGGCGCCGTGTGGAACAGCATCCGGAAAATCCGGCTCTTTTCCTCAGTGGAAGAAAAGAGCATCTTCTGGAACTCTCCCTGAGCCAGCATGGCAATCTGTGTAAACTGCTCTCTTTTCAGTCCGAGAATTTCCTCGCACTTTTCTGTAACAGTTCTGGCGCCCGTCACCACACTTCCGTCCGGCATTGTCAGAACGGCATCCGCCTTCTGGGTAATCCATCCTTCGCCCCGCTTTTTCGGGCGCTGGTATTCCGGATTCCGGTGAATCTGATATCTTGCACTGCCGACCGAAAATGCCAGCTCCACATAAGTTTCCTCCCCGTTTGCTGCATATTTGCTTTGCAGCATATCCGCTTTTCTTCGGTTTCCGGAAGGCTCACCGTAAAGGGCAAAGGTGATGGCATCAAAAATTGTCGTCTTCCCCGCGCCGGTATCCCCGGAGATCACATAAAGTCCATGCTTTCCCAGCTTGTCAAATGGAATCTCCTGTCTGGACGCATAAGGGCCGAATGCGGATAAAATCAGTTTTTCCGGTCTCATCTTTCTTCCTCCCATACTTCTTCCATCATCTCTTCGACCAGTTTGCTCTGCTCATCCGAAAGCGGCCGGCCGTTAACCACCTGATAGAACTCCGCGACAACTTCATCCGGCCGCTTTTGTTCTACCGCTTCCATTTCTTCATACTGCATCTGCGTGCGTACCCGCACATTGTCATAGTCAAGCTTCATCAGATTCGGATAAATCATCCGAAGTTTCCCGACCGCATCCATCACATCTTCCTCATCGGTAAGTGTAATGTGAAAGTAGGAATCCCGCTCCTGCGTCTCGTAAAACGGCCGGCTCGTCAGCTGTAAATATGTCCCTTTCAGTTCCTTCATATCCCGCAGAGGGGTAAGCGGAACTGTTTTGATCGCGGTCTCGCCTTTTTCTTTCAACTCCACAATGGTCACGGATTTCTGATCATGTACCTCGGAAAACGAATATTTCAAAGGCGTTCCGCAGTAGCGTACTGTCTCCCTTGTGACAGACTGGGGTCTGTGCAGATGACCAAGGGCTACATATTCAAATCCGTCAAACACCGACACATCCACCTGATCCAGGCCCCCGATGGAGACCTCCTCCGACTCACACTGTACGGCTCCCGCCACAAACTGATGGGCTACCAGAATATTCCGCTTTGCAGGATCCAGATCTGCCTCTTCCAGCACTGCGCGCACTGCGTCCGTGTATGTCTGGATGTCTTTTTCCGGATAGACACTCCGCACCTGTGCCGGTTTTAAAAACGGCATCAGCCAGATGGAAAGTTCACCGTATTCATCCTCCCGGTCCACTTTTTCCAGAAATCCTTCTGATGCCATATACACGCCGCTTTTCTTAAACAGCTCCGCTCCAAAGGAAAGCCTGTCCCTGGAGTCGTGATTTCCACTTATGAAAAAGACCGGAATCTTCCGGTCCGCAAAGCTGCTCAGCAGATAATCAAGAAGCCGCACTGCTTCCGCTGGCGGAACAGGCTTGTCATAGACATCACCTGCAATCAGCACTCCCTGCGCCTGCTCCTGATCGGCAATCTTCAGAATCTGCTCAAGAATGTGGGCCTGATCCTCCAGCATGGAATACTCATTGACCCGTTTTCCAAGATGCAGATCCGATATATGCAGCAATCTCATAATTTTCCTCCTAATATTCAATTCCTTCCCGTGCAGGGACGCCCCGCTCAAACGGGTGCCGCACCGCCCGGATCTCGGAAATATAATCTGCCATTTCCAGAATCCGCGCATCCGGATTCCGTCCCGTCAGGACGACTTCCAGATGCTCCGGCTTCTCCTTAAGAAAGGAAATTGCCCGTTCTCCGGGAATCAGCCCGTGCCCGAATGCCGCCATAAATTCATCCATCACAAGAATGTCGCTGCTGCCGGCCCGGCACTCGATGTCTTCCCAGATCCGTTCATACTCCTCTTTCATCCGCTCTTTTTCTTCGTCAGTCAAAGTCCAGTAAAATCCGTATCCTTCCGGCATCCGGATCCGCTCGATCTGCGGGATCTGATCCAGAACGAAAAGCTCTCCGGAATCTTCATTCTTTAGAAACCGGACAAGGAGAATCTTTTTTCCTCTTCCGGCGGCCCGGATCATCATCCCGATGGCAGCGCTGGTCTTTCCTTTTCCATCCCCGCAGTATATATGAATCAATCCGTTTTGTCCCATATCCATGTTCCTTTCTCCATATGAAGATGTCCGCTTCCTTTCCAGAAATACGGCAGGCCGTACACCGCTTCAATAAACACATCGGATTTTGCCATCAGATAGCGGTTTACCCGGCCTGCCACAAAAAGGTACTGTTTCATTTCATCGTCTTTCGTTCCGCTTTGAAACATTTCGTTTGTCACAACGACAAGATGGTCCGCACTGTCAGCGAAATGTTCGATCCCTCGGATGATCCGCTCTGCCGTCTCCTCCGGGTCCTGCATGGAAAAATCTTCTCCGCTGTAAAGCTCATTGGCAGCGAGATTGGAAATACATTCCAGCAAGATGAGCGGCACCTTCTCTTCAAAATGAATCTCTTCCAGTCCGGACGGACATTCCAGCGTAGTAAACTGTCTGCCCGCCCGCTGTTTCCGGTGTCGTTCGATCCGTCTTCTGCTCTCCTCATCATACACCATCATCGTCGCCGCATAGATCTTCGGGCCGCTGCACAGGCTCTGGGAGATGTCTTCTGCCATGGCGGACTTTCCGCTTCCGCTCCCCCCTGTTACTGCAACGAACATGCGCGGATCCTCTCTACTGCTTCCTCAAATGTACTTCCTTCTTCCTTCGGCCGTTCCACCACTACAAGCACCGTTCCGGTCTTTGCGGCAGCTCTTGCCTTATCATCAAAACCGCCTGCGCTTCCGGACTCTTTCGTAATCAGCCAGGATGCCTTGACATGATGAATCGTTGCGATATTCATCTCCTCGGAATATGGCCCCTGCATGGCAATCAGATGATCCCCTTCCAGTCCGAGACGTACGCTTTCCTCCACGGATTCTTGCGTGGACAGTACTCTTGCATAACAACGGTTCCGGTAGTCTGTAAGCCTTGTATAGGCAGAAAGCTCCTTGCTTCCTGTGGTAATCAGGATATTCCCCTCCGTCTTCTCCAGAAATTCTACACCTTCTTCGATCGAAGAGACATAGATGAGGCCTTCCTCTTTCTGCACCGGCTTTCTCAGAAGCCTGATATAAGGAACTCCCGTCTCCCGGCATGCCTCTTTGATATTTTTCGTCACTTCACGGGCAAACGGATGGGTGGCATCCACAACAAGATCAATCTCCTGTCTGCGGATATAGTTTTTCATTTCCACCTCTTTCATGCGTCCTGCGATGATATTTAAGTTTCCGGCCTGTACCTCTCCGTGCTTTGCATATGGCGCCCGTTCTTCTTCCGTTTCCTTTAAAAGACATTCTTTTCCGTATTCCGTGGCCACACTGACAAAAACTTCTACCGGAAAGTGCTTGATCTTCTCCATCAGTTCTTTTCCTTCTGTTGTGCCAGCAAAGATTAAGATATGCTTCATGTTTTTTCCCCCTTTCGTTCCAGGTCCGCCATCCGGGGCGTCGGCTGCTTTGTCTCTCCAAATATTACTTCGCAGCGCATACGTACCACCGCAAGTGTCAGATCCCGGAATGTTTCTTTTTTATAAATCAGATCTCCGGACTGTCCTGCAAGAAGCGCCGCCCTCTCGCATACATTGTCCGTCCCTGTTATATTCTTTACAAAATCAGAAGAGGATGTTACCTGCTTCACCGTATTAAGCTCCCCGGCCGTGTACGTCCGAAACGGAATCCCGTATTCTGACGCAAAATCAAGGATTCCCTTCTCATCTGCTTTCCGGTCAATGCTTGCAAGCACACCGATCTGGTCTGTCTTCCATCCTCCACGCCCCAAGACGCTTCGGATCTTTTGTTCTATCTTTTCTTTTTCTACACCTCTTCTGCATCCGATTCCGACACTTAGTATTTTCGGGTACAGATGCAGAATGCCTTCCATCGCCTTCTCCGGCTTTTTTTCAAGCACGGCAATGCCCGGCAGCGTTTCTTTTAGCTTCCTGTACTCCTGCTTTATCAGAAGCTCCTCCGGCACGTTCCCCTTCACCGGGAAGTCCGAATAAAAACCAACTGCTCTTCCCTGCAGAATCCGGGCCGAAATCTCTTTTGCAAGAGCCCTGTCCGAAATCTGCATTCCGTTTTCCTTCGCAAACAGATCCACCGCGAATTTCCGGTTCAGATCGGTGGCTGTCGTAACTACCGGAACCGCCCCGGTAAGAGCGGAAATAATCCGGGCAGTCTCCCCTGCTCCTCCCAGATGACTTGAAAGCAGCGGAATGATATATCCGCCTTTTTCATCCATTACAAGCACCGGAGAGTCCGTGAACTTATCCTTTACAAGCGGGGCAATGCTCCGGACGGCGATTCCTGCCGCTCCGATAAAGAGATAGGTGTCTTTCCCCCATCCTTCCCCGACCCAGTCGTACATGGACGTCACTTCACAGAGCATACTGCCTCCCGGCGCTGTACCTTTCCGGTACCCTACACAGGAAAGTCCCGCCTTCTCGAGCGTTTCTCTCAGGAGGTCATTTCGCCGGTGTCCTTCGGATGTAAAGCTGATGACGCGAATGGTGCCGCATTTATTTTCCCATGCTGATTTCAAGTCCGCTCACCCCAAAGTCCTCTGCCAGAGATTCCATCCCCTCTCCGATTTCTTCTCTCGTATACTGGTGTTCCTCCAAAAACTCCTCGTCCATATGTGCCAGATGAAGATAAAAGCAAAGTGCCATCTCAAACATCTGCAGATCCCCTGTCTCCAGCTCTTCCAGAAGAAGATTTTCCGCTTCATTGATCTCCCCTGCGTCCGCAAGAGAAAGGATCTTTCTGTAAAGGCGGTCCACCTCATTATCCATCGCTTCATATTCTGGAAGCTCATATTTCGCTTCCTCTTTTCCAAGAATCAGTCTGGCCAGAAACCTTCCCTGGTCTTCCAGCCTTCTCAGTACAAAATCCTGTTTCAGTCCCATTGCTGTCACCTCTTTTTAGTAGTAAATCATACGTCCAAATGCGCCGGCCGCCGCTGACGCAATCACAAGGAAACATCCGAGCACGAAAAGTCCGACGGCTGCACCGATCAGAATGTAGAGATGTTTCTTTCTGTGTCCGCCAAACATCTTTCCTTCATATCCTTTTCTTCCCATGTGAATCAGGAAATTGCCCGCGTAAATCAGGACAAGGGCAATCCCGGTCATCGCAACATAGATCCCTGCCGACGCGAGGTTATAGGAAAAGCTGTAGGAACCCGTCTGTGAATATGCCGCGCTTCCGGCCACCTGATAAAGGCCGTCCATCAGCCACTGCATTCCGAACATCAGGACCAGCGGAAGCAGATTGTTGATGGCATGGAACATGATATTGTAAACCATGTTTCCGGTTTCCGCCAGAAGATAAGCCATTGCCATCCCCAGAATGGCTGTCGGAAAGAAGCGCCAGATACTACCGTGAAATGCTCCGAAAATGCATCCTGTCAGCACAATGACTATCCACTTGTTTCCAATCGGCCAGAAGCTGTTAAAGACTATCCCCCGGAACACGGCCTCTTCGCAGAATGCCGGCGTGATGGATACGATCAGTACGGCAACCAGCACCGGAACACTTAAGAATGTATAAGAAAGTCCTGCACTTGTTCCCATGATTTCATCCGGGAAGAAACATGCAAGCACTACGGTAAAGACCATAGCGATCCCGATTGTTCCCATCCAGAAGAGAAAAGTACCAAACAGGCCGTGCGGAGTCGGTTTATGAATCGGGAATACGTATTTCGGATTACCGCGGAACAAAAAGGTGCATCCTACCGCACCGGCAAGCATCAAAAGCTCACTGATCAGAGTCCCGTAAAGTCCCATATAATTACTGAGCACCGGACCGATCAGAAAGATGCAGACCGCAGTCAGGATCAGGACAATCAGTCCATGGTAAGGTTTGAGTGGTTTCGTTTGTCTGTTCATTGTTACCCCTTCTTTCCAAAATCAAAACGGGGGAGGATGCTCCCCCGCTCTTTTCTCCTGCAAAATCCCCCCTACTCTTCCTTATCTGCCGCAGATCTCACAGCCAAGCGCACATCCGGTCGGTGTTCCCGCACAGCCGCCCATGGCTGTCTCCCTGAGTTCAAATGGAAGACTTTTTCCTACATGATACATGGCCTCCGCCATCTCATCAAACGGAATCACACTTTTCACTCCACTGAGCGCAAGTTCCGCGCAGGTCAGCGCGTTCGCCACTCCGATGGCGTTTCTGCTCTGGCAAGGTGCCTCTACAAGTCCCGCAATCGGGTCGCACACCATGCCGAGAAGATTTGCCATCGCAATGGATGCAGCATCCAGACACATCTGCGGTGTACCTCCCATCATCTCCACTACTGCGCTCGCGGCCATGGCAGATGCTGCTCCGACCTCAGCCTGACAGCCCGCCTCTGCTCCGGACACGGATGCATTGCGCATCAGAATATAGCCGACTGCCGATGCATTGAGAAGTCCTTTTAAGAGCATCTCATCATCTGCCTCCTTTGTATCACGGATGGCAAGCAGAACACCCGGAAGAACACCGGCCGATCCTGCTGTAGGCGCTGCCACGATCAGTCCCATGGAGGCGTTGACTTCCAGTACCGCCATACTGTAGGCAATCGCTCTTGACATCGGCGTGCCGCACACGGAAGAAGCGGCTCCCTCGTGGTCCGCCACAAGCTTTGCCTCCCCTCCGATCAGACCACCTATCGACTTTTTCGGATTTTTGATCGGCTCTTCCACCGCATTCTTCATAATTCCGAGTACTTCATAAAGCTTTTCCCTGATCGTTTCTTCCTGCATTCCACCGCAGGTAATCTCTCTTTGTTTCATCACTTCCGAGATCGGAAGCTGTTCCTTTTCACACACTTCAAGAAGTGTCTGTCCTGAAATAAAATCCATCCTGGCTCCTCCTACATCTGTACAAGCATCAGATCCTGTACGTTCTCGTTTTTGTGAATTTCATCCAGAATCTCTTCCGGAATCTGCTCGTCCGACTCCACGATTGTAAAGGCGGTCGCTCCTTTATCCTCGCGGAACAGTCTCATAAACGCGATATTCACTTCATGCCTGCTCAGACACTGGGTAATATGTGCCACTACGCCCGGTTTGTCAATCTGTCGGACAATCAGCGTACTGTACTCGCCTGTAAATTCCACATCAATGCCGTTGATCTGGACAATCTTAATCTTGCCGCCTCCGATGGACTCTCCTCTGACAAACAGATGGTGCCCGTTTACTCCGGTAATATCCATATCCGCTGTGTTCGGATGATCTGTCCTTGTCTCTTCATCAATGACAAACTCGTATTCTACCCCCATCTTTTTGGCCCATTCAAAGGCATCGCGGATTCTGGCATCATCAGTGTCAAATCCAAGAACTCCGCCTAAAAGCGCCCGGTCCGTCCCGTGCCCATGATACGTCTTGGAAAACGAACCATAAAGTGTAAAGATGACCTTTTTGATCGGTTCCGGACACATTTTGCGCGCCAGAAGCGCCATGGAACATGCCCCTGCTGTATGCGAGCTGGAAGGCCCGATCATATTCGGACCGATCACATCAAAAATACTCAAAAACTTCATACCCATATCCTCCGGTTACTTTCTTTGCTTTCCTTAATATAACATATTTCCGGATTCCTCAAAAGGGATTTCACAAAATCTGCATAGAAGATCGTGAAAATGATCGCACGAATCTTCATAATTTCTTAATTTTCCCCTGAAAATCTTTCGAATATCCTAAGAGTGGCTTTTGTTGTTCTTCGGTTTTATGTTTTACAATGGAACTATAAACAGGAAAGGAAAGAGAGGCGGAAAAGTTATGTTACAGAAATATATGATGGCAAAAGAAGTTTATACAACAGAAAAGGCGGGGCTCATTCAGCAGAGTATGCATCGGTACTCCATCTCTTCCTACATCCTGTTTTTCTTTACCTTTTCATTTGCAGGATGGCTCTGGGAAGTCCTTCTGCATGTATTTATCGATCATACTGTTGTAAATCGTGGTGTCCTCTATGGTCCGTGGCTTCCAATTTACGGATTCGGAGGAGTTTTGATTCTCCTCCTGCTCCGCCGCTTTGCCGAAAAGCCGCTTCAGGTCTTTCTGATGACCATGCTGACAGCCGGGACGATGGAATTCGTCACGGGAACCGTGCTGTGGAAGATCTATCAGATGCGCTGGTGGGATTACCGGGATTCCCTCATCAATCTCAAAGGATTTGTTTGCCTGGAAGGGCTGCTTCTCTTTGGAGCCGGAGGGCTTGTGATCCTCTATTTTGCGGCGCCGAAACTAAGCGTTCAGTACCGGAAGCTTCCGGATAAATTCCGGACGGTTCTGTGTATCTGTCTCCTTGGTATCTTCGTCATTGATGTCGTCTTCTCGCTGATGCATCCAAATGCCGGATTCGGGGTGACAGTGCCAAGACCATAATACGAACTCAGGGAAAAAGAAAAAGTTAAATCACAAAGAAAACCGCCTCACCTGCTGCAGTTCCTCCGCAGCCGTGAAGCGGTTCTTTTCTATTTTAATTACTGTTTTTTAATGTGCGCAGTCTGCCTCGATCTTATCCAGATCTCCGTTGTTGATAAAGTATGCTTTATACCACATCAGGAACGTATAGACTACCCAGATCTGAATGGAATGGGTTACCTTTCCTTCTTTATGTTCTTCCAGAAGCTGCAGAATTTTCTTACGGTTAAAGAATTTTCCTGCTGTCTCGCTCTTGAATTCTTTTTTGATCATTTTGTAATACTGATCTTCTCTCATCCAGTTCGGAAGCGGGCTCGGGAACATGAGTTTCTTTCTCTCCGCGCTCTTCTTGCTGAATTTACGGTCCGCAAGGGCACGGAACGCAAGCTTCGTGTTGGATTCGTTGACCTTGCATTTTGCCGGAATCGTCCGGGCAGTCTTGAATACTTCGATATCCATAAACGGAACACGAAGCTCCAGTGAGTTTGCCATGGACATCTTGTCCGCTTTCAGGAGGATCTCCTGACGCAGCCACATATTGAAGTCCAGATACTGCATCTTGGACACATCGTCCAGATCCGGCACCTTGTCATAAAATTCTTTAGCAATATCCAGCGGATTTCTGCTCTTGTATTTTTTCTTGAGGAACGCATCCCGTTCTTCATATTTGAAGACGTTGCTGTTGCCGATATAACGTTCTTCCACATCCTTGCTTCCGCGGATCAGGAATCCTTTTCCCTTGAATTTCGGAAGTGGTGTGACAACCTTTGCCACTGCCTTTCTGAACCACTTCGGAAGCTTCTGATATCCGCCAAGAGAGATGTTCTCATGGTAGATATTGTATCCGCCGAACATCTCGTCCGCACCTTCTCCGGAAAGTGCTACCTTGAAGTCCTGAGAACAACGGTTGGAGATGTAGTACAGAAGGTTCGCGCTCGGGTTGGCCAGCGGCTCGTCCATGTAATACTGAATCTTCTCCGCATCGTGGAAATATTCTTCAGCAGATACCTTCCGTCCGATATTACGGATGCCAAGCTCGTCTGCCAGCTCCTTTGCGTGAGGCGCTTCGCTGTATTTCTGCTCTACAAAGTCGATCGTAAATGTCGTCAGATCCACCTTATCCTTCAGTTCATATGCCACGTAGCTGGAATCCACGCCGCTGGAAAGGAAGGAACATACCGGCACGTCTGCGATGATGTGTTTGTTCACGGAATCTTCCAGAACACCGTCCAGCTTATCTGCTACACTCTCGATCGTCTGATTTTCATTGATGTCAAAGGTCGGCTCCCAGTACATCTTCACGTTTACCTTGTCATTTTCATAGGTAAAGTAATGTCCTGGCAACAGTTTGTATACATTCCTGAAGAAAGTCTCTTCTCCAGGAATACATCCGAATGTCATGAAGTCCGGAAGCTTCTCCTCGAACAGCTCTTTCTGGAAATCCGGGTGAGCCAGGAAAGACTTGATCTCGGATCCAAACAGGAACGTGCCGTCCTTATGGTAATAATAAAACGGTTTGATCCCGAAATGGTCTCTTGCGCCGAACAGTGTCTTCTTCTTTCTGTCAAAGATGACAAACGCGAACATTCCTCTCAATTTTTTAAGCAGTCCTTCCTTGCCCCACTCTTCGTATCCGTGGAGAAGGATCTCGGAATCTGTATGTGTTGTAAATACATGTCCGGCCTGAATCAGCTCTTCTCTGATCCCCTGATAGTTGTAAAGCTCGCCGTTAAAGATCAGCACCAGATTTTTGTCTTCATTGAACATCGGCTGGGACCCGCCTTCCAGGTCGATAATACTAAGTCTGACAAAGCCCAGTCCGACTCCGCCTTCCACGAAGGCATCCTGTGAATCCGGCCCTCTGTGGCGAATCTTATCTGTCATCTTCCGGATCACGGAAGCATCGTACTCTTTCATTCCTGCATAACCTGCAAATCCGCACATACTTTCTCTCCTTTATATAAATGTCTCCTGATATCAATATACTAACTTCATTATTTTAGCGAATTTCACTGTGGATTGCAAGAGATTTGTTCCATCACTTTTCCGATCGGTTCCCGGATCACAAGATCCGCCCGGACAGACCGCCCTGTTTCCGCCTTGTTGATCAGCACAAGATACTTTCCGCGGAAGTAGTCGATAAAACCGGCCGCCGGGTAAACGACAAGGGAAGTCCCGCCGATAATCAGCATATCCGCATGAGCGATCGCCTCCACGGAATTCTGGATTGTCTTTGTATCCAGCCCTTCTTCATAGAGCACCACATCCGGCTTGATCATCCCGCCGCAGCTGCATCTTGGAATGCCCTCACTGTTTTTCACATACTCTGCATCATAAAATTTACCGCACTCCATGCAGTAATTTCTGTGAATACTTCCATGCAGTTCATAGACCGTCCGGCTTCCCGCCTTCTGGTGGAGTCCGTCAATATTCTGAGTGACAACGGCAGAGAGCTTTCCTGCCTGCTCCAGTTCGGCCAGTTTCCTGTGGGCCGGATTCGGCTCCGCGTCCAGACAGAGCATCCGGTCCTTATAAAACCGGTAAAATTCCTCCGGATTTCTCAGAAAAAAGGTGTGGCTTATGATTGTCTCCGGTGGATATTTATACTTCATATTGTATAAACCGTCTTCACTGCGGAAGTCCGGAATGTTGCTCTCGGTGGAGACTCCTGCTCCTCCGAAGAATACGATATTCCTGCTCTCATCTATCATCTGCTGAAATTTCCTGATCTCTTCCATGTCCTTCTTCTCCTTTCGTTTCTTTCTCTGCTTTTCCTCGTTTTTCCTTTAGTATAGCACAGTTTCATCATACTGATAAGATTTCCTGATTTTCCGGAAATCTCTTGTTCCCCTTCTTTTCTTCCTGTATACTGATTCGTATCTGAAATAGAAAGGACTGACAGGTATGAATGAGAGCATTTCCAAAAAAGTATTGAATATTATTACAATCTTAATCGGCAACGCCATCTATGCGCTCGGTGTTGTCGTCTTTATTCTTCCAAATGACCTGATCACCGGGGGAACGACTGGTCTTGGAATTGCGTTTGAACATTATTTTAATATCCCCATTTCCATGTTCGTCTTCTGTTTCAACGCCGTTATGTTCGTGCTTGGAGCAGTTGTCCTTGGAAAAATGTTTGCACTGACAACACTGATCAGCAGTTTCTTTTACCCGATCATTCTCGGTGTATTTGAAAGAATTCCGCAGCTTGCTAATGTCACCAGCGACCGGATGCTCGCAACCGTCTGCGGCGGACTGATGATCGGATTTGCCATCGGAATCGTGATCCGGGCAGGAGCCTCCACGGGAGGAATGGATATTCCACCTCTTGTCCTGAATAAAAAGTTCGGGTTTCCGGTGTCTGTCATGCTCTATCTCTTTGACTTTACGATCCTGATTCTCCAGATGCTCTTCTCCGACAAAGAGCAGATCATCTACGGAATCCTCCTTGTCCTGATCTACACCGTCGTCCTGGACAAAGTACTCCTCACCGGACACGTTCAGACTCAGGTCAAGATCGTAAGTAAAAAGCACAAAGAGATCAATCAGATGATCGTCCAGAAGCTGGACCGGGGCTCCACTATCCTGTACGGGGAAACCGGATATCTTCACACCGATCAGCCGGTAATTATGACTGTCATCTCCAACCGCGAGCTGACAAAGCTCAATCAGGAAGTCAATAAAATTGATCCGGAAGCCTTCATGATTATCTCCCGTGTCAACGAAGTCAAAGGACACGGCTTCTCCAGCGGTAAGATTTACCGGAACAAAAAGACTGCCGCCGTATCCGGAAAATAAAATGTTCTGAACGGTTCTTAAATGTAAAAAATCCGGAAGTCGCTTTGAATGAGACTTTCCGGATTTTTATATTACTCTTTCATCAGTTTATGGAGGCTTTCTTCAGAAAGTTCCCGTTCCTTTGCAATTTGGCTGTCTTCCATACCCTTCTTTCGCTTTTTTTATTCCAGAAGATCCTGCGATACTTCTGTGTAGGAGGACAGGTCTTCCGGCAGTGTGATTTCCACCTTTTTACCCGGATCTTTCAGGGTACTTGTCATCTTTGTATTCACGCTGACTTCGCTTCCGCTGATATTCATCAGAAGATCCATATCAACATTACTTTCGATATAATAGCCGTCCGGATTGATCAGATAGGATCCTCCTGCCTTCTCGATTGTAAAATCCGCCGTTTCTGTTCCGGTCTGCATATTGGAAAGAATCTCCTTTGTATAGTTGGTCATCTTCTCCGGATCTCCGGTAAAGGTAAGTCTCGTATTTTCCCCCTCTTTTTCTGCCGTCAGCTCCGTCATGGCTTCCGAGGATACTGTGCCGCCCATGCTGTTTTCCACCTGCTCCGTAATCGCTTCCAGATCGTACGGATATTTGAGCTTCTGGCCTGATGTCTCCATATAATAGTAGCCGTCTGTGTAAAATGCAGTCATCTCGATATTCTGCCCGAGGAGTGAGGTCGTCGTCTCCATCTGATACTGTAGATCCGATGTATTGTATCCGGACATCAGCATATCGACATTCATATCGATATCCACCGTCTCTCCGGCCTGCTCCAGCGTCATCTTCGTTCCCATTGTCATGTCCAGATCTGTCAGTTCCCCGTTTTTCTCCACCGCAGCCTGGTAAAGTTCCTGTGGATCCGGTTCTTCCTGATTCTGACTGCATCCTGCTGCCGTCAGAAGACCGATGCAGCAGATTCCTGCAAGAATCCTTTTTCCCATCTTGTTTTCTGTCCGTCGTTTCACCGTTTCTTCCCTCCCTTTCTGATTTCAGGCCTTCCGGCCTTTCCAAAATCCTGTCCGTATTTTCTTCCAGTTACGGAAGCAGCCGCAAAACAGCTCTTAAAAGCTGCCCTGCGGCTGTTTTATTCAGTGTACCATCCGGTACAAAAACATGTCAATACTGTTCCCGATAGGATTTGAAAAAGTCGGACAGACTGTCCAGCGTTTTGACGAGAACCGGAATCTCATCCTCTGAGAGGGCGGATACGACTGCTTCCGTCATCTTCCTGTGAAAATCTGCATGATGGTGGTACGCCTTTTCCCCCTTTTTTGTCAGGCGGATATTGACCACTCTTCGGTCCTGGGAACTCCTCTCCCGGACCACATACTTTTTATTGACAAGACTGTTCATGGAGGTGGTAAGAGATCCGACAGTGATTTTCAGTTTTTTTGCGATTGCCGACATATTGTTTCCTTCTCCGAGGCCCACCGCTTCAATAATATGCATATCGTTGTTCGTAATGTCCTTATATTCTTCTGTGATCACTGCTTTTCCTTCCAGCTCCCAGATTTCATTGAACAAATGAACCAGGATTTCGTTGATTGCCCTGTATGCGTCCACGTTTTTTTTTGCTCCTTTACCTGTCTATCTTTCGTCTTGTCCCTATTCTTCTCCCATCAGTGAACCTATCACTTCCCTGACAGTCGTGATCTTCTGCTGTCTGTACGCCTCTTTTCCGCAGAAAAGAAGTGCTTCCTCCACATCCCCTTTGGCCGCTGCCACGAGGCGTTCTGTAATGCAGTACGGAATTTCGGACGGATTGCATTTATGAAGACATCCAAGGCATTTCTTCGGAGTAAATTTCTCCCCGTCCATCACTCTTTTCATAAATGGATTTAAGATTGCACGCCCCGGCATTCCTACCGGACTTGTCACAATGCAGATGTCCTCTTCTCCGGCGTTTATGTATGCTTCCTTATAACGGATATCCGCATCACATTCTTCTGTCGTCACAAAAAGGCTCGCCGTCTGCACACCGTCCACGCCAAGCGCCATGGCCGCTTCCACCTTCTCTTTTGTGTCAATGCCGCCGGCCAGGACAACCGGAATTTTTCTTTCATACTTCTCTTCGTACTCCCGCACGGCCTTTAAGATGGACTTTACTTCTTCATTGTATGCCTTATCGTCAAATATCTCAAGCTGTTCTTTCGTAAATCCAAGATGTCCTCCTGCCTTCGGTCCCTCAATCACAAGCAGATCCGGCACCCGGTTGTACTTTCTGTCCCAGTATTTCAAAATGACTCTCGCCGATTTTTCAGTTGAAACAATCGGTGCGATCTTCGTATCGGTTCCCTCCACATAGCGCGGGAGCTCTGTAGGCAGCCCGGCTCCCGAAATAATCAGATCACATCCGATGGCAGCCGCATGCCTTACATACTCCTCGTAATGCTTCAGCGCTACCATGATGTTAAATCCGATCACTCCGTCCGGCACGGTCTTTCTGGCCTTTTGGTATTCACTTTCCATGGCCCGCAGGTTGGCCTGAAACGGATTTTTTTCAAAATCCGCTTCCCGGAATCCTATCTGCGCATTGGAAATGATCCCCGCCGCGCCCTCTTTTGCAACAGCACCTGCAAGTCCTCCCATGCTGATACCGACTCCCATTCCCCCCTGAATGAGAGGAATTTTGATTTGTTTATCGCCGAGCGAAATCGGCGGCCATTTTGTGTTCACTTTTCGTTCCTTTCCTACATCCGACGGAATCTCCGGTAACGTTTTTCAACCAGAGCATCTGCATCCATCTCCATGTACTCACAAATAAATTTCTTCAGACTTCTGTCCAGTCTGTCTGCCACTTCCTCCAGATTTGCGGAAGTAAAATTATCCGGCTCCGGAATCACCTGCTCGACAATCTCCATGCTCTTTAAATGGTTTGCCGTCAGCTTCATGACCCCCGCCGCCTCTTTTGCCCGTTTGCTGTCTTTCCAGAGAATGGATGCAAATCCTTCCGGAGAGAGGATCGAGTAGATCGAATTTTCCAGCATCCACACTTCATCCGCGGTCGCGATGGCAAGCGCTCCTCCGCTTTCTCCCTCTCCGATCACGATGGATACAACCGGTGTTTTCAAGCCGGACATCTCATAGATATTTCTCGCAATTGCCTCTCCCTGTCCTCTTTCTTCTGCTTCAATTCCGCAGAACGCTCCCGGTGTATCAACAAAACAGATGACCGGGCGGTGGAATTTCTCCGCCTGCTTCATCAGACGCAGCGCCTTTCGGTATCCGTCCGGGGAAGGCATTCCGAAATTCCGGAGAATATTTTCTTTTGTCGTTGTGCCCCGTTCCTGCGCAATGACTGTGACCGGCATTCCGTGGAATCTTGCGATTCCTCCGATAATCGCCTTGTCATCTTTGAAATACCTGTCACCGTGCAATTCAATAAAGTCGGTAAACAAGGTGTGAATATAGTCACTTCCTACCGGGCGGTCTTTTCTTCTGGAGATCTGAACCCGCTCCCAGGAGGTCAGCCCTTTATATGGAGCACGTTGTTCCTCTCCTTCGTTCTGACAGCATTCCTGCCGCCAGTCTTCCCCGTTCTCTTCGATTTTATGCATGCTGAGAATAGATGCAAGCACTTCCTTCATCTCTTCCCGCTCTACAATCCGGTCGATGAAACCGTGCTCCAGCAGAAATTCCGATTTCTGGAATCCTTCCGGCAGCTTCTGTCCGATCGTCTGCTCAATGACACGCGGTCCGGCAAAACCGATCAATGCGTTCGGCTCTGCCAGAATGACATCGCCAAGCATGGCAAAACTTGCCGTT
The DNA here is from genome assembly GCF_002160935.1 of Drancourtella sp. An12. Lineage (NCBI taxonomy): Bacteria > Bacillati > Bacillota > Clostridia > Eubacteriales > Oscillospiraceae > Drancourtella > Drancourtella sp. An12. The sequence continues at coordinate 294,753 of NZ_NFLO01000002.1, read as the reverse complement.
ACTCCGCCGGTTGTCGGATTAGTCAGGACCGAAATGTAGAGAAGCCCGGCATCACTGTGCTTTTTCAGAGCCGCAGATGTCTTTGCCATCTGCATCAGGGAGACAATGCCCTCCTGCATTCTTGCTCCGCCTGAGCAGGCAAAAATGATCACCGGAAGTTTTTCTTCGGTAGCCCGCTCTACAGCACGGGCGATCTTCTCTCCGACTGCCCATCCCATACTTGCCATCATGAAGCGTCCGTCACAGATGCCAAGTACCACTTCATTTCCATTGATCTGCACTTTCCCGGTCATGACGGCCTCATCAAGATTTGTCTTCTCCTGGAGAGCCTTCACCTTCTCTTCATATCCCGGAAAGCTTAACGGATTGCCCGCATTCAGGCCGTGATCCCACTCTTCAAACGTCCCTTCGTCCGCGATCATCTCCACTCTTCTTCTGGCATGTACCCGGAAGTAATTGTGGCACTTCGGGCAGATATAATAATTGTTCTTGACATCCTCTGTCACAATCGCCGCCTTGCACGCATTACACTTTTTCAGCAGACCTTCCGGCACCTCCGGTTTTCCCTTTTTATCTGAAGTATGAATCGTTATGTAGTTTTTTCGTTCTGTTTTTTTAAACATATTGGATAATTTCATGTCTTTTCACTCCTACAAACGCTCGATAAACTCAATATCAATATTTCCGCTCTGATAATCCGGATGGTTGATCAGTTCGTACAGATAGTCAATATTTGTATCGATTCCTTCGATGATAACCTCCCCGAGGGCACTTCTCATTTTGCTGATCGCTTCCGGTCTTGACTTTGCATGGACAATCAGTTTTGCCAGCATGGAGTCATAGTACGGCGGCACTGTATAGCCGCTGTAGATTGCGGAATCGATCCGCACTCCCTTTCCTCCCGGAAGGTAGATATCCGTGATGGTTCCCGGTGACGGGCGGAAGTTCTTTGCCGGGTTTTCCGCATTGATACGGCACTCAATCGCATGTCCGGTCAGTTTGACGTCCTCCTGGCTGATCTTTAAATGCTCCCCGGAAGCAATGCGGATCTGCTCTTTTACCAGGTCAATTCCGGTTACCCACTCGGTTACCGGATGTTCTACCTGGATTCTTGTATTCATCTCCATAAAATAGAAGCTGCCATTCTTTTCAAGCAAGAACTCGATAGTTCCGGCATTTTCATAATTGGCCGCTTTCGCCGCCTTTACAGCTGCTTCTCCCATCTTCTGACGAAGCTCCTCGCTCAATGCAAGAGACGGAGACTCTTCGATCATCTTCTGATGGTTTCTCTGAATGGAGCAGTCCCTCTCTCCTAGATGGATGACATTGCCATAGTGGTCCGCCAGAATCTGAAACTCAATATGACGCGGATGTTCCACAAAATGCTCGATATACATCATGTCATCGCCGAAGGCTGCCTTTGCTTCTTTCTGGGCTGTCGTAAATGCCTTGGAAAACTCCTCCGGAGTCTTCGCTACACGCATGCCTTTTCCGCCTCCGCCAAGCGCCGCTTTCACGATAACCGGATACCCGATCCGGTCTGCCTCTTCGGCGCCTTTTTCTTCATCGAAGACCGGCTCCGTACTTCCCGGAATGACCGGAACTCCGGCAGATATCATCGTATTTCTTGCCTCGGCCTTGTTTCCGAGTTTCTCTATTACTTCCGCTTTCGGTCCGATAAATGTAATATTGCATTTTTCACAAAGCTCTGCAAACCTGCTGTTCTCGGACAAAAATCCGAATCCCGGATGAATTGCGTCCGCTCCGGTAATCATCGTCGCGCTTAAGATCTTGTCCATGCTCAGATAACTCTCCGAAGAAGGAGCCGGCCCGATGCAGACCGCCTCGTCCGCAAGCTGTGTGTGCAGTGCTTCCCTGTCTGCTTCCGAATATACCGCAACCGTTTCGATTCCCATCTCACGGCACGCACGGATAATCCGTACCGCAATTTCACCCCTGTTTGCAATCAAAACCTTCTTAATCATATCTGCCTCCGACCTCGTTTTTATCTTTTTCTCATCTAGCCGACCATGAAGGTCAGTTCTGCGCTCACAACGACTTTACCGTCCACGCTTGCGATCGCTTCCCCGACACCAACCGGTCCTTTCTGTTTGATGATCCTTGTTTCCAGTTTGACTTTGTCTCCCGGAACAATTTTTCCTTTAAATTTACATTTGTTGATTCCGCCAAAGTATGCGATCTTTCCTTTGTTTTCTTCTTTGCTCAGGATCGCAACCGCTCCGACCTGCGCCAGAGCCTCTACAGTCAGAACACCCGGCATTACCGGTTCCTGCGGAAAATGTCCCCGGAAGAAATCCTCCCGGAATGTCACACATTTATAACCTGTCGCGAATTCGCCCGGTTCGTAATCTTCGATATAATCTACCAGAAGAAACGGGTGGCGGTGCGGCAGAATTGCTTCGATCTCTTTAATTCCCAGATGTTTCATCCTGTTTCACCTCAATTATCTGATCCGGAACAGAGGCTGTCCATATTCTACGCCCTGTGCGTTTTCCACAAGAATTTCCTCCACTGTTCCGTCATATTCACTTTCGATTTCATTCATCAGTTTCATAGCTTCCACGATGGCAAGGACCTGCCCTTTCTTCACCGTGTCGCCCACCTTCACATACGGATCTGCATCCTCGGACGGTGCCGCATAGAAAGTTCCGACAAGCGGGGATGTTACAACCTTGCCTTTCTGCACATCCGGTTCTTCAGAAGCTTCGATCGCCGCTTCCGTTTCCTGTGCGGTAATCACTGCTCCCTGTACCGCAGCCGGGGCTGTCGTCTGCGCGTCAGCCGCAACAACCTTGACACTGCTTTCTTTTCCCATTTTGATACAGACACTCTCTGTCTCATATTTGAACTCTGTAAGCTTTGAATCCGAAACCGTGTTAATCAGTTTTAAAAGCTGTTCCAGCTCCATGTCTACACTCTCCTATTCTTCGTATTTTTTGATCAGAAGGGTCGCATTGTGTCCGCCAAATCCAAGAGAATTACTCATGGCATAGCGGATTTCCTTCTCAACCGGCGCACCGACTGCATAGTTTAAGTCACATTCTTCATCGACATTTTCTGTTCCCACTGTCTGGTGGATAAATCCTTCTTCCACGGATTTTACGATCGTTACGAACTCCACTCCGCCTGCTGCTCCGAGCAGATGTCCGATCATGGACTTGGTAGAGTTGACAACCACATCTTTTGCCGCATCTCCGAGCGCGGATTTGATGGCGATTGTCTCAAACAGATCGTTGTGGTGTGTACTTGTTCCGTGTGCGTTGATATAAGTTATATCCTCCGGTTTTACGCCTGCCTCTTTCATGGCATCTGTCATGGCACGTGCCGCACCGCTTCCGTCTTCAATCGGGGAAGTGATGTGGTAAGCATCGCCTGTCGCACCGTATCCTACCACTTCTGCGTAAATCTTTGCCCCCCTTGCTTTTGCGTGCTCCAGCTCTTCCAGAACAACAATACCGGCTCCCTCACCGAGAACGAATCCGCTTCTGTCCTTGTCAAACGGAATGGATGCCCGCATCGGATCATTGGATGTGGTCAGTGCGGTCAGAGCAGTAAATCCTCCCACACCTGTCGGACAGATGGCACTTTCCGTACCGCCTGCGAACATCACTTCCGCATCCCCGTACTGAATGGCACGGAATGCATCTCCGATACAATGGGTTCCGGATGCACATGCTGTCACAACGTTTGTACATTTTCCTCTTGCACCAAGCTGAATGGAGACATTTCCTGCCGCCATGTTGGAGATCATCAGAGGCACCATCAGCGGATGTACCCTGTTTGGTCCTTTTTCCACAATCTTTGTATATTCTCTTTCTACAGTCTGCAGGCTTCCGATTCCGGACCCTACAATGACTCCGACACGGAACGGATCTTCCTGTTCCATATCGATGGCCGCATCTTTACATGCTTCCAGCGCAGCGGCAACCGCATACTGCGAAAATGTTTCCATTCTCTTTGCCGCTTTAAAATCCATATAGTTTTTCGGCTCGAAATCCTTAACCTCGGCCGCAATCTTCACTTTATAATCAGAAGTGTCAAACTTCGTAATCTCTCCGATTCCGACTTTTCCCGCTTTGACTCCTTCCCAGAATTCCGGTACGCTGTTTCCGATCGGAGTGATCGCTCCCAGTCCTGTTACAACTACTCTTCTCTTCATATTTCGTCTCCTTCTTCGCTTTTTACATTCCGCCGTCTACACAGATGACCTGTCCGGTGATATACCGTGCGTCATCCGATGCCAGAAACGCCGCTGTCTTTGCGATGTCTTCCGGCTGTCCGAATGTACCGAACGGAATCTGCGCTTTCGCTGTTTCTTTCACTTTCTCCGACAATACTTCCGTCATTTCTGTCTCAATAAATCCCGGTGCGATGGCATTGACCGTGATGTGGCGGGAAGCAAGCTCTTTTGCGCATGCTTTCGTAAGTCCGATGATTCCCGCCTTGGATGCAGCATAGTTTGCCTGTCCCGCATTTCCATACACCCCTACGACAGAGGAAAGGCTGATGATGCGTCCGCTTCTCTGCTTGAGCATCTGTCTGGAAGCAAACCGGATACAGTTAAACGCTCCCTTTAAGTTCGTGTCTACAACAGCATCAAAATCCTCTTCGCTCATCTTCATCAGAAGTCCGTCTCTTGTGATTCCTGCATTGTTTACCAGAATGTCTACCCGCCCGTAGGTGCTGATAATCTCCTGGAACATTTCCTCGCAGGCTTTAAAATCGGCTACGTTGCACTGTCTGATCTCGGCTTTATTTCCCTCCGCCTCGATCTGTGCCCTCACCTCTTCCGCTTTTTCTCTGGAGCCGTTGTAGTTGACAATCACAAGTGCCCCTCTTCTTGCAAGCTCCATCGCGATCGCCTTTCCAATGCCTCTTGATGCTCCTGTCACTACTGCTACTTTCTGCTCTGTCATACTCTATACTCCTTACGTATATCAAATTTCAGACCGCTTCGGATCTGATCTTATTTCAGCGCTTCTGCTACTTTTTCCACGTCTTCCCATGTTCCGATATTGTACATGGCAACGTCACGGCTGATCTTTCTCATAAATCCGGCCAGTGTTTTTCCCGGTCCGATTTCCACGAAAGTGTCTACACCTTCCTCGATCATCTTCCGGATGCTCTGCTCCCATCTTACAGATGAGGATACCTGCTGTCCCAGAAGGCCTTTGATCTCTTCTTCGTTTTGTACATATTCCGCTGTCACATTGGTCACATACGGAATCTCCAGCTTGTGGATTTCTACGTTTTCCAGTTCTTTTAACAGCTCTTCTCCTGCACTTTTCAGAAGCGGTGAGTGGAACGGTCCGCTGACATTGAGCATTACAACACGTTTTGCCCCTGCCGCTTTCAGCTTTTCCGATGCGTCTTCCACACCGGCAGTCACTCCGGTAATTACAATCTGTCCCGGACAGTTGTAGTTTGCGATCGTTACGCCTTCGATGTCCTCAATCACTTCTTCGATGGCTGATGCTTCCATTCCAAGAACTGCCGCCATGGCTCCCTCGCCTGCCGGCACTGTATTCTGCATCAAAATTCCTCTTTTACGCACTGTGCGGATTGCGTCCTCCCCGGACATGCCGCCCGCAACAGCAATGGCGCAGTATTCGCCAAGGCTTAATCCTGCTGTGACGTCCGGCCGGATGCCGTGTTCGCTTACCACTTTTGTCATGGCAAGACAGGTTGTCACAAGCGCCGCCTGCGTGTACTCTGTCAGATCCAGTCTGTCGTTCTCCTCGAAGCACAGTTCCTTCATGTCGAGATCCAGAATTTCGGATGCTCTGTCAAATACGGCTCTTGCGCTTTCGCTGTTTTCATAAAAATCCTTGCCCATTCCTGCTTTCTGGGCTCCCTGTCCAGGGTAGATAAATGCTATCTTACTCATAGAATCCCGCTCCTTTGATGAGTGCATCTGTCTCGCTTACCAGCTTCTCGATAAACTCTTTACAGGTCAGCACTTCTTTGAACATCGCCGCGCTCTGTCCTGCCATCACGCTTCCTGTTACGACGTCTCCGTCTACGACTGCTCTTCTCAAGCCGCCCAGCGTCATCTGTTCCAGTTCCTCAAATGTCGCGCCTTCCTGTTCTTTTTTGATGTACTCTTTTGCCATCTGGTTTCTGAGTACACGTACCGGGTGTCCTGTGGAACGTCCGGTTACACGGGAATCAATGTCTTTTGCCTTGATAATGCTGTTTTTATAATTTTCATGAACCTGGGATTCTTTTGTAACAACAAATCCGGTTCCAAGCTGCATTCCTCTTGCGCCAAGCATAAATGCCGCTGCCATGCCGCGTCCGTCTGCAATTCCTCCTGCTGCGATGACCGGAATGTTGACTGCGTCAACCACCTGCGGCACGAGAACCATCGTTGTATTTTCACCGATGTGTCCGCCTGCTTCTGTTCCCTCTGCCACGATGGCATCTGCTCCGCAGCGCTCCATTCTCTTTGCCAGAGCCACGCTTGCTACAACCGGGATGACCTTTACGCCTGCTTCCTTCCACATTTTCATGTATTTTTCCGGGCTTCCGGCACCGGTTGTCACGACTTTGACGCCCTCTTCCACGATGACTTTTGCCACGTCATCGGCATACGGGCTCATCAGCATGATGTTCACTCCAAACGGTTTGTCAGTCAGCTCTTTTGCTTTTCTCACCTGATCTCTTACCCAGTCTGCCGGAGCGCTTGCCGCACCGATCAGTCCAAGTCCGCCTGCATTGGATACAGCCGCTGCAAGTTTATGTTCTGCCACCCAGGCCATTCCGCCCTGAATGATCGGATATTCAATACCCAGGATCTCTGTAATTTCTGTCTTCATCCCAATATCCCTTCCTTATCTGTTTTCCAGCAATATGTTTCTGCCACCCGGCCTTCGCCAAAAAGGCACCTGACCGGATGGCAGTAAAGATGCGTTATTATTTGCTTAAGTAATCTACTACTTCACCGATCGTTGTAAGCTGCTCCAGATCTTCTGTAGGAATCTCTTTTCCGTATTCTTCTTCCAGTGCCATTACCATTTCAAACAGGTCCAGAGAATCTGCTCCAAGATCATCTTTGAAAGATGTCTCCTCTGTCAGTGTATTGATGTCTGCTCCAAGATTTTCTGCTACGATTTCTTTTACTTTTTCTAACATAGTGGTAGTCTCCTTTTACTTTTCATTTTCTTTTTTCATGTTTTCTATTGTAATCCGGCCTTTGCCGGTAATTACCTGTATTACCATTCCAGAATGGATGCTCCCCAGGAGAGTCCTGCTCCAAATCCTGCAATCACGATTTTCTGCCCTTTTTCAAGCCGTCCGTCCCGGTTCATCTCATCGAGGAGAATCGGAATGCTCGCGGATGAGGTGTTGCCGTACTCCTGCAGATTCATCGGAAATTTCCCGATGTCTGTCTTCAGGCGTTTTGCAACAGATTCCACAATCCTTTTGTTGGCCTGATGAAGGATGAACCAGTCGATATCCTCCGTTCCAAGCCCTGCCTTGTCAAGCACCTCCGTCACAATCTGCGGAACACTCTTGACTGCAAACTGGAATACGCCTCTTCCGTCCATACTGATGTAAGTATCCTTCGGTGTCTCTCCGGTCTTCTTAAACGCTTCCACAAACTCCGATGAAAATCTGCTCCTGCAGACAAGTGCGTCTCCCCTGCATCCATCGGAATGTGCTGCCGGAAGATATACTGTTCCTTCCGCTGCCCGGATCACTGCCGCGCCTGCGCCGTCACCAAACAGGATGCAGGTGCCCCGGTCAGTCCAGTCCACCATAGAAGACAGCGTCTCAGTTCCAATAGCCAGAATCGTCTTGTAAAATCCTGCCGCAATGTAGGCCTGCGCGCTCTGGTATGCGAAGACAAATCCCGTGCAGGCTGCCTGCATGTCATATCCCGCCGCATTCACCGCCTGGATCTCTTTTTGCACCTCACAGGCTACGCTCGGGAAGATTACGTCCGGCGAAGAAGAAGCGACAAGAATCAGATCGATCTCCTCCGGAGAGATCCCGGCGTTTTCCAGTGCCCTCTTTGCCGCCTCCGCCGCCATGAAAGAGGCGGTCTCATGCTCTGCGATGTGGCGGTTTCTCACACCGGTCCGTTCACGGATCCACTCGTCATTCGTCTCAACCATCTCAGACAGGTCATTATTGCTCAAAATTTTAGGCGGGATATAAGATCCCGTTCCGCATATTTTTCCTATCATATGTTTTCTCCAAACTTTTATTTTGAACTTAAAATACTTTGATAATCAAACTATATTACACGGACACTGGATTGTCAACCCTGTTTTTACATTACTCCCCTGTCTGCCCTCTGTTTTCCCTTTGCGGACAGCCCGCTTTTTTCTGACTGTGCCTGATCAAAGAACCGCTGCTTTTAAGCGCCTTCCCCTTTTATTTCCTCTCGAAGTCTTGCAATTCTGCGTTTGATCTTGCGGCAGATGTAAAAATTGTCCCTGTCGTTTGATTCCAGCCGGTTAAGACGGTCTTCCAGCAATTTGATTTTATGTAACTGTTCCATATGATTTCGTCCTTACTTTCCTGTTAGAATAAAGAGTTCCGCCTGCGGAACTCTCGCGCCGAGCGCGGTCGCTTTAGCAACAAATTTCTGCTTTGCGCGAGTGCGCATCCCGCGGAGCGTTTTTATTTAACAGGGAACGAAGATTCCTGTTAAATAAAAAAAGTGCGCCCGGTTATCTCTTACAAATAACCGGGCGCACCCGACATCTTCTCTGATCCCGCAGCTGCGGCCGCGTATCCTCAGATGATCCTGTTTTATTTTATCGTATCCTTCTTTGATCAGGCACCCTCATTATAATACTTATATCTTTTCTGTCAACCATTTTTTCACCTGCTCTTCTTTTTGTATATTGTGGTAAAATATTCTTATACTATTTCAGTATGAATTCATACGAAAACGGGAGGAGGAATGTTGTATGAGAGGTCTCCGGTCTTTGGACCGTTCGGAACGCTTTCTTTTTTATACAGGGCTTGTGATGGCGGCAAGCGAGATCTGGAAACAGTGGACTCTGACTTTCGTTCTCGGCGGCGGAAGCTACAACTGGTGGTACTTTCCATTTCAGCTCTGCTCCGTTCCGATGTATCTGCTTTTGCTTCTTCCTGTTGTCCATGCTTCCCGCCTCCGTCGGATCTTTCTTACCTTTTTAATGGACTTTTCTCTTCTTAGCGGAATCGGAGCCTTTCTCGATACGAGCGGAATGCACTACCCGCTTCCTGCGCTCACGTGCCATTCCTATCTGTGGCATCTGCTCCTGATTGCCGTGGGGATCTTCTGCGGTCTTTCCGCCATCAGCGATCATACGTGGCATGGCTTTTCCTCCTCTGTCATCCTGTTTGCGGTTCTCTGTAGTGCTGCCACGGTCATCAATCTTACAATCGGACGGACGCACGACATCGATATGTTCTATATTAGTCCGTACTATCAGATGTCCCAGGTCATCATTTCGGATCTGACCCGCGGATTTCCAAATCCGGTCCGGATCCTCTGCTATCTTGCCGTTATTGTTTTCGGCGCGTTTCTTCTGCATCTGTTCTGGCAGCATCTCTTTCTTGTGCGGAACAGGAAAAAATAACCGGCAGCGGCATCCAGGATGCCCAAAATGCAGTAGAAAACCGCCTACCAAAAAAATTTTTAAATTTTTTCAAAAAGTATTTGCAAAAAGAACAATTATATGATATAGTATCTTTTGTCAGGCGGATATGGCGGAATAGGCAGACGCGCTAGATTCAGGTTCTAGTCCTCGCGAGGGGGTACAGGTTCAAGTCCTGCTATCCGCATTGATAACAAAGAAGAGATAGTTGGTTGTCAGCTATCTCTTTTTTATATTCTTTACAAAAGTTTATATACAGAAGTAGAGCCAGAGTCTTTTCATTACTCTGGCTCTTCCTTATACATTCCGTCCCTGATACTGTACGGTCACAACATAGACGGTTTTACTTGATTCATCAATTTTGAAGATGGCAATATAATTATCTATCAGTAATTGCCGGTATCCTTTTCCGGCGTATCTTCCTTCGCTCCGTTCTTGATGCGACTGCGGGAAAGTTTCTAATTTCTTTAATGCCGCCCAAATTCGGTCTGTCTGTCCTTTCGCATTTTCCGGTGATAACTTTTCCAAAGCAATGTAGGAAAAAATATCATCAATTTCTCGAAATGCCTGTTGGTTTAATCTGACTTTATATTTATCCATAATATTTTCTATTCAGTTTCTCAAATGCTTCATCGAGATCAATAGAAGCGCCGCCTTCTTCCATTTCTTTTTCGGATTCATAGATTGCCTGATCGATCCGGTTGCTTTTTGCAAATTTATCATATAATTCACTGCTCATTACGACCAGATCACTGTATCCGTTTTTGGTAATAAAAATCGGTTCCTGTATCTTATGAGCAATATCCGATATCTCACTTGTATTGCGGAGATCTTTAATTGGCATAATAACTGGCATAATATCAGCTCCTTTCTTCCTTTAACATGATTATAGCATAATTATGTCGAAAGGTACACTCAATTATTCGCCTGCTTCTGAATTCGTATAAAATTAGAATCCCTCAGCGGAATCAGGTCGCTTCTCCCCTCATCGCCCGTTCCAGGAAAAAAGACCCGAAGACGCAGGGCATATCCGCACTGCCGTCTCCGGGCCGGTGTTGTTTCGTTCTATGTTGTTTACTTTCTTTTACGCTTTCAGCGGCTCCAGATTTTCTCCATTGGACTCAATCACCTGTTTATACCAGTAAAAGCTCTTTTTTCGGTAACGTGCAAGAGTGCCGCTTCCATCATCTTTCCGGTCTACATAGATGAAGCCGTAGCGCTTGCTCATCTCCCCGGTTGATGCGCTGACCAGATCGATACAGCCCCAGGTCGTATAGCCAAGCAGTTCCACGCCGTCTTCTTCCACGGCCGCCTTGAATGCCTCGATGTGGGCCTTCAGATACTCGATCCGATAGTCGTCATCCACCGTCCAGGACCCTTTGCCGTCCGGAATCAGCTCATCCTTCGCGCCGAGTCCGTTTTCTACGATAAAAAGTGGTTTCTGGTAGCGGTCGTAAAGTGTATTCATCGTCGTACGCAGTCCAAGAGGGTCGATCTGCCAGCCCCACTGAGAGGATGGAAGATACGGATTCTTTGTCCCTTTGAAGGCATTTCCGATGGTCTCGCCTACGTTTTCCTGTGTTGTAATGCACCTGGAAGAATAATAGCTGAAACTGATGAAGTCCACGGTATGTTCCCGCAGAATCTCTTCATCTTCCGCTGTCATGCCAAGGTCAATGTTCTTCTTCTCAAAGAGCTTCTTTGCGTAGTTCGGATAATATCCTCTGGCCTGCACATCGATAAAGAGCATGTTTTCCCTGTCTTTTCCGAGAGCCGCCCAGACATCTTCCGGCCTGCAGCTGTACGGGTAATAGTTTCCTGCCGCCATCATACAGCCCACCTTGTTTTCCGGATCAATCTCATGTGCAATCTTTGTCGCCCAGGCACTAGCCACCAGTTCATGATGGGCGCTGATATACTTCGCCTGTTCCTGATCTTCCCCTTCCTCAAACTGAAGTCCCGCTCCCATAAAAGGAAGATGGAGAATCATATTGATTTCATTGAAGGTGATCCAGTATTTAACGAGACCCTTGTACCGGGTAAAGAGCACGGTCACAAGCTTTTTGTAAAGCTCGATCAGCCGTCTGTTCTTCCATCCGCCGTACTCCCGGATCAGATGCATCGGACAGTCAAAATGGGTGATCGTCACAAGAGGCTCTATTCCGTATTTCTTACATTCCCGGAATACGTCCTCGTAAAAGGCAAGGCCCGCCTCGTTCGCCTCCGCTTCATCTCCCTTTGGGAAAATTCTGGACCATCCGATGCTCATACGGAATGTCTTAAATCCCATTTCCGCGAACATGGCGATATCTTCTTTATAATGATGGTAGAAATCAATTCCTTCCAGAGCCGGATAATCTTCATCATCTCCTGCGTGTGGCCCATATCGTGAAAGTCCATCGACGCATTGACCAGATGCATGGCGATAAAGCCCGCCTCATCCTCCGGAAGAAATACTCCTGTTTTCCGCTTAATGATGTTCAACGATTCCATCCCGATCTGATATTCGTGGTTGTAAAACCGTTTAATCTCCGTAAGCAGGGCATTCTGAATCGGATTTCCGCCTTTCGACCGCTGAATCGCGAAATGGATGTGGTCACAGAGATTCAGATACAGATAATTACTGAGCTGCTTTCCAAGGGAAATCGTCGCATACTCCACAATCTCGTTGGTTGCCTGGATACATTCAAGGGGCATGGAAGAAAACAGTTCCTCCATGTGCTGTCTTTCCTCCTTCCGAAGCACATAAACTTTTTCCACTTTTCCGTCATCAATATACTCTCCCGACTTTTTCTTAAAGCCGATTCCGCACCCCATTACAAGGACTTCCTGTCCTTTTTCATCATGGGATCTGATCAGATTGTTGTTAATCACTTTATCAACCTGCATTCTTACGATCCGCCCTCCTACATAAAATGCACAAAAAATAGGCTATACCGCTCCCACATTTTAACTCAAATGTGTACAATCGGTATAGCCTGCTTTACCAGTAACAATCCTTTTATACAAGGTCAGTATAGCATCCAACCTTGTTTTTGTCAATTATGAATAAAAGTTTTATGAACCTTTTTACGCTCCGACTTTTCCAAGTCCCATTTCCTGTCCGATATTCAGAATATGATCTCCGATCCGTTCAAAATCCGTAAGCATCTCGGAATACAGAATACTGACCTCTTCATCCTGTTTTCCCTGCTGCATCCGGTCGATCTGCCCCTGGCGGAAGCTTTCTGTCATGTCGTCTATCCTCTGTTCCGCCTCTTCGATCCTCTTCACGATCTCTGTGTCTCCCTTCTTGACATCGCTTAAAATCTCAAGCGCATCAAGACTTGCTTTCTTCATCTGGCGGATCTCCTCCATCTCGGTACTGGAAAATACAATGCCCTTTTCTTCCATCATCTGTGTGTACTCACACAGATTTGTCGCATGGTCTCCAATTCTCTCCAGATTACCGCATACTTTGAACAGAGCACTCATGTATCTGGCATCTTTCTGGTTTGTCTCATTGACAATCGTCTTGGAAATATATTTGCAGATCTCTTTATTGAGGAAGTCGATGTACTCTTCTTTTTCATCTACCTGCGCAAGGAGGGCGGTGGAACCATCCAGCACCGCATCAAAACTCAAGTGCACGTTTTCCTTTGTCATCTGAAGCATCCGTTCTACTTCTTTCTGAACTCCTGTCAAAGCGATTGCGGAAGTACCGATATGGTTTTCCCTCTTCGTATCAACCGGGCGGATGTATTCCAGATGCATCCCTTCCACTTTCTCTTCTTTCTTATCCGGAAGAACCTTCTCGGCAAAGGATGCCAGATAGTTTCCAAACGGGATCAGAAGAATGGTGGTGACAATATTAAACAACGTATGCATGTTGGCAATCTGCCCCGCCACATTGGTCGGCGTCCAGCTTTCCACCAGAGACGTAAGCGGCGTCAGAATACAGACAGTTGTAAAAATGATCGTTCCGATGATGTTAAATGTCAGATGGATGATCGTCGTACGCTTTGCGTTCCGGCTTGTCCCTATGGATGCAAGCACCGCCGTAATACAGGTACCGATATTCTGTCCAAAAAGAACAAACACCGCGCTCGGAAGTCCGATCAGACCGTTTGATGCCAATGCCTGCAGAATACCAACAGACGCGGAAGAAGACTGAATAATCGCCGTAAACACCGCTCCGGCCAGAATACCAAGCACCGGATTTGAGAATTTTGTCATAAGGCTTACAAAAGCCTCCGAATCACGAAGCGGCATCATGGATGAGCTCATCATCTCCATACCAAGGAAGAGTACACCAAGTCCTGCTACAATCAGACCGTAATTATGTACCTTCGGACTTTTAATGAAAAGAATCAAAGCCACTCCAAGAAAAGCGATCAGCGGAGCAATCGCCCCAATATCAAGCGCAATCAGCTGTCCTGTAATTGTCGTACCGATATTTGCACCCATGATGATCCATACAGCCTGTCTCAGTGTCATCATGCCCGAATTTACAAATCCTACTACCATAACCGTGGTTGCCGATGACGACTGGATCACGGCTGTCACTCCCGCTCCTACCAGGACGCCCAGAAAGCGGTTGGCTGTCAGCCTTTCCAGGATTCGTTTCATCTTGTTTCCGGCGGCTGCCTCAAGCCCGGAACTCATCATCTGCATTCCGTAAAGGAACAAAGCGAGTCCTCCAAGCAGGCCAAAAAAGTCTGTCAACTTCATTTCTCTTTTCCTCCATAAAAGTTGAATTTTCCTCTCAATTTTACAAAATGCTAACTTATTTTTAACATTCCATTTATATATTTACTAGAAACCGCGAAAATACGCAATAGGTTATACGAAAAATTAACATGATTTTACGTAGATTTTACCTGAATTTTACATTTTCTTTCCCATGAACCTGCTTCCAGAGAAAAAATTCAAAAAGTAAAGACCGGAAAAACTCTTTCCGGCCTTGTTTTACCATATTTCAATTTCCTCCCGGTCTTTCGGGTTCAGGTACAGATCGATGGACTCAATATCCTTCTGCCTGTAGCTTCCAATCTTATGTTCTTTCAGATCATCCAGAATGATGTCCCTGAACTCCATCACATCCCGCACTTCATCATAATTGATATACGGGAAATAAAATCCGAGTGTTTCGGCATCCTCCTGCCACGCTTCCGGCGCAACCCGCTTTTTGTTGTACTCAATACTGTAGTGCAGTGTGTTTTCCGGTACGGAGTCATCCCAGACAAGATTCAGATACGGCTGTCCGTAATCCATATATACATCCACTGTACCTCCGTCAGATGGCGGCGTAAAGCTCATCTCTCCTTCCATCACTGTCATCTCCGTCTCCCCGACAGTTCTCTCCCCTGCATAGTCCAGAGAAAAGAATTCCACGCATCCGATTCCTGCACCGATTCCGCTGATCAGTACCCCGCCCGCAAATATTCCGGCAAGTAATTTCCGATACTGCTTCACCTATAACACCTCCCCTGTCTGTTCTGCCTTCCTCTCACCCTCCGGTTTTTTTCTGTACTTTTTTCGAAGTCCGAATGTCAGAAGTCCGAGGGATGCCCCTGAAGCTGCTGCTCCAAAGCAGAAAATCTCCGCCCCAAGAAGCGGATATCCGGAAAACACCAGAGTCAGCAGGGCTCCAAAAGCAAACAGACTGACAGCCGCCATTCCCATCAGAAAGCAGGTAACAAGTATCCAGCTCAGATTCCAGATCAGAACGCAGCAATTGTGAAGCAGACGCCTGGACGTACTCCAGACCGGAATCTCCGTACTTTTCCTCCACAGGCTCTTTTTCTCCTGTCTGCCTTCTTTCTCTTCGCTGCCTTCCGTCCTCTGTTTGGATTTTCCGGAAAAAGCTCTCCATTTTCCGGCTATTGTATCTTTCATTTTCCGGATCTTTTCCAGAATTTTCCCGAAAAACGCAGCCGCCTTTCCCGCCAGTTTTCTGCTCCCCTCAGAAACTTTTTCCATGTCCGGAGTACGGATCACGATCCCCTTTGTCTTTTCTTCAAATTTCGGATCCACGTGATATGCCTCCAGAATTTCGGCTGCCAGCTCTGCGATATTACCAAAATCGCTGATCGCCTCTTCTTCGCTGAGCCCGCTTTTCATCTTCAGATCAATGTGCTGCGCATACTCATCAATAATATCTTCCTGTTCCCTTTCATCCAGCACTCTTAAATGATCTCTTAATTCTTTTAAAAACCCTTCTTTATTCATGCTTTCCCTCCTTTAGGAAACGGCACACCCGTTCCTGAAACTCATTCCATTCTGCCTCAAGCTGATCACGGTGGAGAATCCCTGCCGCAGTCAAATGATAATACTTTCTGGGCGGTCCTTCTGTGGACTCACGCAGATAGGTTTCAAAATAATGTTCGTTTGTCAATCGTTTCAGGAGCGGGTAAATGGTCCCTTCATTTACGTCAATGACCTTGGATACTTCTGTCACCAGTTCGTATCCGTACATGTCACGGTTCCGGACTGATTCCAAAACAATCAGTTCCAGAACTCCTTTTTTAAACTGTGGATTCATTCCATCACTCCTCCTGTTATTATACTATACCCACTACTTGATTATGTCAAGTACTGGACGAAAATTAATAGCGGGCAGTCTGCTGCTGCCCGCTGTTCACCTTAGACAAAGGTCGGTCTTCTATTCGTCGGTCGAACCGCTCTCTGTATCTGTGCTTTCCTCTCCGGATGTACTGTCATCCGAAGAGCTGTCGTCTGCAGAAGCATCATCCTCTGTAGATTCTGTCTCCTCTTCTTCTTTCAGATTATCCGTGTTCATCTCCAGTACATTCGGAAGGAAAGAGGATACCGTATACACATTTTCCTTGTCCCCTGTTGTCATGTAATAATCGGAGTCTGCTCCGTCTCCGATATAAATGGTTTCTGTTGTGCCATCTTCTCCTGTCACGGTAATGGTATAAGCAGGGGAATCCAGTCCATAGCTTTCCAGAGAATCCGGATTCTCAATCTGCCGCTCAGCCTGTACATCGGATACTGTATCCGCGATATTCTCAATGGTATCCTGCACAAGAGCCGTCTCCGTATCATCTTTCAGATGCCAGGTATCGTCTTCTTTTACAAGAGATACGCTGCTTCCGTCTTCGGAAGAGTAGGTGATCTCCACCGGATTTTCAATGTCCACCACCTGGATCTTCTCCGCTTCGGCTTTGGCCTGTTCTGCTTCCTTCTGACTCTGATTGTAGCTTCTAAGTGCAAAGTAAACAATACAAAGTACAAGAAGTACTGCCAGAAGTATGATAAGTCCTTTTTTCTGTTTCATCTGTCCACTCCCTATGCTTTTCTACGTTTCATCCAGATCACAAATCCTCCGATCAGAACAACCGCCGGCACACCAAAGATCAACGCTGTACTGATAGAACCTGCATGCTGCACGGTGTTCAACTCTACAGACAGGCTCTTCGCCTTGATGGAAAGATTTTCAACATCGTCAAAATTGTTCATAACGAGATTGAGGAAGAGTCTCGAATTATCCAGATTGGAAAAATACTCCGTAATCTGGGAATTGATCATGCTTTCCGAAGCAATCACGGTCAGCTTCGCGTCATCTTCCTCCGCGACAGCTGCGAGAGTATATTCTCCCTGTGTCTGTGCCTCTTCCGTCACTGCGTATCCTTCTGAGGATGTCGTCATCACCTGTGTCACAGAAAGCGTATCTCTTAAATCTTCCTGTACGGTAAATCCGGCTGAATTTACAAGCAGTACCATATCGCTTTCCAGACCGTCTCCCAGATCTCCCGATGCTGAGATTTCCGGGAAGATATAATAGTAATTACCCTGGTAGCACCGCTGCATATCCGCAATGTAGCCGTCCGTTTTTGTCATTCCGTACTGTTCCATAAACGCGTTCAGATTCGGCGTCTCCGTGGAAGCATCACCCATCACATAAATGACCTTTCCTCCTTCTGACATATAATTCAGAAGCATCGTTTCCTCCTGCTCGGAAATATCGCTCGTCGGCGCATCGATCAGGATCAGGTCGCAGTCTGAAGGGATCTCTTCTACCATCAGAAGATTCAGTTCTTCCGTTGTCACACTGGATTTCTCCAGTTCATCGCTCAGAGAAGTGGATAATGTCGTCTCGCCGTGTCCGGTTGTATAGTAGATTTTCTTCGACACATCCGTTGTAATCTGATTGATCGCACTTGTCAGCTGACCGTCCGCATCAAACTCCGAATCAGATGCAGACCCTGTCGTATAGTAGGAGCTGTAGTCCTGCACAATAATATCCGTAAACAGAACTGTAGCGGATTTTCCGGTCTCCTCACAGGAAACGACAATGGAATTGGACTGTGCATCTTCATTCTCCTGAAGAGCCTGCGGATGATCCACCGGATTGATCCATTCTACACTGATCTTGTCAGTCAGTGCGGTATATCGTTCCAGGAATGTTTTGATTCTCTCGTCTGTAGATGATTTGTCTGCATATACCGTAAACTTGATATCGTATTCCAGATCTTTCAAAAGATTTCTGGATGTCTTGGAAATTCCGTAAATGTTTTTATTGCTGACATCAACCTGTCTGAATTTCTCAGGGAGCTGCCCGACAATCAGATTGATGACAACTGCGATCACGATGACAACCGCAATCATACCCACACTGTAAAATCCATAGCGGGTCTGAAGACTTCGGAATTTTTTCAGCAATTTCTTCATGTCTTACCCTCCTAACTGAATCTTCTTTTCTGTATTGACTGAACGGTCAGGAATAAAAACACCCCGATCAGAGTCAGATACATCACAACCCCGCCGATGTCCAGAAGATTATTTTCCGCGACACTCGTAAACGTCGAAACAAGCGCAAACTTTTCAAAGATTGTGGAAAGAATTCCTTCATATAAAGAAGAGTCTACAACATAGATCACAATAAGAACAATCGTACCGATTCCTTCAATCCCGACACTCAGCAGACCGTTTTTGGTCATATTGTAAACAAACAAAACGCAGAGGGTCAGCATCATCCAGATTCCTGCCATCCCTCCAAATGCGGAAGACGGAAGGAAGCTTAACAGTCCATCCCACAGATAAATCACCATCAGGACACCAAATGTTCCGATGGCCGCAATAATCTGGCTCTCCGTCATGGCGGAGATAAAACTTCCGATGGCAATATATACACATCCAAGAAGGAAGAATACAAGAATCGATGTATAATCATTCTTAAAATATGCCGTCCCCTGTGTACTGATAATCAGCGGATACGCACAGAACAGTACGCAAGGAATCAGAAATACCGTCACCATGGCAAAATATTTTCCCATTACCATCTTGCCCACGCTTACCGGGGAGGTCAACAGCAGCTGGTCGGTCCGGCTTCTCCTTTCCTCGGAAAAGCTTCGCATCGTAAGAATCGGAACCGCCACAAGAAAAATAAACATGACCCCTTCCAGCGAATAGGAAAAATACGGATATCCGCTGTTTAAATTGTATGCCATGAAGTAGATGCCTGTCATAAAGGTCAGAAAGGCGATGAAAATACTCCCCGTCATGGAGTAAAAATACGATTTAAACTCACGCTTATAGATTGCCAGCATGTGGACGCCCTCCTTCCTGGGTCAGCTGAAGGAAGATGTCCTCCAGTGTGTTTTGTTTTCTGTACATGGAGATCAACGCGCTGTCTTCTCTTGCAAAGGCACGGAAAATTTCCTCCCGGATGTCAACATCCTCTTTTGTCTCAATGACCGCCCTGGTGATTCCAGGATCGGACGACAGATAGCTGACTTTCTGAATTCCCGGAATCCGTGAGAGAATCTCTTCGATTTTTTCCGGAAGCAGTCTTGTCTCGATCTCGGTCGGCGCATTCCCTGAAAATTTCTTTTCCAGATTTTCCGGCGTATCACTTGCCACCAGTTTCCCCTGGGAAATAATGATGATGTAATCGCACACTTCCCGGATCTCCGCAAGAATATGGGAGCTTAAAATGACCGTATGATCTTTTGCAAGCTCCCTGATTAACTCTCTGATTTCGATGATCTGTTTCGGATCCAGGCCGACTGTCGGCTCATCCAGAATAATTGTCTCAGGGAATCCAAGCACTGCCTGCGCCAGACCCACTCTCTGGCGGTATCCTTTGGACAAATTCTTAATCAGCCTTTCTCTCACATCATAAATCCTGACCATCTTCATTATTTTTTTGACTTCAGCCTTTCTGTCCGTCTTTTTTACCTTTTTCAGCTCCGCCGCGAACATCAGATACTCCTGCACTTTCATGTCCATATAAAGCGGCGGCATCTCCGGGAGATATCCGACAGATTTTTTCGCCAGTTCCGGCTCTTTTAAAATATCATGGCCGTTGATCAGAACTTCCCCTTCGGTTGCTCCGAGATATCCGGTCATGATATTCATGGTTGTGGACTTTCCGGCTCCGTTTGGCCCAAGCAGCCCATAGATATGTCCCTTCTCTATTCGAAAGTTCAGATGATCCACAGCAGTATGGCTGCCGTATTTTTTCACTAATCCGTTGACTTCGATCAATGTGCTTCCCTCCTCTGTTTTAGTCTATGCAATACCTTATCAGGAAATTGTGTCTATTCTGTGCCAAAACTGTGATGAAAAAAAGAAACACCGTCCTTGCCACCGGCACCGGAATATACTATAGTAGAGGATAGCAGCGGAAAAAAGGAGGAGGAAACACAGCATGGAATATGCAGAGGATTTACAGATGGACTCTCAGGAGTCCGCAAAAAGAATGGAGGAAGGACGTCTTTACCTTCCGTCCGACCCTGAAATTATGAAAAAACAGTTTGACTGTCTGGAAAAGCTGTATGATTATAATCAGACAAGACCTCATGATCAGGAACTGAGAGCCAGAATGCTTAAGGATATGTTTGCCGAATTGGGCGAGGGATGCTATATCGAGCCTCCGCTTCGTTCCAACTGGGGTGGATATCATACCCATTTTGGAGATCATGTCTACGCAAACTTCAATCTGACTCTGGTTGACGACGGACATATTTATGTCGGCAGCAAGACCATGATCGGACCGAATGTCACCATCGCGACCGCAGGTCATCCGGTGGAACCGAATCTCCGGTATCTGGAGATGCAGTACAACATGGACGTACATATCGGAAAGAATGTATGGATCGGCGCAGGATGTGTCATCCTTCCGGGTGTGACCATCGGGGACAATACAGTTATCGGAGCCGGCAGCATTGTCACAAAGGACATCCCGGCCGGAGTAGTAGCTGTAGGAAATCCATGCCGGGTACTGCGTGAAGTAGGAGAACACGACCGGGAATACTATTACCGTGACCGTAAAATCGATGTACCGATCCCGGATGTGCTTTCCAAACTTGACAAGGACTGATCTTCAGGAACTGTTTCTATTGCACAAAAAGAGCTTTGCGCGGCCCTTTCTCCGGGCGTTGCAAAGCTCTTTTCTTCTACTCTTCTGTCTCATGTTTCTGTGGTCTTTCAAAATCCAGATCAATTTCCCTGACCTCCTGTTTTGTCGGGATCGACGCAGCCGCTCCAGGTCTTGTGACCGCAATGGCCGCCGCTCTGGAGGCCACGATCAGGCATTCTCTTACATCCATCCCGGATACCAGTCCGGCGATAAAATATCCGGTAAATGTATCTCCTGCTCCGGTCGTATCGGTCACCGGTACATGGAAGCTGTCCTGGAAAAACCGCCTCGATGCATCCTGATACACACATCCGTCTCCGCCAAGCGTCATCACAATCCCGGCCTTCGGATATAGTTCGGACAAAGTATCCAGAATTTCCCCCAGCTCTTCTTTTCCTGTCATCTGCGCGCCTTCAATCTCATTGACAAGGAAGAGGTTTACTTTGCCAAGATCACAGGATTTAAGCTGCTCATTGTACGGGGACGGATTCAGGATGATCCGCATCTTCTTTCTGCTGGCCGCTTCGATGACATAATCTACGAGATTGATCTCGTTCTGCACAAGTACGATATCCTCCTCGCTGAAATCCGCCAGCACTTCATCGATATAATTTTTGGTAAATTTCCGGTTTGCTCCTCCATACAGAAGAATGCAGTTCTGTCCGCTCTCATCCACCTGAATGATCGTATGTCCCGATGGTCCCGGAACTTTCCATATATAATGCGTATGAATATTTTCCTTCCTGCAAAGATCCACCAGCATCTCTCCGTCTTCTCCGATCATTCCGGCATGGTGGACTTCCAGTCCTGCCCTTGCAAGGGCAATCGACTGATTCAGCCCTTTACCGCCGCAGAAAATCTTTCGCTCCGCTGTATCCAGTGTCTCCCCCGGCTCCACAATATGGTCCACCGTGTAGGTATAATCCAGATTCAGCGATCCAAAGTTGATGATTCTCATCGGTCCGTTCCTCCTTCTAATCCTTGATTTTTAATACTTCCCTGTCATAGGTCCACAGCCCGTTTACTTCTTCTTCAATATCCGACAGCTGCGTGTAGACAGCCGCGCACAGCCCTTTTCGCTCCAGATTTCTGACTTCTTTCCAGATTTTTTCATAGGCATGGCACAGGCTCTTCTTCCCCGGGAAAATCCGGTATCCGTATATTGCCGGGCACGCACTGTGCCCTTTTTCTCTCATGGAAAATCCTCCAAATTCCGACAGAATGGAAGCCCGCTCTTTCTCCGTCTTCACTTTCAGCCGGAAGAAATAGTTGTGGGTACTCCGCACATCCCCGCATCTCTGGTCGAACCAGCCGCTGGCCGCATCTACCAGACGGGTCGGATCCAGACGTTTCAATTCCTTTGTAAGCCTTTTTGTATCAAACTGTCCCCATCCTTCGTTAAACAGCGTCCAAAGGACGATGGACGGATGCCCATAGAGTGTGCGTACTGTCTGTCTCATCTCATGTTCAAACTCTGCCCGGCCTTTTTCACTCTTTCTGGACAGAAGCCGTCTTACCTTGTCCGTGACCGTAATGTGCCAGATACTCATGGCAGTCGCCCCGTAAGTCACATACCAGTGATGGTACGCTTCTCCTCCGTTAACCATATCCTGCCACACCAGCATTCCCAGACGGTCGCAGTGATAGTACCAGCGCTGTGGCTCGATTTTGCAGTGCTTCCTGAGCATGTTATAGCCGAGATTTTTCGCCTGACTGATATCAAAAATCATCGCCTCATCGGACGGCGCTGTATAAAGCCCGTCCGGCCAGTACCCCTGATCCAGAAGTCCTCTCTGGAACAGAATCTCGTGGTTCAGGCAGATCCTTGGAATGCCTTTCGGATCCTTTTCCACCGTGATGCAACGCATCGCAAAGTAGCTTTTCACCTTGTCTTTTCCCATCCGTACTTCAAACTCATACAGATATGGATCCCACGGTGTCCAGCTCCGCTTTTCCCTTAACCGGATCCGGACAGGTTCATTCGTTCCGGCCTCACAGACTCTTCCCTCCAGAATAATCCTTGCCTTCTTTGCCACATTGGCAAATACGGTAATCTCCACTTCCCCGGTGTCATAAAACGGCCGGCACTTGATCTCTTCAATATAATTATGCGGCACTGCCTCCATCCATACTGTCTGCCAGATTCCGCTCTGAGCCGTATAGAACATACCGCCTTTTTGAATTTTCTGCTTGCCCTTCGCATGCCAGCTCTGGTCCGATATATCGCGTACCCGGACGCAGAGGTCATTCTCCCCTTCTTTCAGATACCGCGTAACATCAACGGTAAAGGGAAGATATCCTCCTTTATGACAGCCGGCGCGCCTTCCATTTATATACACGACACACATCTGATCGACCGCACCAAAATGCAGCAGAATCCGTTCCCCCGACTGCGCCGGATTTTCAAACGTCCGGTGATACCAGAGTGTTTCCTCCGGGCGGAGTCTCCGCTTCACACCGGACAGAACACTCTCCGGCGAAAACGGGACAAGAATCTTTCCTTCGAAGGAGGCAGGCGGACGCTTCCCGGATTCCCGGCAGATCCGGTAATCCCAGTATCCGTTCAGGTTAATATAGCTTTTTCGGCGCATCAGAGGTCTTGGATACTCTGAAAGAACATGCTCCGTATCCAGGTCTTTTCCCCATCTTGTATAAAGCGTTTTCATTTTGTCTGTTCTCCTTTCAGACTTTCTTCCATCTTCTGAAGCTGACGGTAAAAAGTTTCCAGCTCTTCCTCGTCAAACGCTTCCCACCAGATCTCATCCCCTTTTTCAAAAATCTCCTTCACCTGCTCCGCCTTTTCCCTGCCCTCTTCGGTCAGACTGATCAGACAGGATCTGCGGCAGGACGGATCGATCTCCTTTCTCAGAAGCCCCGCTTTTACAAGCCGGTCCACCGTTCTGGAAATCGTCGTGACATCCACAAAACACCGGTCTGCAAGTTCTCTTTGTGTCATAGTACCATATTTTCTGAGAGAATTCAAAATTCTTGGCTGTCCCTGCCCTACTTTCAGGCCGATTTCCTGAAAATACGGCCGAAGCGCTGCCCTCCTGGCAGCATTTATCTGAAACCATAGTTCTCTGATCTTACTTTTTTCCATTTTCCATCTACTCCAGTTCAAACTGTCCTGTATAAAGCTGATAATAACGGCCTTTCTGTTCCAGAAGTTCCTCGTGATTTCCCCGCTCAATGATCTCTCCTTTTTCCAGTACCATAATCGCCTTGGAATTGCGTACCGTAGAAAGGCGGTGGGCGATGACGAACACGGTCCGCCCTTCCATGATGGCATCCATTCCCTTTTCAATCAGACGCTCGGTTCTCGTATCGATGGAACTGGTTGCCTCATCCAGTACAAGAACCGGCGGCTTGACGGCCGCTGCACGCGCAATGGAAAGGAGCTGCCTCTGGCCCTGGGAAAGGTTGCTGCCGTCCCCGTAAAGCATCGTGTCATATCCTTTCGGGAGCTTCCGGATAAAAGAATCCGCATTGGCGATCCTTGCCGCGTCCCGGACTTCCTCATCCGTGATTTCCTGATCTCCATACCTGATATTGTCTGCGATCGTTCCAGTAAACAGGTGGGTATCCTGAATGACCATTGCAAGAGATCTTCGCAGGTCATCTTTCCGGATCTTGCGGATGTCAATCCCGTCATACGTGATCATTCCGCTCTCGATCTCATAAAACCGGTTGATCAGATTGACAATCGTCGTCTTTCCCGCTCCGGTCGATCCCACAAAGGCAATCTTCTGTCCCGGTTTTGCATAGAGCGAAATTCCATTCAGAATCCGTTTATTCGGCACATAGGAAAATACGACATTGTCAAAACGCACATCGCCTTTCAGCGGTGTGAGCACCACCTGATCTTCCTTCTCTTCCCGCCATGCGTATTCTCCCGTCTTCTCTTCACATTCCACCAGAACATCCCCTTCTCTTCTTACATTGCAGAGGGTGATGGTTCCTTCATCAATCTCCGGTTCTTCCTCCATCATCTGGAAAATCCGCTCCGCACCGGAAAGGGCCGCCAGCAGGAAATTCACCTGCTGTGTAAACTGGTTCATCGGCATGGCGCTCTGGCGCACATAGACGAGATAGGAAGAAAGGCTGCCGATATCCAATAGTCCGGACAGGGCAAAGAGCCCGCCCACACAGGCCGAAACCGCATAATTCACGAAGGAAAGGCTTACAATTGTCGGCACCATCATTCCGGCAAAAGTCAGGGCATTCGTCGATTCCCTCCGGAGATTTTCATTCATCTCACAGAACTTCTTGAAATCAGCCTTCTCGTGGTTGAACACTTTCTCCACTTTCTGGCCCGCCGCCATCTCTTCTACAAATCCATTGATCTTTCCGATCTCCTCCTGCTGCCTTGTAAAGTATTTCCGGCTTCTGCTGCCGTTAAACTTGATAAAGGCAGCCATCAAAAGCAGAAAAACCACGACAATCAGCGTCAGCCGTACACTTAATACCAGCATCATGGTAATCGTTCCCGCCAGCATAAGGAAACTCTGAATCAGCATGGCGAAGCTGCTGTTCATCGCCTCCTGCACTGTGTCTACGTCATTGGTGAACCGGCTCATCAGCTCTCCGTGAGTATGGGCATCATAATATTTCAGTGGAAGCTTCTGCACGTGGGCAAAAAGATCCTGCCGGATTTCCTTGATGACCTTCTGTGCCGTGATGACCATCAGCTGGTTGTAGCCAAATGTTGCCGCCACACCGCACAGGTAAAGGACGGCCATACCCGCTACCGCCGCCAGAAGCCCTTTCACATCCCCCGGAAGAATAAATTCATTGATAACCGGTTTCAGCAGATACGTCCCCAGAATATTGGCTCCGGTACTGATCAGCACAAGCACCGCCACCAGAAGGAACATCCACTTGTGTCCGCCAAGATAGTGCATCAAATGCCCCATTGTCCGCTTCAGATCTTTTGGTCTTTTATATCCCAGATATCTTGCCATTAAAGCTCCGCTCCTTCCTTTTGAGATTCATAAATTTCCTGATAGATTTCATTTCTTTCCAGAAGTTCTTCGTGAGTACCGATATCCGACACCTTCCCGTCATCCAGAATCAGGATCTGGTCTGCATGACGCACAGAGGAAATCCTCTGGGCGATGATGATCTTCGTCATCTCCGGAAGTTCCTCTTTTAACATCGTCCGGATTTTCGCCTCGGTTGCCGTGTCCACAGCACTCGTTGAATCATCCAGTATCAGTACTTTCGGCCGCTTCAGAATCGCCCGTGCGATACAAAGCCGCTGCTTCTGTCCGCCTGACACATTGACACCGCCCTGCCCCATTTCCGTCTCATAACCGTCTGCAAGCCGGTCGATAAACTCATCCGCACAGGCAATACGGCAGGCCTGTTCAATCTCTTCCATCGTGGCGTCTTCCTTGCCCCACCGCAGGTTTTCTATCAAGGTGCCGGAAAAAAGCGTATTCTTCTGAAGCACCACGGCAATTGCGTCCCGCAGATGCTCCACCTTGTATTTTTTCACCGGAATTCCATCGATCCGGACCTCCCCTTTTGTCGCATCATAAAGACGAGGAATCAACTGAATCAGCGTTGATTTCGCTGAACCGGTCTGACCGATAATTCCAAACGTACTGCCTGCCGGGATTTTCAAAGACACATCCGACAGAATATATTCCGGTGCGTCCTTTCTATATTGAAAGTAGACATGGTCAAACTCAACCTCGCCGCGCTCTACCTCGTGGTCTTCCGCTTCCCGGTCGGTAATATCCACTTTTTCATCAATGATCTCCAGAATACGGCTTCCCGATGCCATGGAACGGGTCATCATCAGAAACACATTGGAAATCATCATCAGAGAATTCAAAATCTGCATAACATAGCTTAGAAAACCTGTCAGCTCCCCGACCTGCATTCCGCCGACCTGAATCATCCTGCCACCAAACCAGATGAGGCTCAGAATCGTGCCGTACATCACAATCTGCATGGCCGGCATATTCAGCGCCGCCAGACGGAACGCTTTTTCCGACTGGGTTTTCAGATTCCTGTTTACCTCATCAAACTTCTCCGTCTCGTATTCCCCTTTGACGTACGCTTTCACCACCCGAATCGCCGTCAGGTTCTCCTGAATAATCCGGTTTACCAGATCAATAGCCGTCTGCATCTTCGTATACAACGGCTGAACATGACTCACAATAGAAAACAGAAGCACCGCCAGAATCGGAAGCGCTACAAGAAACACAAGTGCAAGCTTCCCATTGATGGAAAATGCGA
Source organism: Drancourtella sp. An12 (assembly GCF_002160935.1). NCBI lineage: Bacteria > Bacillati > Bacillota > Clostridia > Eubacteriales > Oscillospiraceae > Drancourtella > Drancourtella sp. An12. The sequence continues at coordinate 267,519 of NZ_NFLO01000002.1, read as the reverse complement.
CCGCCGTTGCAGCTACAAGCATTACAGGCCCACGGCAGAAAGGCCGAAGTCCCGTAGATACCGAATTCTGGATATTGGTCACATCACTTGTCAGCCTCGTCACGATCGACGACACCCTGAAATGATCAATATTCGCAAACGAAAATCCCTGAAGGCTCTCATATTCCGCTTTCCTCAGCTCCGCTCCAAGCCCCTGGCCGGCAAGAGCCGAAAACCGCGAACTTCCGATCCCCAGAAACAATGCAAGCAACGCGCAGATAACCATCTGAAATCCCTTCATATAAATATAATGCCTGTCCCCGTTCACCACACCGACATCAATCAGGTCCGCCATAATCAGCGGCACAATGAGTTCAAACAACGATTCCGCCGTCACGCACAAAATCGCCAGCAGAGCATACTTCTTATACTTCCCCATATAAGAAAAAATTCTCCTCAGCACATCCCACACCTCCAAATACTTGTATATACAACTATTGTATGCTCATCATTCACCAATGTCAATATCGGGAACGTAACATTGGGGACGTGTTCCGATGCACCGGAACCTGTCCCCAATGAAAAAAATCAGTCTTTTTTCTTTGTTGTGCTTAATTTGGATGCAATAAAGTAGATGGCTGCAGCCGCAATCAGTGTGATGATAGCTGCCTGATATTGATCAAAGATCTGTGTGATTTTGTACCAGGAGCTTCCGGCCTTTTTCCCGAGACCGAGAAGAAGCAGATTCCAGATTCCGCTTCCGATGGCTGTGTAGCACAGAAATTGAGCAAAGGGCATTCTGGTCATGCCTGCCGGTATGGAGATGAGGCTTCGTATGACAGGTACGCATCTTCCAAGGAGGACCGCTTTGTTTTCGTGCCTGTCAAACCATTTCAGTGTCTTTTTGATGTCTCCTTCTTTGAAGCCTGCTTTCCTGATCAATCTGTTTGACAGAACATGATCCAGCCGGTCCAGTGGTATGATCCTCCCTGCCCAGTACAGAATCACCGCCCCTGCCAGTGATCCTGCCGTCGCTGCGATGAGCATCCCCTGTAGATTCAGTTCTGTATGTTCCGTCAGAAATCCGCCAAACGACAGCACTGCTTCGGACGGAATCGGTGGAAAAAGGTTTTCGATCATAATCAGCAGGAACATTCCGAAATATCCGTATTCCGACAAAAGCTCAAGCAAGTGTAATTCCATTTTTCTTCCTCCCGGTTCACATGGCTATATGACACTTTATCGGTTTTTCTTTTATTTTATGCGTTGTCCTGCTCGATTTGTTATTTCAGACCGTAAAAGACCGCCGCAGGATTGGGGGTTTTCCCTTCTCCTTGCGGCGGTCAATTCAATTTACCTTATATTATTTTGCAGATCCTCTTTTTTTCACGATCACTGCACCTGCGATGACTACAACAGCTGCACCCATCACAATCAGAAGTGTTACAGTCGGAGCGCTGTCTCCTGTTTTGACAACATCTGCTCCTGACTGTCCCTGATTGGTTCCTTCATTTCCGGAGGTATTGGATGCTCCGGTCTGTCCGTCACCATTGCTGATGTACTGCTGGTCAGCAAGTACAACCACATAGTCGGATGCATGACTGAATGTCAGAGATACATTTCCGCTTTCTGCTACTTTTCCACTGTTAATGTAAACCAGTTTTCCATCACTGTCATAGTAGTAAAGATTTCCGAATTTTCCTGCATACTGGCTTCCTACATTGAGTGTCAGTTTTGCCTGGAATCCGAAGTCTCCCTCATGCGCCAGTGAAAGCTGCATGGTCGGATTGTCTCCTGCAAGTTTCTTTACGACACTGCTTGGAATTGCATCAGTATTCATGGTTACCTTCATGTCAATGTCTTTCAGATCAGAAGCTTTAATGTCTTTTCCGTTGATTGTCCATGTATAGGATCCCATGTTGAGCTGGATATTCACATCTTGACCCTTTGCGGCTTCCAGAATTTTCTTGGAAAGAACAGTCGCATTACCCATATCTACCTGTACTGTTGAACCAGTGGAAGCTCCTTTGATTTCTTGCATAACAGAATCCACGGTATCTGCCGGAATTTCTGTACCCGGATTCGACGGTTCCTCCGGTTTGGAAGGCTCTTCCGGATTAGATGGCTCTTCCGGATCTACTGGTTTTTCCGGATCAGTCGGCTCTTCCGGATCTACCGGTTTTTCCGGGTCGGATGGATCTGTTGCTGTCTTTTCTCCATATCCGCGGAATGTGATATCCTCTTCTACCGTAACTTTTCCGTCTTCCGGCCATGCATTGAGCCATTTTACATTTTCATAGCCTTCAAACTCTGTCGGAAGTGTAATCACATCTCCTTCCTCTGCAACAATGCATTGAATGAAGTCAAACTCTTTTTCACCATAATATGAATATGACCAGTCGCCTTCTGCATATCTGTCATCGATGATAAAGCGAATGATATAATTTGAATATTCCGCATAAGCATTCAGCGATGTACCGCTGGACTCTATTGTTGTATCCGGAAATTCCAGATCCCATCCTGTGAATTTCAGTCCCGGATAAGTTTCCGGCGTCTTTGGTACATATTTGTCAAAAAGTACCTGTTTCTTCGTTCCCTTGTCCACTATATCCGTATAGTGATCTGTCACAGCTCTTCCATCTTCACTGTAATAGTTTACATAGACAACCGCAACCGCTTTATCTCCATAATCTGCCGTAACGGTAAGTGAACGTCCAAGTACGCCGTCTACCGGAAGTTCCTGATCCTCCGGATAACTGTCTAAGATCTGTTTGGAAATTTCCCAGTTTTCCATCTTGAGGTCTTCAGATGCATCCGCCGGCATATATGCGTATCCCTCTTTGTAGAGATCGCCGTATGTCGCTCCGTCCTCATAGATAAAGAGCTTGCTTACGTCTGTCCATTCACCCTTGTTATTCAGGTACCGGAACCAGATCGTATATGTATTTTGATCATAATCCGCCGTCAGCATCACGGATTCCGACGGTCCAAGTATCTCATCATCGTTCTTTGATACATTGAGCATCCATCCCTGGAACTTCAACTTTGTATAGCTGTCAGAAGGGGCAGGGATTGTCTCCACATATTTTTTCAGATCACCGTATGTGCTGCCGTCCGGGAGCAAAAGTAACTCATCGCCACTGTATACCGTCTCCCCTTCCGAATCAAGATATTCTTTTGAAATTCGAACCGGACTCTTGTCATATTTAGCATAAACAGTCATATAAGAAATATTGCTTGTCACAGTCGTATTTTCATCTACCTGATTTCCGTAAGCGTCTATCCATCCTGTCTGCTTCGCACTCTGGTATGAATGGTTCGCTGCCGGAATCTCAATTCCGGACTCTTTGAAGGTCGCACGTTTTTCCAGATTTTCTTTTTCAACTTCGCTTATACTTTCCCAGTCGCCATCCTCATTTAATACCAAAAATGTGATGCGTCCGTCGTAAGTCTTATTTACAAATGTCTCTTTGTTGACTACCTGTACATAATATGGCTGTGTACTGTAAAAATCCGGTCGATAATCTCCGATATTGGTCAAGTTGCCTGCCAGATCGGAAATGAATACCGAATTCAAATACCATTCACATGGATATGTATTTTCATCAATTTCAAACGTACCAATCCAGGAATCGGACGTCTTATCATAGTTAAGGCTGACATACTGGCTTCCACCATCAATATCCTGATCTGGCGACATATATGCATAACCGCTGAACTCATCCAGTCCAACGTTATCCTCCGCCTTAACAGTAATCGTAACTGTATCTCCGCTTTCTACCACTTCTCCGTTTTTGTCCAGATTAATGGATGTGATCACCGGCGACTCTTTGTCATTGACGACTTCCTCTATCTTTTCTGTATTGAACCAGAAATTCTCCGGATTTTCCAGCTGGAAAGCTGCCATCTCTCCGACTCTTGACATTCCGACCTGATCCAGAACCCATTTGCCTGCCGACGGATTGTAAATCTGAGTACTTCCCTCATATTTTCCGGTTTGTGTATTCAGAGAAGTCCAAAGAAGAATTGTCCCGTAGCCTGCCGTTTCATTTTTGAATCTGACGCAGATATTGCCCGGATCACTTTCCATCGAAGGTTCAACATCAAACGAAACGGAAACAGTGTCTCCATCTTTTAATGTCTGTCCCTGCTGATCCAGAACGAAATTTTTCACTGCATAGTCCACCTCATCCTTCTGGAAAGAAAAGGCGTACAATGGCTCACCCGTATCGGAATAGCTGTCCATCTCCACGTAATTTCCGGCATTGTCCACTACCCTTATGGAAATAATGTTTCCACTGTCCGCATTGACATCCTCAAGACTTAACTCTCCTACATAACACTGTTTTTCCTCATCATAGGTGAAACTAAGCCCTGAAGAACTTCCTGAATTATCGCCGTACTGAAAATATGCATTTGCTGACACATATGCAATTTCACTGTCTGCATCATACGCATATACATAAAACTTCAACGTATCTTTCGTCGTCAGTGTCTGTCCCTGCTGCGGAAATTCTACCTTTTCGATTACCGGTTTTGTCGTGTCGTACTGTCCGTCTTTTGCTTCCTCTGTCGTCTCTGTTGTCTCATCAGCAGCTGCTGCCGCTTTTGCCGCATCCGCTTCTGTTTCTTTTTCCGCAGTCTCCGGCTCTGCCTCAGCTTCTTCTTTCTGTACTTCCGCACTTTCCTTTGTCTGCTGTGCTTCTGCACTGTCCGTCTGCGTCTCCGTGTTCTGCATTTCTTCCGGCTGTGCCTTAGTTCCCGGCTCGGCATCCGGTTTTGTCTCCGCAACCGGGTCTGCTTCCGTTTTTGCTTCTGTGCTTGTCTCAGCTTCCGGCTGTGTCTCCATGCTCTGCACTTCCGCCGTCTGCGTCTCTGTGCTCTGTGCGGTCTGTTCCTGTGCAGTCTGCTGCGGTTCTTCTGCCAGAACATTTGGAACGCACAACGATGCGGTAATTGCTGCCGCTGTCAGAAGAGCCCCCGCTCTTCTTGCCCATAATTTTCTTTTTCTCACGGTTTTCTGCCTCCTCATTTTCTGCTTTCCAGTAAAACTCTCGAAGTCCATTCATAGTCATTATATCTCCTCTATTTTCCTTCCACAAGGAAACCTGCACAAACAATCGGAGTGGACAGCCTTTTGGACAGTATTTTTTCATAACTCTTTTATATTTTTTCCATTTATTTGCACAAAATTATGGAAAGAATTCCAATAAAATTGTATAATAGTTGCAGAGCAAAAGAAAAGGGAGGACTCACAATGAAGCAAAACAGTATGTTAGCAATGATTTTAGCTGGTGGGAGAGGTACCCGTCTGCATGAGCTTACCACAAAAGTAGCAAAACCTGCCGTTTCATACGGTGGAAAATACCGTATCATCGATTTCCCTTTAAGCAACTGTGCAAACAGCGGCATTGATACTGTAGGGGTTTTAACTCAGTACGAATCCATTCTTCTGAACAGCTATGTTGCAGCAGGCCGCCGCTGGGGACTTGATGCAAAAAACAGCGGTGTTTATGTACTGCCGCCTCGTGAAAAAGCCGATGCGAACCTGGATGTTTACAGGGGAACCGCTGATGCGATTTCACAGAACATCGATTTTATCGACACCTTTTCTCCGGAGTATCTCCTGATCCTTTCCGGAGACCACATCTACAAGATGAACTATGCAAAGATGCTGGCTTACCACAAAGAATGCAATGCCGACGCGACCATCGCCGTAATCGAAGTTCCATTAAAAGAAGCCAGCCGTTTCGGTATTATGAATACAGACGAGACCGGACGTATCTACGAATTTGAAGAGAAACCGGAGCATCCGAAGAGCACGCTTGCTTCCATGGGAATCTATATCTTTAACTGGAAGCTTCTACGCAAAATGCTGATCGCCGATGCGAAAGATCCGGATTCCAACCACGATTTCGGAAAGGATATTATTCCTCAGCTTCTTGCTGACGAGAAGCGTCTGTACGCTTATAAATTCAAGGGCTACTGGAAAGATGTCGGAACTATCGATTCTCTTTGGGAAGCAAATATGGATCTTCTTGACGCTCACAATGAACTTGATCTGAACGATTCTTCCTGGAAGATCTATACCGAAGACGCAACCACTCTCCCTCATTATGTAGGTCCTGATGCAGATATTCAGCGTGCATTCATTACACAGGGTTGTATAATCGACGGAACAGTTAAAAACTCTGTTCTGTTTACAGGTGCACGTATCGGTGCCGGTGCCAAAGTGATCGACAGTGTTCTCATGCCGGATGCAGAAGTCGCAGAAGGTGCGACTGTTGTCCGCTCTCTTGTAGCAGACGGTGTTAAAATCGGAAAAGATGCTGTTGTCGGAAGTGCTGACAGCGAACACATCGAATTAGTGGCGAAAAACGTAAAGGGGGCTGAATAATATGAGCAGAGCATTTGGAATTGTAAATTTTGCCGGAAATCATATCGGGGTTGACGGAATGACTGTATACCGTCCGATCGGAGCATTCTCCTTCCTTGGAAGATACCGCGTCATTGATTTTCCGATTTCAAACATGACAAACAGCGGAATTGACCACATTCATGTATATATCAGAAGAAAACCTCGTTCACTGGTAGAACATCTTGGAACAGGCCGTCACTACAACCTGAACTCCAAGAGAGGCAAACTTCTCACACTGTTCTCTGAATACAACGGTGAAAATGATGTTTACAACACAGATATCGCAGCATATCGTGAAAATCTGGAATGTATCGAAAACGCTCCGTATCCATATGTGATCCTTGCGCCAAGCTACATGGTTTATTCCCAGAATTTCGACACTCTGCTTCAGAATCACATTGATTCCGGAGCCGATATTACATTGCTCTATCACACAGTAGATACCGCAAAAGACGAGTTTTTAAAATGCGATATTCTGAATCTGAACAAACAAAAAGGTGTGCTCTCTATCGAGCCGAACAACGGAAACGCAAAAAACCGCAACATCTTCATGGATACCTATGTTATGAAGAAAGAGCTTTTCCTTGAACTGATTGCAAAAGCGAAAAAGCTCTCCTCCATTTACACCTTGTCTCAGATCGTTAATTTTGAGTGCGGCGAACTGGATGTACGCGGAGTTTCCCATCATGGATTTTTTGCTTCTATTACAGACTTCAAGAGTTACTACAATGCAAATATCAATCTGATCGATTTCAAAGCGGCACAGAATCTCTTTGAAAAGAACTGGCCGATTTATACAAGAACAAACGATTCCTGCCCGACACAGTACTTCGAGACAGCTTCTGTGAAAAATTCTGTTGTTTCAAACGGCTGTCTGATCGAAGGAACCGTTGAGAATTCCGTAATCGGACGTGGCTGCGTAGTGAAGAAAGGCGCCGTTGTAAGAAACAGCGTGATCCTTCCTGGCGCATCCATCGGTAAGGATATTACGGTAGAAAATTATGTCGTAGACAAAAATTCCAGTATCCGCCACGTTTCCAATCTGATTGGAACACCTGAGAACCCTGGTTATATCAAACGTGGTGATACCATCTAATTACAAAAATTTCGGGGATGCTTCATGCATCCCCGTTTTTTTATTTCTTAATTATAAAGGATAGGTGAATACAATTGTATCGTTAATGGTGTACCGATAACTGTTCTCTGCTGTCTTTTCTATATCCTTCTTCGTAAATTCTCTTGTTCCATCTGTCTGGAAATATACAGTATCATTGACATTAACTTCAACTGCCCCATTTTGTATCATCCATGCCGATGATGTCAAATTATCTTCTCCTCCTAATATTTCAATATCACCTCGAAGCTGTGTTTCTGTGGATGCCGGCATACCATACGATACATACTCGCCGCTCTCTTTATCCACCAGCATTTCTGTGTAAATCGTAGCTGTCAGAATCAGGTCATCTCCGACATTCTTATCTTTCGTCCGTTCTTCATATACAATATTACAGTCTTCTGCCTTTATTCCGTAGTATGCCAGTAAAAACTTACGCTGGTTTTCTACCTCGGCCGGTGCTTCTTCCACAGGAATACTCTCCTGCTTTGCATAGGCAGAAAGAAAGTCTTCCCGGCTGATTTCTCTTGGTTCATAAATCCGCATCTGCGTTGCCGCCAACTTTTCATCTTCCGTCACCTGAGTGATTTTCCCGTCTGAATCGCGGGTAAATGTAAATCCCGCTTCTTCCTCTCTGCCGCCCTGCATATACTGGACATGGACAGTCTCTGTATATTCACTTCTGTCTTCCAGCGTTATCTCCTTTACCTGGAGCTTGGTTCCCTCTTCCTCTGCCATCAGAAGGAATTTCATAGCCGGGCCTGAAGTGAGAAAATCCTGCATGCCGTTTTCCGTAAAATAGTCCCCGATCTTGTCTTCCCAGTTTTCCATGACAGAGGCATTCTCTCCTGCTGTTTCTCCCGTATTCTCCTGCGCCTGTGTAATGTCTACTCCTTCTCCCACTGCGGACGGCGTGAACAGAAGATCTGCATTTGGGCCTGTCATCATGGCCTCAATCACTGCTTTTGCTTCCGCGCTGACTTCCTCTTCCTTTACTTCGGTCTTCTTTGGATCCGGCTCTTTCTCTTTCGTCGTCTTATCCTCAGACTGACATCCAGCCAGAAGAACTGCCATCATTAACATGAGAGCCCAGATCAGTCTCCATTTCCTTTTGCTCCTCATACTTTTCCCTCCCTTCAAAAGAAAATAGTCTTTCTATTGTTTTAATTATATCATATTTTCATTTTTTCCTATTGCTTATTGCATGTTTTGCGAATCTTTGTGCGTTTTACACAAAAGAGCGTCATGCTTTTCACACATCACGCTCTCACTCTTTCTTTCACTTCTTCGATTGTCTAAAACAGCGAGATCCCCATCTTGTTGGACAAGTATTCCAGGATCTTAATGCCTCCGGCACTGTTTCCCTTTTCATCCAGGGCAGGGCCGAATACGCCGATTCCCATCCGGTCTACAAGAGGAACTGCAATTCCTCCACCGACACCACTCTTTGCCGGAAATCCGACTGTCATGGCAAATTCGCCGGAGCCGTCATACATCCCGCATGTCAGCATCAGCGCGCGGATCGCCTTCGCATACTGCGGCTCGATCAGCTCTTCCTGATCCAGCGGATCCACACCATGATTGGCAAGCACCAGACTCATGTACGCAATATCGTGAGCGGTCACATTGACCGAGCACATCCGGAAATAAAAGTCCAGACACTCCTCCACATCACCTTCCAGAATCCCGGATGCCTTCAGATAATACGCCAGAGCCCGGTTCCGGTCTCCAGTCTCTCTCTCAGACTCGTAAACGGCCTGATTCAGGCTGATTTCCTCGTTGTTGCAGAGTTTCCTCGTAAACTCCAGAAAACGCTCAAATTTCTCATCTGCATCCTTTCCCTTGATACAGCTTGCCACAGTAATGGCTCCCGCATTAATAAACGGATTAAACGGGCGGGTCTTTGTCTCCAGCTTTACAATGGAATTGAACGGGTCTCCGGTCGGCTCCACACCAACCTTCTCATGGAAAAGATGATCCGCTCCACAGTCCCGGATCGCAAGAATCAGCGATACCAGCTTGGAAATACTCTGGATCGTAAACGGAATTCTCGTATCTCCCGCTTCCAGCACATTGCCGTCCAGATCCATTGTACAGACCCCAAGATAATATTTATTCACATCCCGCAGCTGCGGAATATACTGCGCTGTCATGCCCAGTTTGGTAAATGCTTTCCCATATTGCAGGGCATCCTTCAGAAGCTCTTCTGTCAGCATCACGCCTCTCCCTTCCTTTCTCATCCTGTCATTTCGATAAAATTATCCATAATTTTTCCGTCCATGTCAAGAAGAAAGAAACGCTTCACCGGCTTTTCCGGGCTTTGTCCGTACAGCTTCCATAAACTGCTATCTATTGTATGCATCTTCGTACAGACGTTCCTGAGAATTCAAAGGCTCTTCGTCATTATGCACTCTATAGTACATACCGTCCTCATGCATCTCACGCGCTTTCTGATTGTCACGATTCATCGTGTCAAAAATGTATTCCAGCTTTTCCTGAATGGCCGGATCATAAACCGGAGATGCGACTTCCACACGTTTGACTGTATTTCTTGTCATAAAGTCCGCAGATGCTATGTAATATTTTCTCCGTTCCTTCGTACCGAACATATAAATCCGGGAATGTTCCAGGAAACGTCCTACAATGCTGATAATACGAATGTTCTCGGTCTTTCCTTTCACACCTGCCACCAGGCAGCAGATTCCACGGATAATCATCTCGATCTTCACGCCCGCGCAGGAAGCCTCAATCAGCTTGTCGATGATCTTCTTGTCTGTCAGGGAGTTCATCTTGATGCCGATGTATGCCGGTTCCCCCTTCTTTGCGTGTTCGATCTCCTCGTCCATCATATCCAGTACCCGGTTCTGCAGACAGTGCGGCGCCACAAGCAGATGCTGCATGTCTTCCACCACTTCCCCTTTTGCAAGGGCGCGGAATACCTTTGCCGCCTCAATACCGATATCGGTATTTGCCGTCATCAGGGAAAGGTCTGTATACAGTCTGGACGTCTTTTCATTATAGTTTCCGGTTCCGATCTGTGTAATGCACTCAAACTGCTTATCTGTCTTTCTTGTGATCAGGCAAAGCTTGGAATGTACCTTATAGCCGTCCAGGCCGTAAATAACCTGGCATCCGGCATTCTCCAGACGGCGGGACCACTCGATATTATTTTCCTCATCAAAGCGGGCGCGGAGCTCCACAAGCACAACAACTTCTTTTCCATTCTCCGCAGCCTCAATGAGCGCCTCAATCACCTTACTCTGCTTTGCAAGACGGTACAGTGTCATCTTGATGGAAACCACGTTCTCATCCTCCGCAGCCTCGGTCAGGAGACGCAAAAACGGCCTGATTGACTCATATGGATAGGAAAGGAGCTTATCTCCCTCTTTAATCTGCTCAATAATGCTTCTTCCATCCTGAAACATCGGCGACTTCTGCGGAGTACGTTTTTCGTAAAACAGACTTTCATTTTTTCTCAGCATATCCTGAATATGGAATACAAAAGAGAAATCCAGCGGGACTTCGGAATGGAACACATACTTCTCCTCCAGTCCCAGATAATTATCCAGCATCAGCATGCTTCCGATATCCAGATCTCCGGACATCTCAAGCCGGATCGGAGCAAGCTTTCTTCTCTGCTTCATCAGATCCGCCATAAATTCCCGGTAGTCCAGATCCTCATCATAAAGTGCATCCGCATCAATATCGGCATTTCTCGTCACACGGATCAGCGCTTTACCCTGAATCTTGTATCCCGGAAATACCTTGGATACAAAGTGAAGAATCAGATCTTCACCAAGAACATAAGATCCCTTTTCTCCCGGAATCTCAATCATCCTCTGGAAAATATTGCTTGCACACGGTACAATTCCAAGACGGACCTTCTTGCTGCTCTTTGTCGTCAGAGAAACAACCGCATAAATTTCATTATTTTTCAAAAACGGGAACGGCTGTCTCCTGCCGACCACGGTCGGGGAAATCAGCGGAAGAATCTCGGACTGGAAGAATCTTTCCATCTTCTTCTCATCTTCAATCTGATCCATGCGGTACAGACGAACGCCTTCCTTTGCAACTTTTTCAATCAGCTTCTGATATACCTTTTCTTTCCTTTTATTCAGCTTTCTGACCTCTTCAAGTATCGCGTCAATCTGCTCCTGTGAAGACATCTGTGTCTTATTGTCCCTGATATCCTGAGGCAGCAGCGTCTGGTCGTACAGGGAACCAACCCGGACCATAAAAAACTCGTCCAGATTCGTCTGATAAATCGATACGAAAGTGAAACGCTCACAGAGCGGTACGGACTTATCCTCCGCCTCTTCCAGTACCCTTTCATTAAATTTCAGCCACGAAAGCTCTCGATTCATATATTCGCTTCCCATATATTCTATACGCTCCTTCATTCCTTTTCTGCAGTACACTTTTCCTTATCGGCAGTTCCTGTATGGAACGCTGTGAAATACCTTCTTCGCATTCCCATCCACTTTTGTCTCCATGCAATAATAACGAACCACCATATCGTTTTTTATCTGTTTTCTACTGCGCTTTTCTCTTTTCATCATATACCCCTTTTCCTGAAAAATCAATTTATAGTTTCTGTTTGAGTATATAAACTTTACAACAAAAAAAGAATAACATATTGCCCCTGTAATCCGTGTCAAATCTACATTAAATTCATGTAAAACTGTGCTTCTCTTGCGTAAATCCAACGTAAAATCCATGTAAAAAAACAGACGTGGCCATACTACTGTATCTCCTACGTCTGTTTTATAATCCACTGATTTAATGTCACTTTTCCCCTTTATACCCCGGAATGATCATCACATCTTTTGTATACGATTTTTCTGATGGAATCGGTAGATAATTTAAATTCATCCGCAAGCGAATCTATACTATCTCCATTATGAAATTTATCCCGGATTCTTTCATTCCGTTCCTGATAATAGGTACGGGCCCCTGATACCGCTCCCCATCTTTTCTTTTCCTGCGAACGGGGAATATACACTGTTTCTCCCGACACATATTTTTGCAGTTCTTCAAGTAAATGATCCGGAATAATATCCCGAGCATTTCTATATCTCATGAAGAAATTCCTCCATGCTCTTATACTCGTGTATTTTTCCTCCCCCTTCTGTAATAATAGTTCGCATTTTCTCTTCCAGATGATCTGCATAGTCAGCAAATTCATTTAATCGATTCACATTATAATGTTCCATAAGCCCCATTCTCTTTATTCCAAAATCATCACATACAATGTTCAACTCTTGCTGAAGCAAAATTCCCCACATATAGGTCTTAACCGGATCATTCCTTCTGGAATAATATCGAATACGCAGCCATGTATAGGATAATTCCGCATACCAGTCAGCCAGCATCTGAAAGTCCGTATTGTAATTTAAACTATCTTTATCGACATTACTTTCCTTTTCCAGAAACTCCCGTACAACGCACACTGCCTCATGGCACAACTTTCTTTGAACTTCCACATCAGACTCATCAATTACATTGCGATATAACTCAAGAAATCTCTTTGGGACTTTTTTCATATCGGTAAGTTCTTCGATCTGATCGGTCTGAGATTTTCTAAAATATTGATGATTAGAAAAAGCTATAGCCTGAGCCAGATAATCCAATACATAACCTGCGCACATTTTCGCATCGCTTATCGCAGCAAACATCATTTCCGCAAAAATATTCTTTGCTTTTTCATAAGAACTCAAAGCACACTGCCTCATTTTCTCCGGATTTGAAAGATTTTCTGCCTGACGTCTTTTTAATTGTCTAAAACGTTCAGCATCTTCTTCTGTTCTGGCATACAGAATTTCTCCATCTGCAAGACAAGTTATATTATATTCTTCCAACTCAGCAAATTTTTCCAATCTCGCCCAGTCAATTCCCCAGATATCAAACCCTACCCCTTCCAGAATAAAGGTACGCCCAAAACGATATCCTCTTTCTGTAATCGGGACAAAATAGCTGACTGCCTTTACCTGATCATCTATTCTTAGTGTCGTATGAGAAACAACCAGTGCTATATCTTCCGGATATTCATTCTTTACCGCATCAATTACCCATTGTGTCACAAATTCTCTGTTTTCCATATTCCTCTTACCTCCTGCTTATTTTCCGGTTAACCGTTAATGTAATTATACAAGATGCTATTATTCAAATGATACATAAGAAATAAATGTAGAAATTCTTTCCTCTGAATAGCAATTAATGCTGAAACTTGATTATATCTTTACTATACTTTACTAGTTTTTAATCACCCTGTCATAAAGCTGCAATGAAATAGCTGAAAAACAGAAAACACAGTAAAAAACTTCTATGACACATCGCATACGAATTCTAATCTGGTAGAAAAGAACCACACTAATAATTGGAAAATGACTAAATTAAACAAAGGGAAAAATATATGAAATACTATAGAACACAAAATAAAAAAGCCCGCTATTTCGGGCTTTTGCGACTGCGGATGACAGGAATCGAACCTGCACGTCATGGACACCAGATCCTAAGTCTGGCGCGTCTGCCAGTTCCGCCACATCCGCGTACATTAATCCGGCCTTATTTTGCAAGGCCTCAGATAAAAGAATAGACAAGCAGTACTGCTTGTCTAAAGTGAGCGTGCGGGGATTCGAACCCCGGACAACTTGATTAAAAGTCAAGTGCTCTACCGACTGAGCTACACGCCCGTATAATATAATTCAAACCTGGGCTAGTTGGATTCGAACCAACGAGTGCAGGAGTCAAAGTCCTGTGCCTTACCGCTTGGCGATAGCCCAACAGCCCATATTGGGACTAGGGTGGATACAGGGATTCGAACCCTGGGCCTCCAGAGCCACAATCTGGCGCGCTAACCAACTGCGCTATATCCACCATGAAACGTGCCTGCGGGGATTCGAACCCAGGACCTACGGCTTAGAAGGCCGTTGCTCTATCCAGCTGAGCTACAGACACATTGTATAGTTCTTAAAGCATATCCTGCTTTAAGAAAGCGGGTGATGGGAATCGAACCCACGTATCCAGCTTGGAAGGCTGGTGTTCTACCATTGAACTACACCCGCAGATCGCAATATTGATTCCTGTCTCTACCAGGAATCGGGGTGACAGGATTCGAACCTGCGGCCTCCTGGTCCCAAACCAGGCGCTCTAGCCAAGCTGAGCCACACCCCGTTTTTTCGTCTCATCTGTTTTTTCCTGACGACAAAAATTATTATATATGAACTCCTGATATTTGTCAACAACTTTTTTCATTTTTTTCTACATATCTGATTTCACCCGTCACAGTGCCGTCTTCTGCCATCTCCAGAACAATATAACTCGGCAGCCGGTTCTCCTGCCGAGGGTAGGTAAGGCTGCCCGGATTCATGATAATCATGTCTTTTTCAAACTTCAGACAAGGCTTGTGTGTATGGCCGAAAATAACAATGTCCGCTCCTCTTGCTCTTGCCTCTCTTCTGAGATGATCCAGAGTCATGGATACAAAATAATGATGTCCATGTGTCATAAAAATCTTGTGCGTCTCCATCTGTATTTCCACTTCCGGCGGAAGCTCACCAAAGAAGTCATTGTTTCCGGCTACCACGTAGGCCGGGCATCCGCTTCCATACTGAATTTCCCACTCTCTTCCTTCAACATCACCTGCATGAAAGAGAAAGTCTACCGGTTTCTCCTGTTCCAGAACCTTCTCGAAATTCGTATGTATTTTATGAGTATCACTTACTACCAGGATTTTCTTTTTTTTCATCCACTATCTCTCCTCTATCATCTTCTTCATCTGCCGGAGCCCTCTTCCCCTGTGGCTGATTTCATTTTTCTTTTCCGGCGGAAGCTCTGCCGTAGTGCATCCGTACTCAGGCAGGTAAAAGATCGGATCATAGCCGAATCCGTGTTCACCTTTGATTTCATAGCCGACTCTGCCCTCGATTATACCAAGTGTTGTCTTCTCCTCTCCATCCGGAAAGACTGTTGCAATCGCACATACAAACCGTGCGGTCCTCTTTTCATCCGGCACACCCTCCATACGTCTTAGGAGTTCACCATTCTTGATATCATAGGAAGTATCTTCCCCCATGTATCTGGCAGAATAGATGCCCGGCTCCTTGTTCAGATAGTCGATTTCAAGCCCTGAATCGTCCGCCATCACAATATCGTCCGGCAGAAGCGCATGAACTGCTCTCGCCTTAATCAGCGCGTTCTCCTCAAATGTAGATCCATCCTCAACGATTTCCGGGTTCACCCCTGCCTCTTTCATGGAAAGTATCTCCATGCCAAGGTCTTTTAAAATCTCCCTGATCTCCACCATCTTATCGGCATTGCCTGTGGCAAATACAATTCTGCTCATCTTACTCTTCCTTCTTTCTCCTGTTTTTATACACCCTGCTCCTCTTTTTTCCTTCTTGGCGGCTTCGGCCCCATAAACTGGTAAAAATAGGTCTTGATCATTCCATTGTAAATCTTGCGGTTCTTATCCGCCTTTCTTCCAAACCACCGCTCTGTGTCCTCATAGCTTGTGATCATATAGGCCGACCAGTCTTTCAGCCCGCGGAAGCTCTCTCCAAAATCCTGATAGATCTGCGGGAGTGTCTCCTTTTCCTCCAGACGTTCTCCATAAGGCGGATTGGTAATAATAAATCCGTACGGCTTTGGATGTCTCAAATCCCTGACCGCCCTCTGCTGGAAGTGGATCAGATGGTCTACCCCTGCGTTTACCGCGTTTTTCCGGGCGGTACGGATGACTTCCGCATCAATGTCATATCCCTGGATGTCTGCGGTCACATCCTGTCTGATCCTGTCCTGCGCCTCCGTAGACGCCTCATACCAATGCTTTTTCGGGATCAGATTGCCCCAGTTCTCCGCAGTAAACTCCCGGTTCATTCCCGGCGCAATGTCTGCCGCCATCATGGCTGCCTCAATCACGAAAGTCCCGCTTCCGCAGAACGGATCTACCAGAATCCGGTCTCTCTTCCAGGGAGTAAGCAGAATCAATGCCGCCGCCAGTGTCTCTGAAATCGGAGCCTTTCCGCTCTGCGGACGATATCCCCTCTTGTGCAGAGATTCTCCCGTCGTATCAATCCCCACTGTCACAACATCTTTCTTGATAAAGACACGCACCGGATATTCACTTCCATCTTCCGGGAACCAGTTCTTATGATAATGTTCCTTCATCCGCTCCACCATCGCTTTCTTCATGATAGATTGGATATCAGACGGACTGAACAGCCGGCTTTTGACCGATGCTGCCTTTGCGACCCAGAATTTTCCGTTCTCCGGTATGTACTGCTCCCACGGGATCTGCTTCGTCCCCTGAAAGAGCTCTTCAAATGTACCCGCCGAAAATTCGCCCGCCTTCAGAAGGACCCGCTCTGCGGAACGCAGGAACAGATTTGCCCGGCACAATGCCAGCTCATCCCCGTAAAAGGACACCCTTCCGTCCTCCACCTGTGAAATCTCATAACCGAGATCCCGGATCTCTCTTTTGAGTACCGCCTCCAGGCCGAAGTGGCACGGTACAACGTATTCTATCTGCATATTGCTTCTCCATTTCCGATTTTCTTCTTACTATATCTTACGTGCTGTCCGCCCGCTTGTCAATAAAGTCTTTTTTTTACCAGATGCTGCCGTTCCGGACTCCCCACAAAAAAACCTCCCCGCTTTCTTAGTGATGAAAGCGGGGAAATTCTGTTTCCTGAGACCATATTCCTAATAGTTGCTGTTGCTGTTGTTGTAATCGCTGTAGTCCTTGGTATGACAGTCTGTTGTCTTATTTGTGTTTTTGTTTTTTGCAGCGTTTTTCGTACGGTCTGTCTGTTTGCTGTTCTGAGTGTGCATATTTCCGTAAGAAGAGCTGTAAGAATTGTTCTCGCTGTTGTTTTTGTTCATATTATTTGTGTTTTTGTAGTTTTTTGCCATTTCCATGTCCTCCTTATTGAATTATGGTACGCTTTTAGTATGCTCGGTTTAAACTAGTTTATACACTTGCGTTTTTCCAAAAAGTGGACAGGAAAAATAAGATTTTCTTCCGATTCTTTAGTATTTTTTAACATTTTGCTTGCTTTTTTCTTTATCTTATATTATACTAACTTTTGTAGAAAGCAGGCTTTCTACACCCCTTATTAATTATTTATACTCCCCTCAAAAGACCGGTGGCTCCCCCATCGGTCTTTTATTTTAAGTTTCTGAAATAAGGAGGTACTGCCGCACAGACAGTACCTCCTTTTCTTTTGTTATCGCCCTCCCATGATGCGGAGAACGAGAATAAGAATCAAAAGCGGCAGTGCAAATGGCAGCACAGCAGCAATCAAGCCGGTCACAATCGATACGATAATCAGAAAGACAATGATGAGGCCGGCAAAAAACAAGAGTCGCTTCCACCATGTGTCAATCCCCATCAGGTGAAGAATCGGATGACGGATCTCCTTTTCTTCCTCTTCTTCTGTATACATACTCTGCCCGGAACCGTAGGCACCGGAGGTGCCGCCGTAGTAGTCCCGTTCATTTTCAGCGGAATTAATGATCGTGCGGGCAATCACCCACGGATCGCCGAGCATATCCAGTATCTCCTGCTCCGTTCTGCCGTTTTTTATCTCGCTTCTTATATAAGAATCATAGTATTCGATATTCTCCTGAACCGCCTGCGCATTCAGATCGTTTTCGAGAGCTTCGCGCAGTTTATTCAAAAATTCGCTTCGATTCATCTCTTATACCTCAAAAATCAAATCCCCGTAAGACGGCATCGGCCAGATTTCCTTATCCACAATCATTTCCAGTCTGTCAACCGGAATTCTGAGTGCTTCCATGGCCGGAACTACCTGTTCGTGGAAGTATTCTGCCTGTACCTTCCCTTCTTCTTTGGTGGATGCCTCCTGTGTCACCTGCTCCAGTGTGGTGAGTGCTGCTTTTGCCTCTTTTAAGAGGCTGCTTGTTTCAACCAGAAGATCTCTTTGCACCTCAGCGTCTACACCTGCCTGTACCACTGCGTTGACAGTCTCAGCCAACGTCTTTGTTCCGCGGATTACCGCTGGAATAATGTGTTTGCTTGCAATATCAATCATCGTACGGGCTTCAATATTCACCGCTTTTGCATAGGCTTCATATTTGATTTCCGCACGGGAATCCAGTTCCGCTCTTGTAAATACATGGAATTTTTCAAACATTTCCACGTTTTTATCTGCTACAAGCGCCGGAATCGCGTCCACCATGGACGGAAGATTCGGAAGCCCTCTTCTTTCCGCCTCTTTTACCCATTCTTCTGAATAACCGTTGCCGTTGAACACAATCTTCTGATGCTCCGTCGCATATTCCTTGATCAGATCATGTACAGCCTGTTCAAAGTCCTCCGACTGTTCCAGAATGTCGCAGGCATCGCAGAGAGCCTCTGCCACAATCGTATTTAATACGATATTCGGCGCAGCCGCAGAATCTCTGGAGCCGAGCATACGAAATTCAAACTTGTTACCTGTAAAGGCAAACGGTGAAGTTCTGTTCCTGTCTGTCGCGTCCTTATTCAGACCCGGAAGCGCTTTAACGCCTGTCTGGAGCTTTCCGCCTTTAATACTGTGTGTCGCATTT
Source organism: Drancourtella sp. An12 (assembly GCF_002160935.1). Lineage (NCBI taxonomy): Bacteria > Bacillati > Bacillota > Clostridia > Eubacteriales > Oscillospiraceae > Drancourtella > Drancourtella sp. An12. The sequence continues at coordinate 248,437 of NZ_NFLO01000002.1, read as the reverse complement.
CCAGAAATAACAAGCTGTTCCAGCACATCCTCCAGCTGTTCTCCAAGGAAGACGGAGATGATTGCCGGCGGCGCCTCGCTGGATCCAAGTCTGTGGTCATTTCCCGGATCTGCCGCAGACTCTCTTAAAAGGTCCGCATGTCTGTCTACCGCTCTGAGCACACAGAGAAGCATCAGAAGGAACTGAATATTCTCATGAGGTGTTTTTCCCGGATCCAGAAGATTTTTCCCGTCATCGGTTGTCAGAGACCAGTTGTCATGCTTTCCTGATCCATTCACTCCTGCGAACGGCTTCTCGTGAAGCAGGCAGTGAAGTCCCTGCCGTTCCGCTACCTTTTTCAACGTCTCCATAATCAGCTGGTTGTGGTCAACCGCCACGTTGCACTCTACATAAATCGGAGCCAGCTCGTGCTGGGCCGGAGCAACTTCATTGTGCTGTGTCTTTGCAGTCACGCCCAGTCTCCAGAGCTCCTCATTGACTTCTTTCATAAATGCCGCGATCCTGGCGCGGATGCTTCCGAAATAATGGTCATCCAGCTCCTGTCCTTTCGGAGGCATTGCTCCAAAAAGTGTACGGCCTGTAAATACAAGATCTTTTCTTTTCAGATATTTTTGCCGGTCTACAAGGAAATATTCCTGCTCAATGCCGACCGACGGTTTTACGCGCTTCGACGTCGTATTTCCGAACAGACGCAGAAAACGCAGTGCCTGTTTATTAATCGCTTCCATCGATCTAAGAAGCGGTGTCTTCTGATCCAGCGCTTCTCCGGTATAGGAGCAGAACGCAGTTGGAACATAGAGAATGCATCCATTTTCGTCTTTCTTCACAAACGCAGGAGACGTAGGATCCCATGCAGTATATCCGCGGGCTTCAAATGTAGCCCGAAGTCCTCCTGACGGGAAAGAAGATGCATCCGGTTCCCCTTTGATCAGTTCTTTTCCCGAAAAGCTCATCAGCACCTTTCCATTCGCCATCGGTGCAGAAATAAAGGAATCGTGCTTTTCCGCCGTGACCCCGGTAAGAGGCTGAAACCAGTGCGTATAATGTGTGGCTCCTTTTTCTATTGCCCATTCTTTCATCTCATGGGCAATCACATCCGCTGTAGCAATATCCAGTTCTTTTCCCTCTTCGATCGTCCGTCTCAGCTCTTTGTAAATCTTCTTCGGCAGACGCTCCTGCATTACGGTATCGTTAAATACATTTTCCCCGAAAATCTCTGCTACATTGATCACCTTTTTGTTGTCCTCCATGCTTTCTCCTCCATATTCTTTATACAGAAAAAGGCACTCCATACAAGTGGAATGCCTTTTATTCTCTTGTTTCGATTATTCAGCTTTTCCAACAGAGCCGAATAATTCCATTTTTTCTTTTACTTTTTCAACGATAGCTTCTGTACCCGGTTTTAATAATTTACGAGGGTCAAAGCCTTTCTTTTCTTTGTCTTTACCTTCTTCGATGTATTTGCGTGTAGCTTCTGCAAATACAAGCTGGCATTCTGTATTTACATTGATCTTTGCCACTCCAAGGCTGATTGCCTTTTTGATCATGTCATCCGGAATACCTGTACCTCCGTGAAGTACCAGCGGCATATCGCCTGTAAGTTCCTGGATTGCATCAAGAGTTTCAAAGCTCAGTCCCTGCCAGTTTTCCGGATATACTCCGTGAATGTTTCCGATTCCGGCTGCAAGCATGTCAACGCCGAGATCAGCGATCATCTTGCATTCCTGCGGATCTGCACATTCGCCGGCTCCGACAACACCGTCCTCTTCGCCGCCGATGGAACCAACCTCTGCTTCCAGAGACATTCCTTTTTCCTTGCAGATGGCTGCAAGTTCTTTTGTCTTGGCTACGTTCTCCTCGATCGGGTAGTGAGAACCGTCAAACATAATGGAAGAAAAACCTGCTTCGATGCATTTCTGGCATCCTTCGTAAGTACCGTGGTCTAAGTGAAGTGCAACCGGAACTGTGATTTTCATCTCTTCCAGCATGCCGTTAACCATTCCAACTACTGTTTTAAAGCCTGTCATGTATTTTCCGGCACCTTCGGACACACCCAGGATAACCGGGGATTTTGTCTCCTCTGCCGCTGTCAGAATCGCTTTTGTCCATTCCAGGTTGTTAATATTGAACTGACCTACTGCATAATGTCCTGCTTTTGCTTTTTTTAACATTTCTGCTGCTGATACCAACATAATTTTTCCTCCACTTCTCTAAGATATGACCCCCAGGGGAATCGAACCCCTGATTCCACCGTGAGAGGGTGGCGTCTTAACCGCTTGACCAGGGGGCCATGTGCCAGTGAAGAACACGTCTGTGTTACCTCACTTGCTTATTGTATACTATTTTTCCGAAATATACAAGTCTTTTTTTTCGTTATTTTCATCATTATTTTCAGACAATTCTTCGTACGGATGATGAATCAGCTCCTCGGCCTTTTCTTCCGGAACCATAATACACAGTTCCTGCTGTCTATTTTTGATCCGTACCCTGTCAAATTCCCCTCCGAATTCTCCGTCCAGCGTCCATGGAATCTCTTCAAGGGACTCAAAAGTTATTGTTTTTGCTTTGATATTATAAATATAGGTGGAGTTTTTCTCCTTGCTCATCAAAGCGGCGACAATGCTCTGAAGCTCAAGAAGATTTTTCGGTGATCTGATAAGGGTTGCTTCAAATTCTCCGTCGTCAAACTCCACTTCGTGGCCGAACATATTGCGGAACCCTCCCATGGATCTGGAATTTGTCACGGAACAGAATAGAAAATCATCCTCGATCTCTGTCTCATCGTATGTCACCTTGACATGATAGGACGGAATATCAAACAGCCGTTTCGCACCTTCCAACAAGTATGCCAGATGTCCGAGCATGTTCTTCATTTCCTGCTTCGTCTGATAGGAGACGTCGGTAAACAGACCGAAGGCCGCCACATACACGAAATAATCATCGTTGAACTGGCCGATATCACAATGAAACGGCTTGCCGTTGACCGCTGCGTCAGCCGCGCTCAAAAGATCTTTTGGAATATGAAGACTGTTCGCAAAATCGTTGGTCGTACCTGTTGGAATGTATCCGACCGGTATCCTGCTTCCCCGCTTCATCATTCCGGTAACAACTTCATCCAGTGTTCCGTCCCCGCCGCTGCACACGACGATATCATAATCCTCTTTGAATTTCATGACTTTTTTGTATGCATCGTGATAACTCTGTGTCGGATAAATCACAACTTCACATCCGCTTTTTACGAACAGATCCACGATGTCAGATAATTTCGGCTTCAAAAGCCCTTTTCCTGCATTGGGATTATAAATAAATAAAATCTTTTTCATCTCCTGCTGCCACCTTTACTAAAACCTCTTGCCTGTTTGCTGAAACGACAGGAAAAGGATGTTAACCTTCTTGACCGGCAACACCCTTCTCATTCTCTCCTGTTTCTATGTATGTCACGGAACTATCTTGCATGTTCCAGGAACTTCTCAATGCCATTTGCTGCTGCTTCTTCGTCGACGCCTTCTGCAACCACCGTCAGATCTTCGCCCCCGCTTAATTTCAGGCTCATCATGCCCATAATGCTTTTCGCGTTGATCTTCTTGCTGCCGATCTCAATGAACACACGGCTTTCATACTGACTTGCCTCCTGTACAAGCAAAGCGATCGGTCTTGCATCCAATCCGTCGTCACATTTGATCTTCAATGGTTTCTTAATCATTTTGTACCTCCTTGAACTCCATTTGCTTTTCTTAACTTCTCAGCAATTTCGCCTAGACGGCGCAGCCTGTGGTTGACTCCGGACTTGCCAACCGGTTCCGGCATCAGCTCTCCAAGCTCTTTCAATGTCGCTTCCGGATACTGCAGACGGGCCATGGCCATATCCCTCAATCCATCGGAAAGCTTTTCAAATCCCATATGATCTCTGATATATTCGATATCTTCCATCTGCTTGACTGCAGCGGACACGGTCTTCTGAATATTGGCGGTTTCACAGTTCACCTTACGGTTTACCGAGTTCCGCATCTCTTTCAGAATCCGGATGTTCTCAAATTCCATGAGGGCAACCGGCGCATCCATCACATTCAGTGCAAGTGAGATCTGAGTGCCTTCTTTTAAATACACGACAAACGACTTCTTCCGTTTCACCACTTTTGCGTCCATCTCAAAGCCATGCATCATCTTCTGAAGAAGAGTCGCCTTTTCCCCGGACGCACATACAATTTCAAAATGATAAGATTTGTGCGGGTCACTCATGGATCCCGCTGTCAGAAAGGCTCCCCGAAGGAATGCCCTTTTGCAGCACCCGTTCTGGAAAACGAGACTGCTCACTCCGGAAAATCCCGCCTGTTTTTCTGGCTCCCTGACAAGCTTTGCTGCCTGCTGGATTCTGTCGGTATGTTTCCGGCCTCCTACTGTTATCAAATATAAAATACTTTTTTTGTCCTGATTTCTACGGATAGAAATTTCAGCCTTTATATTAAACGCTTTTTCCAATAATGTAAAGTACTTTCTTGCAACTGCAATATTTTCCGTGCTGAGCCTTAAGTATGTCTGCTCCCCCTCTTCCAGAGATGCTCCGGCCGAAAAACACAGAATTGCCGCGCATTCTGCAATCTGGCAGTGTCTTGCGCTGCTTATCTGTCCTGCCAGTTCCTCCTTTACCTTTCCTGAAAATGACATCTTTATATTCCTTTCACCCGGGCATCCTTTTCAATGTCCCTGTGCTCGATCTTCAGCCCGTATCCTTCTTCCTGTTCCAGGGCATAGTACAATGCGTTGGCAAGCGTAACAGACCTGTGTTTGCCTCCGGTACACCCGATCGCAATGACAAGCTGGTTTTTTCCCTCCGCCACATAGTTCGGAATCAGAAACTGTACCATGTCCGTCAGTTTATCGAGAAAAATCCTTGCAGTTTCGCTGTTCATTACATAGTCCCTGACCGGAGCATCATTTCCGCTCATCGGGCGCAGCTCCGTAATATAGTACGGATTCGGAAGAAACCGTACATCAAACACCAGATCCGCATCCCCGGGAATTCCATATTTGAATCCAAAGGAGAGGATCGTCACATACAGATTTTTATAGTTTTTGTTCTCCACAAAAATCTTATGGATTTCGGCGCGAAGCTCTCTTGTAAGCATCTGGCTTGTATCAATGATATAGTCCGCCTGCTGTTTCAGAAACACAAGCCGCCTTCTCTCTTCGTCAATGCCTTTATCCACCCTGCCCTCGCCGGCAAGCGGATGGCTCCGCCTCGTCTCCTTATACCGTTTGATCAATGCCTGATCCGAAGCGTCAAGAAACAGGATTTCGAATTTTACGCCCTTTTCTCTCAGCTTTTCCAAAGTCTCCTGAAGCTGTACAAATTTCTGACTGCTTCGGATATCAATTCCAAGCGCCACCTTCGTATATTCTGATCCCGGGAGGATCAGCATCTCCATAAATTTCGGCAGAAGCGGGACCGGCAGATTATCCACGCAGAAATATCCTACATCTTCCAGCATCTTAAGCGCTGTTGATTTGCCCGCTCCCGAAATGCCCGTCACAATTACAATCCGCATATTTCATACCGCCTTTTCTTTCTTGTGTCTCTTATCTTTCGTCCCGTCTGTTCCTGAATTCCCCAATCCTTCTTACTTCCGGCTCCAGCCTGACACCGAATGCCCGGTATACCCGGTCCGATACTTCCTGCATCAAACGGTTCACATCCTCAGCCGTAGCCCCGCCTTTATTGATCACGAAACCGCTGTGCTTTTCCGATACCTGCGCTCCTCCGACCGTAAATCCCCGAAGACCCACATCCTGAATCAGTTTCCCGGCAAAATATCCTTCCGGGCGCTTAAATGTGCTCCCTGCGCTCGGGTACTCCAGAGGCTGCTTGGTGATCCTTCTCTGCTTGAAATCCTCCATTTTCATAAGGATCTCCTCCCTGCTTCCTTTTTCCAGACGGATGCATGCCTCCAGCACAATGCAGCCACGCTTCATCACGGCGCTTGTCCGGTATCCGAATTCCAGTTCATCCTGTGAAAGGACAATCATATTTCCATCCCGGTCAAGAGCCGTCACCTGTACAATAACATCTTTCATCTCCCCGCCGTAGGCTCCCGCGTTCATGACCGCAGCTCCTCCGATCGTTCCGGGAATTCCGGATGCAAACTCAAATCCGGCAAGTTCATTCTCCAGTGCCGCTGCCGCAATCTGGCTCATCAGGGCACCTGCCTGTGCCCGGATTTGCTCTCCCCGGACTTCAATTCCCGACATTTCCCTGCCGATCGCGATAATGACACCCCGGTATCCGTCATCGCTCACCAGAAGATTACTTCCGTTTCCAACGATATAATACTGTACTCCCTCTTTTTTACAAAGCTCTGTCAGCTTTTTGATTTCTTCGCTGTCTGATGGTGAAACAAAGTAGTCTGCCGGCCCGCCGACCCTGAAAGTCGTATGTCTTGCCATCGGTTCCTGCTCTTTTACCCGTTCCGGTGCCGTACATCCACACAGTTTCTCATAAAATTCTCTGTTCATATTCATCTGCCTATTCTCCAAAATGTTCTTTCCATCATAGTCTGTTTCCATTTCATTGTCTTATCATACATCAAAGGCTGTTCAAATTCAATGAACTCTTGCAAATTCAGAAAAAATACGATAGTATAGAAATCAGTATTATTTATCAAAAGGAGTGAACTTTTCTTGGACTCGAGTACAGTCATACAAATTGTAATTCTCATATGTTTACTGGCGTTTTCCGCATTCTTTTCTTCCGCGGAGACATCTCTTACTACGGCTAACAAGATCCGTATGCGTTCTCTGGCAGACGAGGGAAACAAGCGTGCAAAAATGGTGCTCTGGCTTTCCGAGCATTCCCCTCAGATGTTGACTGCCATCCTGATCGGAAACAACGTTGTCAATCTTTCCGCCTCATCCCTTACTACGAGTATTGCTTATCAATTCGGCGGCTCCGCAATTGTCGTCGCCAATGCAGCGATCACCATCCTGATCCTGCTTTTCGGAGAGATTACACCAAAAACGACCGCGACACTGTATCCTGAAAAGATCTCTTTGATTTACGCACCGATTGTCAAATTTTTTACCAGAATCATGTCACCGCTCGTTGCCCTGATCAATCTGCTTTCCAAAGCAGTACTTTTTCTTCTTCACATCGATGCGAATGCTCAGAGCCGTACCATGACGGAGACTGAACTTCGTACCATCGTAGATGTCAGCCACGAAGACGGCGTCATCGAATCCGAAGAAAAAGAAATGATCTACAATGTATTTGATCTTGGAGACGCCAAGGCAAAAGATGTCATGGTCCCGAGAGTCCATGTGACATTTGCCGATATCAACAGCACCTACGATGAACTGATCGAGATCTTCCGCGAGGATAAATTCACACGGCTTCCGATCTACGAAAATACAACGGACAACGTGGTTGGTACTATTAATATGAAAGATCTTCTTTTATATGACAACACAAAAGAATTTCATGTCCGTGATATTTTGCGGGACGCATACTTTACTTATGAATATAAAAATATCTCCGAGCTCCTTGTCGAAATGCGGGAGGCCAAATTCAACATCGCGATCGTTCTCGACGAATACGGCGAGACGGCCGGCCTCATCACACTGGAAGATATCCTCGAGGAAATTGTAGGGGAGATTCATGACGAGTATGACGAGGATGAAGAAGAGGACGTAAAAGAACTGGGAACTCATGAGTATATTGTAGAGGGCTCTACCAACCTGGATGACCTGAACGATGAGCTTGGGCTGAATCTGGAATCTGATGACTACGATTCTCTTGGCGGCTTTATCATCGAGCATCTCGACCGCCTTCCTGCTGCCGGTGACGAGGTCACGACTGCGGACGGCGTCCGCCTGGTAGTGGAAAAGCTGGATAAAAACCGTATCGAGAGTGTCCATGTCTATCTTCCTCCTCACTGGATCCATCCGGACAAAGAGGAAAACTGATAAATCAGAAAACAACAAAGCGCCGTTCCCGGATCTGCTCCGGCACGGCGCTTTGTTTATCTGTCAGTTTTCTTCTTCGTCTTTCACTTCCTCGCCCGCAAGCTTTAAAACAGAGCGGATTTCCGCCTCGCTCCTGTCCGTATAAAGGGCAAGTTCTTCCAGGGTAATCTTTCTGCCCATCTCTTCTTTGAGCTTTTTGATCTGTCTTTCCAGCTCGTCCACCTTCTCAACCATCTTCCGGTCTCTGACATGGACGTCTTTCTGCTCTTCCTGAAATGCCTCGATCCCCTCCTGTACCGCTTCCAGAATCTTTTCTTCGTCTTCTGTCTCCTGAAGCGCCAGCATCAGGCTGACATTTCCTTCCTGTACCAGATCCCCGAGAAAAACGCTCCCGTCATGGACAGATTCCGCGATCCCCAGTACTTTTTCCAGAAATTCGGAAAGTCCTTTTTGCTCTCCCTGCACTTCTCTTAACTCCATCTGATAATTGCGAAGATAGCGCTTTTCTTCCTCTGAATAGGATTTCTCCCTTTCCTCTTCTGTCAGAATTCTCCCATGCTTTCTTTCGTATCCTGATACGGCTACCTTCTGAGACAAAAGGTAGTCGTATACCAGCTCCATCTGTTCGTCGCTTAAATGGTCATCTTCAAAATATTTCTCGATTTCTTCTTTCCGGATCCTGTTATCCTGCCGCTTTGCCTCTTCCAGAATCCATCCAAGTTTTCCCTGAAATTCCAGTCTGTCTGCCATCTGTATTTCTCCTTTTCTTTTTCGTGCCGGTATCTGTCTTTATTCTGATACAATCACCGTCTGATATCCGGCCCGTTTCAGTGCCTGCTCGGTATCCGCTGCTTTGTCGACGGAAGCAAAATTTCCTGTCAACACTTTATAATATGGTCCCTCATGGCTGATAAAAGCCGGGAATTCATCTGCAATCAGTTCGTCCTTCAGCCTTTGTGCATTGTCCGGATTACGGAATGCACCGGCCTGAATGTGGTAGCGGGCCTCTTCTTCTGTTTCCTCCGTCTCTGTTTCCGGCGTCACCCCCGGCATTTCCTCCGGTTCACTGTCCAGGTCCATATCCGGGCGCTGCATCAGTGTATCAAGAATTCCCTCAGCGATTGCCAGAGCAATAGCGTCAAAATTCTCATCAAAAATCTGATTATCCGTGTCGGAATTGATAAATCCCAGTTCCACAAGAACGGCCGGCATCTTCGTCCGTTTCAGGACGACCAGATTCGGTCTTGCCTTCACTCCCAGATTCCGGAAACCGATTGTCTCCAGCTGGTCATTGATATCCTCGGCCATCTCATATTTGATTCCTGAAAGATCATATACGAGACTTTCCACCCCGGACACCGCATTGTCCACCGGGTAGGAATTCCGGTGGATCGAAATAAAATAATCCACTCCGGCCTCATTTGCTTTCATCGCCTTCTGATACGGTGTCTCGTAGATGTCTGTTGTCCGTGTGTACTGAACATCAATTCCCCGGTTTTCCAGAATCTCTCCCACCGCCAGTACCATCTGAAGTGCGTCATCTTTCTCCTGTCTTCCCTTGTAAACAGCACCCGGATCTCTTCCGCCGTGCCCTGCATCCAGCATAATCGAAACAGCCATAAAAGCTCCTGCATATGTCTTTTTTTACATACATATGCAGGAGTCCTGTCCTACGTTCCCGTCTAATCCACGGCTCTTCTCTCTTCCGCCAGAATCAGGTTCGCATTCTGTCTTTCATAAGAATTCAACCGTACATTCCGGGAAAATTCATCCGCTGTGTAGAGCGGTTCATACCAGTCTTTGGATGAGAACCATTCGTCAAGATCTTCGGTTTCGAAGATTCTTCCATGTCTTGCAAAAATCTCGTTTCGTCCAAGACGCAGTTCTGCTTTTGTCTTTCCCTCGAAGTCTTCTTCTGTCAGAAGCCGGCTGTCACTTTCCGGGAAAATATAATCCTCATCTTCCTCTTCTTCCTGAGGTCTTGTCCTGCTGTCAGCGTACTGATCCCGCTTCATCGTGCAGTCCATTGCCGCTGTCAGCCCTTCTGACTGTCCGCCCGAGGCCCTCTTTACGACAACCTTCAGAGCCTCATCCTGGAATTCGATGGTTCCTTCCATCCGGTTGTTATATTCGTCCGAAAAGGTAAAAGAGGCCGTTTTATCAGAAACAACGCCGGTCACGTCATTCGCTCCCCGGAATACATAATCCTCGTCGCTTCCGTAAGTTTTCCGGATATCAAATACAACTCTCTGGTCTGCGGCACTTTTGATTTCCACCTCGCAGATTCCGTCCGTCGACATCACTTCAGAGCCCGCATTCGCCTCGTCACACCAGTTTCCTTTATAGTCTGCCAGGCTCCAGGTATTCTTTTCCTCTTCTTCGTTCTGGTCAGTCTCTTCGTTTTTCTCCGTCTCATTGCGGGTGACAAGCTGCCCGAGATAGTTCCCTCCAACTGCGGCAAGTCCGATAATCACCGCTGCTGCAAGGATAATCATGGCGAACCATTTCCTGAAAAAAGACTTTTCTTCGTCCGGCTCATCCTGATCTTCGATATCAAGCTCTCCTTCCAGCTCTTCATAAAGCTTCCCAAGTCTTGCCTGGCGGATTTCTTCTTCCGCGTCTTCCCGCAGAAGTTCAAACATCAGGACCATCATATCCGAAGAAATGTCCACGTGCAGATATCCTGCCTGGGTACACATCAGTCCCAGCTCAATCCTTGCATATTCCAGAATTCCCTCCAGTTTCTCGGCCGGACACTTCCACAGACGGGACAGTTCTTCCATGCTCCATCCCTCATAGTAGTATGCCAGGCAGACCAGCCTCCCGGCTGTTCCTATTTTCTTGTAGCTGGATTTCAGAATCCGGACGATCTGCTGCCGCTCCGCTGTCGTCTCCGGAGCGCGCTGTCCCTCCCAGGAAGGCGCTGTCTTTTCTTTCTCCAGAATCATTCCTTTCTTTTTCTGGCATTCTCTCTCCCCGAGTTTATAGAGAACGGTATAAAGCCACTTTTCCATCTTCGCCGGATCCTGGAGCGTGCTGATAGTCCGGAACACGACAAGGTAGATCTGGCGGACCAGTTCTCTGGCTTCGCCGCGGTTTCCCATCATCAGTCTGGCACGAAAATAGACATCCGCACAGGTTTCTCTGTAGATCGTGCCGAATCCCTCGCTCTCGCCTCTCTTTGCCTTCTCCACTGCCAACTTCAAACTTTCTTTCATATCTGCTCCCACTCAACTTTCCATGCATTGTTTTTCAGCCATTTCCTGCGGTTCCGGTAATCCGGCATTATTTCCTCCACCCGGTTCCAGAAAGCCGAGGAATGGTTCATCTCCTTCAAGTGACACAGCTCATGAACCACCACATAGTCAATAATCTTCTGCGGCATCATGATCAACCTCCAGTTGAAATTCAAATTTCCAAGGCTGCTGCAGCTGCCCCATCTTGTTTTCTGTGCCTTGATAGTCACTTTATTCGGGCTCTCCCCGATCTTTGCGGCAAACACCTTCACCCGGCTTTCAATATTTTCTTTTGCCCGGATCCGGTACCATTTTTCCAACTGCTCTTTCCGCTTCTGAGGTGTTGCTGCTGTCTGATCTATCAGCAGCTGTCCGTCTCTCTGCCATACAGTCTCACCTTCTGATTTCTTTATCGAAAGCTTCAACGGCTCTCCCAGATAATAAAAGACGCTGCCGTCCTGAAACCGTTTTTCCATCCATTCTCTACGGCTCTTTTCGATCTTTTCCAGCTGCTCTTTGACCCATGGAGCCTTTTCTTTTAAAAATCTGCGGATGGCTGTTTCCGGCATCCGGTACGGTGCTTTTACCCGCACTTTCCCTCCGGAAAGAATGGCCACCTCAATTGTTTCCCTCTTTCCTCTCTGCAGGTCATAAAAGACCGCTCCCGTCTGTCTGTCATAAAAGCAGCGTCTCATGTTGTATCCCCCAATCAAGAGATATAAAGATATCCCCTTATCTCATATTATCTTATGTTTCCCCGCTTTACGCAACAGATTCTTTCGATTTTCGTTCTTTTCTGCGTAATATAAACGGCGTATCAGTCCTGTCTCCCAATAACTGATACGCCTCTGCGTTTATGGATTCCTATTCATTATCAGAGCTTTCCGATGTCACTTTTGCTTCATCCCAAAGCCAGGAAATCACTTTTTCATTTAATGCCTGTTCTTTCAGTTCATCTTCCGAATACTGCTCTTTCAGCTCATCCGCTGTCATCTGCTGTGCCTGCGCATTCTGTTCTACCCACTCATCAATCTCGTCGTCGGATACGGTAATGTTCTCCTCCCCGGCAATCAGATCCAGCACTTCCTGCTGTTTGACATACTCTTTGACCTGTGTATCTATCTCTTCATTAAATGCTTCCTCGTCCATCCCCATGTACTGTTCCAGAAAATCCGCATACTCCATATTTAAAGAAGTTGCGATCTGCTGGTACTGCTCTTTCATAAGGCTGGTATATTCTTCTACTTTATCCTCCGGATATTCTTTCAGCTCTACATTCTCCATCAGAGCGTCAACAATCTCCGTCTGTCTCTGTGTCTGATCCTGTACCTCGGCCTGACTTTCCAGGATATCCCTGATTTCTTTCTTATAATCATCCACTGTTGTGTCTTCGCCCTTCACCATGGTGACAAACTCATCATTCAACTCCGGAAGGGAAACTTCTTCGGTCTTTGTCAGTGTGATTGTAAATACCGCATCTTTTCCGGCCAGATCAGGGTTATTCTCGTACGGGTCCGGGAATGTCGTATTGACATCAAAGGTTTCCCCTGTTGTATGACCTACAATTCCATCCTCAAATCCATCAATATATCCGCCCGCTCCAAGTTCGAGCTGCTGTCCGGATGCCGTGCCTCCGTCAAAGGCAACTCCGTCAATCGCTCCGGAATAATCGATCGTAACCATATCTCCCTCCTGAGCAGCCCGGTCTGTAATCTCCGTATAGGTCGCATAATTCTGCCGGATCTGTTCGATCTGGGAATCCACGGTTTCGTCGGTCACTTCCGTCTCTGTGATCTCGCTGACTTCCAGGTCTGTATATCCATTAATTTTGACATAATCATTTTCGATTTCCTTCGGTCCGCATCCGGCCAGCAGGGATACAGCCGCAATCATACATACTCCTGCAGCCAGAGCCTGTTTCCTTTTATTATTCATACTCCTGTCTCCTTTATTATCATCTCTTTCCAGTTATATCATACTTCTGTTCTCTTGACAAGCCGTCCTTTTCCCGCTTCTATTCAGCCTCTTTTCCTGCTTCCCGGACAAACATTCCGTGAATGTCAAAGGCATGGTTCATCGGTCCGCTGCCCTTTCCCAGATCCAGCATGGCTCCCAGCGCTCCGGATATGTAAGTTTTTGCCCGTTCCACCGATTCCTCCATGGAAAAGCCCTTTGCCAGATTGGAGGCAATAGCGCTTGACAATGTGCACCCGGTTCCATGGGTGTTCGGGTTGTCGATCCGCTTTCCGTAAAACCAGCGACAGACACCGCCCTGACATAGCAGGTCATTGGCATCATTTAACTGATGGCCTCCCTTGACCAGTACAGCCAGATGGTACGTTTCACTGATCTTCTGTCCGGCACAGATCATATCCTCTTCTGTGCAGATCCGCATCCCGGAAAGAACCTCCGCCTCCGGAATGTTTGGTGTCAAGATGTCCGCCTCCGGGAGAAGACATTCCTTTAAGGTTTCTACTGCATCTTCGCTGATCAGTCTTGCCCCGCTTGTCGCTACCATCACCGGATCCACCACAATATTTTCAGCCCTGTATTCCTTTAGTTTGTCTGCAATAGCCCGGATCAGTTCCGAAGACGAAATCATGCCGATCTTTACCGCGTCCGGCCGGATATCAGTAAAAACACAGTCCAGCTGCTCCTTTAAAAACGCAGGAGAAACCTCCATGATATCTTTCACCCCGGTCGTATTCTGTGCAGTCAACGCAGTCACCGCACTCATGGCGAATACACCGTTTGCAGTCATGGTTTTGATATCCGCCTGAATCCCCGCACCTCCACTGGAGTCACTTCCCGCAATTGTCAATGCTGTTCTCATCTTCCACACGTCCTTTCTTTTTTCGCCTCATTCCCGCCTGATTACCGAGCAGATGCCTGCTGCAAAAACAATTCCACATCCCCGTACTCCGTCAGAAATATATCCGCCTCGGATTTTAAGGTGTCCAGATCTTTTCTGCTTGCCCGGTCATAAACCGCCACCGTCCGGAAGCCTGCCCTCTTCGCGGTCAGAAGTGCATGGCAGGTATCCTCAAATACCCACGTTTCTTCCGGTCTTGTACCAATTTTTTCTGCTGCCTCCAGATAGATCTTCGGATGATTTTTCCCCTGTCCCACTTCCGAACAAGTCAAAATATCCCGAAACAGATCCAGCACCGAAAGTCTTCGAAATGCAGCTTCCACATTTTCTCTTCCGCTCGAAGTTGCAACAGCCATCGGAATCCCCGCTTTCCGGAATTGTTCCAGATACCGCCGGACTCCCGGCTTTAATTCTGCCTTCTCCGCATAAAATGTCCGGATCATCCCGTTGACTTCCTCTACCACCCGGACGGCCGTCTTCGGAAGATCATACTCCCGGATCAGATAGTCTGCTGCCTGCTCAAGACTCATCGGAAACAAAATTTCCCGAAGCCCCGGTTTCCCTTCCCGTCCCTGGCTTTTCAGATAAAGTTCGCCGATCTCTTCCCAGACCGGCATCGAATCAAGCAGGACTCCGTCCACATCAAAAATAACTCCCTTGATCATTCTTTAATCATCTCTTCCACACTCTCTTTTAATGCTGCCGCCGCTGTCCTGATATCCCTGCTTGCAAAAATCGCGCTGATCACAGCCACACCGCAGATACCGCTGCCTTTCAGCTCCATCACATTTTTTCTGCTGATACCTCCGATGGCAATGACCGGAATCCGGACCGCCCTGCAGATTTCCTTTAATACTTCATGGCTTACCTCCGTGGCATCCGCCTTGGAGCCCGTCGGGAACACGGCTCCCACTCCAAGGTAATCCGCGCCGTGCTGCTCCGCTTTTTTTGCCTGCTCCACAGTCTGGGCAGAAACACCAATAATCTTGTCCGGCCCAAGCCGCTTTCTCACATCTTCCGCTTCCATGTCTTTTTGACCGACATGAACCCCGTCCGCACCAATCTCCTCTGCAATCTTCACATTATCATTGATGACAAACGGCACCTGATATTCCCGGCACAATTTCTGAATTTCTTTTGCTTCCTCAAGAAATGTCTCCTCATCCAGATTTTTCTCTCTTAACTGGATAAAGGTTGCTCCCCCTTCCAGCGCTTCTCTCACCTGCTCTGTCAGCGTCTTACCATTCAGCCAGCTCCGGTCTGTCACCGCATAAAGAACAAAATCTTTTCTATCGCACTTCATAAACAGCTCCTTTCTCCAGGTCCTCCCCGGTCATATTGTAGATAGCATCGATAATCCGGTTCCGGTAGGTGGCATTTCCATCCCCCTCCTCCATCCGCTTCCACGCCGTCTCTCCGGCAAGTCCCATCACACAGACTGCCGCTGCCGCCGCATCAAGCGGATGCTCCGGATTCGCTGTCAGATATGCCGTCATCATACCCGAAAGCTGGCATCCGGTTCCGGTGATTTTGCCCATTTCCGGACGACCATTGCGAATCACGTAACACCTGTCTCCATCGGTGACCAGATCAATCGCTCCGGTCACAGCTATGATACATCCCTCTTTCTTCGCAAACGATTTGACAAAAACGATACTCTCCTCCAGATTCTCCTCCGTCACGGCATCCGCAATATCCGCGTCTACCCCCTTTGTCGTTCCGCTCCCAAGATAAAGCGTCTTGATCTCCGAGATGTTTCCACGAATCACAGTGAGCTTCAGTTCCTCCATCAGCTTCAACGCCGTATTCGTCCTGAACACACTCGCTCCCGCCCCCACCGGATCCAGAAGCACCGGGTGGGATAACGCATTCGCCCGCTTCCCCGCACGGACCATCCCGTCAATACTCGTCTTGTGCAGCGTACCAATATTAATATTCAGACCACCGCAGATTGAAGTAATATCCTCCACATCCTCCGGCTCATCCGACATGATCGGACTTCCACCACACGCCAGCAGCACATTCGCCACATCATTCACCGTCACATAGTTCGTAATATTATGCACAAGCGGCATCAAACCTCTCACATTCTCAAGAAACTCCTTCAATATCCTCCACTCCTTTCGCATCATCGGGGACGTGTACCTGTGCACCGGAACCCGTCCCCGATGAAAAAAATCTGATAATTCAAGTTTTGCCTTATTTTATGCGGGTTTCGGGGATTTTTTTGTCATTTACGTCGTGTACCTGTGCATCGGAACACGTCCCCAAAAATACGTAAGTTCTACAGAAGTGGTGAGAACAGTCTGGAGATCTGTTCCCGGATGCGGATGGACAGGCCGCGTTGTCTGTAGGTTTCTTCTGTCACCTCTTTGCAGACGAGGAGGTCGTTTTCGAATGCGTCTTCCAGTTTTTTTGCTGTTCCTTCGCTGTAGATGGTGGCGTTGACTTCGAAGTTGAGCTGAAAGCTGCGGATGTCCATGTTGGCGGTCCCGACGCAGCTGACCAGGCCGTCAACAGTCATGGTCTTTGCGTGGAGAAATCCGTTCTGGTATGTGTAGCATCTTGCTCCTGCGGCGGCCATTTCGCCCAGATAGGAGTAAGTTGCCCAGTAGACAAACGGGTGATCCGGTTTACACGGGATCATAATCCTTACATCAACTCCGGATTTAGCCGCGATTTTTAAGGAGTCCAGAATCGGCTGGTCCGGTATGAAATACGGGGTCTGGATGTAGATGTACTTTTCGGCCATCTGAATCATCTTTAAGTAGTTATCCCGGACGCTGTCGTATTTGGAGTCCGGTCCGCTGGATACAATCTGTACGAGAGACCTTCCGTCTCTCTCATATTCCGGAATTTCAAAAAGCCGGTCCTGAAGGAAAAGATTTTCCTTGGCCGCGTAGTTCCAGTCCAGTACAAAGCGGACAGCAAGGGATGTCACTGCGGATCCTTCGATACAAAGATGGGTGTCTCTCCAGTATCCGAATTTCTTCGTATCAAGCCCCAGATATTCTCTTCCGATATTAAATCCCCCTACAAATCCGACTCTGCCGTCAATGACCGCAATCTTTCTGTGGTTCCGGTAATTGACGCGCAGCTGCAGCTGACCCAGAAATGCCGGGAAAAACTCTGCCACCTGGACGCCGGCCTTTTCGAGACGTCTCCAGGAACGTTCCCTCATTTTCCGGCAGCCCATACTGTCAAAAAGCACCCGGACTTCAACACCTTCCTGTACTTTTCTTGTCAGTACTTCTTCAATTTCCTGCCATAGTTCGTCATTCCGGATAATATAATACTGCAGATGAATGTAATTTTTCGCCCCATTCATTTCTGCGATCAGGGCATCGAATTTCTCCCTGCCGTCCGTGTAAATCCGAATGTCATTGTTATCTGTCAGCACTGCTTCGGCCGCATTGAGGTTATAAAGAATCAGGCTCTGGAACCGCTCCATCTCCGGGGTTTTCAGTCTCAGCTTCCTCCGGTAGATCGATTCCTCCTGGCGCCTCACCGCGTACTTGATCTCATCTTCAATCTCTTTCATCTTGAACATTTTACTTTTTCTATAGTCCTGTCCCACCACAAGGTACAGGATAAAACCGACAATCGGAATAAAGTAAAGGACTAAAAGCCATGTCCAGACCGCTGTCGGATTTCGTCTTTGAAAGAAAATAATAATGATCGATAAAATGATGTTGATGAATACGAGGTTGTCCAGTATCCAAAGAGCTGCGTCTTTTGTTAATTCGAATATTATTTCCATATACTTTTTCCTCCTCGATTCCTGCTCTTATTATACTTGCAGGGGAAAAAAGATGCAACCCGCCTGCAAACTACTTGCGCTTCCCCAAAAACAATGCTACAATACAACATGTGTAACAAAAGATTGGAGGAGAGTAATTAAGATGAGTCCGTTTTTTATCGTATCACTCGTGATTCTTGTTATTCTGGTCATCGCTCTGATCGTCCTTTATTTTCTTGGAAAGCGCGCTCAGAAGAAGCAGGCGGAACAGCAGGAGAAGATCGATGCCATGGCTCAGACAGTTTCCATACTCGTCATAGACAAGGGCCGTATGAAGCTGAAAGATGCCGGTTTTCCATCTATCGTAATGGAAAGCACGCCGAAATATTTACGCCGGTCCAAGGTTTATGTCGTTAAGGCAAAAGTCGGGCCGAAGATCATGACATTTATGTGTGATGATAAGGTTTACCCGCTTGTTCCTGTGAAAAAAGAAGTCAAAGCTACCGTGAGCGGTATTTATATTACAGGAGTAAGAGGTGTCAGAGGGCCTCTGGAAGCTCCAAAGAAGAAAAAAGGATTTTTTGCAAGAGCTAAGGAAGCAGCCAGGGAAGAGGCTTCCAAGAATTCATCAAAATCAAAAAAGAAATAAGACAGCATAAAGAGTGCGGAATATTTCATCCGCACTCTTTTTCTGTCTCTTTTTCTATTAATGATTCCGGACTCTCCGGTATCCTCTTTCGTTTTCCCCTTCCGGAAAACTATGCATTTTCCCGGTCAAGGAAAATCGGATTGCTCCATGCAGTCTTTCCGTACCGGTCAGTACATTTTACCCTCACATATTTCTCATGTCCTTTAAGGACATATTCGCCGCTTTCCACTGTCTCGTCCACAGATCTGCATACAATTGATGTCCCGTCGTTAATACAGTTGCCTGCGATAAAATCGATCCTGTACACCGGGCTTGAGCTGACATATGCTTTTCCGTCCCGGATTCCCCAGTCGTAGATTTCCGGTCCTGAGGATGAATAATAATTTCCTGCCAGCATGTTTGTTACAATCGCTTCGCGGGAAAGTTCCTCTGCCTTTACAACGATATATCCGCCGCAGGCGTCTTCCACAATCCCGTCATTATGATTGTCATCGGATGCAAAGGCAAAGATCTGTTTCCCTTCCCGCAGCATGACATCCCAGTATGTCTCATCATATCCGGTGGCACTTTCATTTACCGTGCCGTAATTATAGATTTCCAGCGCCCAGATTCCTTTTGTATGGATGAATTCTTCCTCCCGCACTCTGGACCAGATCGGATGATTGTAGGTCGCGATCATTCCTCTGGACGTCATCTCATCCGCCAGTTTCTGCGCTGCTTTCGCTCCATCCCAGTCTCCGTAATATTTGTCCACCGGATGGATTTCCATATGCTTGTACGGCTCTTTTGTGGCCTGTTTCTGCATTTCTTTCGTGCCGAGAATTCCATGGATGTGATGCACCTTCGGTCTGAGTTTCGATCCTTCTGACTCATAGAGCACTGCAGAGGCCTCAAGCCCCGGAAGGATAATAAAGTCCTCACAGTCAAATTCGTCCCTGTAATCGGTATAACGATCGTGTTCGGAAAAGCAGAGGAAATGATACCCGTGCTCCCGGAACAGTTTCACCGACTCCGCCGGTGTCAGATGGCCGTCAGAATTGACCGTGTGGCTGTGAAGGTTTCCTTTGTACCAGTTTCCACTTTCCGTAAATCCCGGTACGTTCAGTGACAGGATCCGTGCCTCTTCCAGATACTGCCTGCGCATCTCTTCCGGCACCAGGCTTCCTCCGGTCGCCCAGACGATCTGTACGGCGTTTTCCATCACCGGCTCCAGCCCGTGTTCCTTCACATACTTCTGAAATTCCTCCTGTGCTGCCATCGCTGACACACCTGCAAATCCGGCGCAGGCGCTCGGCTCCAGGAAAATCTCTTCCGTATCCATCAAAAGCTTCATATACTGAAGAAGTTTCCGGTCTTCCACTGTCACTTCGCCGCTTAATACACGTTCCATCATCTTTCCCGCAAAGGCAGACGGACGTCCTACCGCAAGTCCGTCTGCATCGGTCTTTCCTGTCAGTCCGATATCCTGAACCGCAATCTCATTGTGCAGTCCGGATGCCATACCAAGCAGCATACAAGGAGCCTGCACCGGCTCCGCGAAGAAACAATGCACCGCATCGCCAAACACCCATTTGAGTCCCGCCGTAATGCCGCCCGGCGCTCCGCCGACTCCGCATGGAATATAGACAAAGAGCGGATGCTCCTTATCTACGACAATCTTCTGTTCATCCAGCTGCTCTTTCAGCCGTTTTCCTGCTGTCGCGTATCCAAGGAAGAGTGTTCTGGAATTTTCATCATCCACAAAATAGCTGTTTGAGTCCTGGTCCGAGAGCGCCCTTCCCTGTCCGACCGCTTCTCCGTAGTCCTGCTCATATTCCCTGACTTCGACGCCGAACTTCCGAAGAAGCTGTTTCTTCCATTCTTTTGCATCCGCAGACATATGAACAATGACCCGAAATCCGAGAACTGCACTGATAATACCGATGCTGAGCCCCAGATTGCCTGTGGATCCCACCTGAATCGTATACTTCCGGAATACTGCACGATTCTCTTCCTCGCCAAGCACCTCGTAGCTGTCGCCATCTTTCAAGAGGCCGTGTTTCACCGCAAGATCCTCCGCGTATTTCAGCACCTCATAAATCCCGCCCCTTGCCTTGACGGAACCTGCAATGGCAAGATGGCTGTCTTCCTTTAAAAACAGTCTTCCGTCAACAGCACTTCCGGTCTTTTCTTCCAGCGCCGCCTTCATCTTCGGGATTTCCTCAAGAGGGGACTCGATGAGTCCTCCCCGGTCTTTCGTCTCCGGGAAATACCTGAGAATCAGCGGTGCAAACCGCTCCAGTCTTGCCCTTGCATCCTCAATCTCTTCCGGCCGGACATCAAAAGTTTCTCCGGCATCATCCCAGCATTCTTTTTTCGGATTGATCCACGCTGTTTCCTCTGCTCGTGCAAGCTTTTCTACGACCGGATTTTCACCAATCCTATCTTTGATCTTTTCCATGCTTTTTCCTCCATGCAATATGAGACATGAACTCCTGAATGATTCCTGCTGCCGCGATGGCAGTGATTCCCGAACCGTCAAATGCGTTTGCCACTTCTACCACATCGTATCCCACAACATCCAGATCTTTTAAGCCATGCAGGATCTCCAGCGTCTCCCAGGTGGAAAATCCGCCCGGCACCGGTGTACCGGTTCCCGGAGCAAATGCCGGATCCAGGAAATCGATATCAAATGTCAGGAACACTTTCTTTCCGCCAACCCTGCTTTTGATCCGGTCTATGACCTCCTGTGCACTCATGTGGTGTATCGTAAGAGCATCGATGGACTCGTACCCGAGATTTGCGGAATTCTGCGCGTCCTCCGGTCCGTAAAGCCCTTCCCTGATTCCTACCTGAATGGAGCAGGACGGATCCACCAGCCCTTCCTTTGCCGCATGGTAAAACGGTGTACCGTGGCTGTACGGTTTTCCGAAGTATTCTTTGATCGTATCGTAGTGGGCGTCAAAATGAATCAGCGCCACCTCTCCGTGTACATCCTTGCATGCCCGAAGTTCCGGCAGCGTCACACTGTGGTCTCCTCCGATAACAATCGGAACGGCTCCGCTTTCAAAGAGTGTTCTCATCTGCGCATGCACCTTGTCAAAAGTCTCCTCCACATACCCCGGCACCGTCGGAAGATCGCCGTAGTCCACTCCCCGGCATTCCCCGAAAATATCCACTTCCAGAACGGGATTATACGGTTTGGCCGCCAGAGAAGACATCTCCCTGACCGCGGCCGGGCCAAATCTGGCCCCTGCACGGTAAGTCGCACAGGTATCGAACGGAATTCCTGCCACGACAAAGTCCGCATCCTGAAGATCCGTGTCATTCTCCATTCTCATAAAGGTCTGAATCCCTGAAAAACGCGGGATTTCGAGCGAATTGACGATTCCATGTTTCATAGTCGTTTTTGTTCCTTTCTGCTAAATTCTGATGCAGTTGTGATCTGCTACAGACAGACGAAGTTTCTGTCCGTTTTCAAAAAGTACCTTACTCCTGAAGAGTACGTCTACTTTCATTTTAACACCATTTACGTTAATGTTATACTGCAAAACGTTTCCTTTTGGTGTATTATCAATAATTACACCGTCAAATGTATAATCTGTCTCTTCCGACGGATCTGTTACAATCTGAATCGTTTCCGGACGGATTGCGATTCCGTTTTCGGAAGCAATCTTCTTTCCGGTTACGGACGTGAACTGCTCCCGGGAAAGAATATTATAGTTACCGATGAATGCCGCTGCAAACTGACTTACCGGAGATGTATACATGGTGATCGGATCGCTGGACTGTTCAATGCGTCCCTCGTGGAAGAGGTGGATCGTATCAGACATTACCATCGCCTCGTCCTGATCATGGGTTACGAAAATACAGGTCAGTCCCAGATCCTTGTGAATCTGCTTGATGCTGTTCTGCAGAGACTTCCGAAGCTTCGCATCGATGGCGCTTAACGGCTCATCCAGAAGCAGAACCTTTGGCTGCTGCACGATACTTCTCGCAAGCGCCACTCTCTGCTGCTGTCCTCCGGAAAGATTTTCCGGATAGGCCTTTTCCTTTCCTTCCAGCTCCACGATCTGAATCGCAGAATCCACTTTCGCCTTGATTTCTTCTTTGCTTTTCTTCTGCATTTTCAGACCGAAGGCAATGTTTTCCTCTACTGTCATATTCGGAAAGAGGCTGTAGTGCTGGAACACCATTCCGATGTTTCTGTCTTTTGGTTCCAGATTGGTAATGTCTTTTCCATCCATGATGATCCGGCCGGAGCTGATCTCTTCGAGGCCGGACAGACACCTAAGAAGCGTACTTTTTCCGCATCCGGAAGGTCCGAGCAATGTCACAAACTGTCCTTTTTCAATGTTCAGGCTGATATCTTTCAATACCTGGTTTTTTCCGTAAAACTTGTTGATATTCTGAAACTCTATGTAAGACATCTTCTCTTATCTCCTTTTCTTGCTTTTCTGCAGACCAAATCCCACAAGTGAAATTGCCAGCGTGATAATAAACAGAATCACGATCACGGCACTTGCCTTCTGTCCGGACTGTCTCATTGCCGAATACAGGTACATCTGTCCGGTCGGGAAATAGTTTCCTGCCAGTGTATTGATAATTACGAAATCTCCAAACACGATGGACATGGCCAGCATGACGGATACCATGATTCCATTTGTGATATTCGGAAGAATGATCCTCCAGAATGCATAGAACTTTCCTGCTCCCAGCATCTGCGCCGCTTCCAGAAGCCTCGGAGCGGACACTGCGTCCAGATTGTTTCTCACTCCCTGATAAACATATAGAAAAAAAGAGTACTCTTCATCCAGCATGAAATGTACTCTTTGTCCTGTCTTTATTCTGCTTTTATGAGATCCTGCTTCTGATGCTCCATCAGCTCTCTCACCATCTGAGCCGACTTTTCCCCCTTGCTGCAGGCATGAATTTTGACGCAGCAGTCCGCCATCGGCTTGTCTTCCATCTCCATCCGGTAGCGGATCTCCGCAAGGATTTCGTCCTCTTTTACATCAACATCAATACCGGTCGTCCAGACGCCAAAGTGAAGCTGACCGTACGGAGTCTCATAACAGGTAAGGGTGCGCTTGTCCTTCTCAAAGAACAGTCCTCCTCTCATCTCTCCTGCTTTCATGATTTCAACGATCCGGTCTCCCGTAATTTTGATCTTGCTTTTTCCAATCTTTCGACCGCTTCCAGACGTCTCATCATACACGAAATAATGTTTTCCATTTTTAAAGAAATAATCAGCAGAAGTAAGCATTTCCACTGCTTCAGCATCTTCGGCCTTCTGTTCTCCATCGTCCATCATCTCCCACTGCATTCCTGTAATTCCAAGTAATATCTCTCTATCCATAATCATTCCCCGTCATGTTTAATATTCTTCGATATTGATCCGCTGGGTTGTGCGGATATCATAAGGAAGGATGGAATTTGCAAACTGCTTGAATTTGTCCGCCGTATCGCTTACGTAAAACTCATAGGAGCCGTTGGCACAGACCTGACCGCTCTCTTCTGCGCTGCTTTGCCCTTCATTGAGCAGATCCATCTTCCTGAGAAGCTTCTTAAGCTCCATCGCCGTCTCATAAGCAGGATTCACCAGCTGAATGCCGTCTCCCAGATATTTCATGATCCGGGATCTTAACAGCGGATAATGGGTGCATCCAAGAATCATTGTGTCTATATCCGTCTCTTTCATCGATGCCAGATAGTAATCGATGACCTCCTCCGCAATCTTGTGCTTTGCAAATCCTTCTTCCACAATCGGAACAAAAAGCGGACACGGCTTTCCGATCACTTCCACACCCGGAAGCATCTCCTTCATCACTTTGGAATACATCTGGCTCCGGATCGTCGCCTCTGTCCCGATCACGCCGATCTTTTTATTTCTGGTGGCCCGGACAGCCGCAGCGGCTCCCGGCACAATCACTCCCATAATCGGGATGTCGGTCTCCTCTTTCACCACATCCAGCGCCAGCGCACTGGCTGTATTGCAGGCGATCACAATAGCCTTGACATTCTTTGTCTGCAGAAACCGGATGATCTGCCGGCTGTAACGTATGATATTATCTTTTGATTTGCTTCCGTACGGCACTCTCGCAGTGTCCCCGAAATACACCATATTTTCGTCCGGAAGCTGCCGCATGATCTCTCTTGTTACTGTCAGTCCTCCCACTCCGGAATCAAACACTCCGACAGGCGCCGCCTTTTTATTGCTACTCACAGTCCATATCTCCTTTTTACCTTCTGTCCTATCATTGTACAATTTCTGTTTTTGCTTTTCAAGTATAAAAAAGCAGGGAGTACGCAATGCCCCCTGCTTTTTGGCTCTCCAAGGTAAATTAAAGAGAGAGTTCTTTTGCAATATCGTACTGATACTGCGGAATTCCCTTTTCCATTTCCAGTGCTTCGTCGATATCAAAGTCTACATATTCGCCGTGCTTGTAGCCTACGACACGGTTTGTCTTTCCTTCCAGAAGAAGATCCACTGCCTTTGCTCCCATGATGGACGCGTAGACACGGTCTTTTGCTGTCGGGCTTCCACCGCGCTGCATGTGTCCAAGAATCGTCGCTCTTGTCTCCATGCCTGTTGCCTCTTCAATCTCTTTTGCAAGGCCGACGGAGTTACCGACACCTTCTGCATTGATGATGATGTAATGCTTCTTTCCGCGTTTTCTGTTCAGCTTGATATCTTCGATGATCTTCTCTGCATTATAATCATGCTCTTCCGGAAGCAGAATTCTCTCTGCTCCGTTGGCAATACCGCACCACAGCGCAAGGTATCCCGCATCACGTCCCATAACCTCAACGATACTGCATCTCTCATGGGATGTAGAGGTATCACGTACTTTGTCGATGGCTTCCATCGCCGTATTCACCGCGGTATCAAATCCGATCGTGTACTCTGTACATGCGATATCCAGGTCAATCGTTCCCGGAAGACCGATCGTATTCACCCCGAGATTGGACAGCGCTCTTGCTCCTTTAAAGGAACCGTCTCCTCCGATTACAATCAGTCCGTCAATCTCATATTTCTTACAGATCGCTGCCGCTCTCTGCTGTCCTTCTTCTGTGCACATCTCCTGGCATCTTGCAGTCTGGAGAATCGTACCTCCGCGCTGAATCGTATCGGAAACATCGCGCGCGGACATATCAATAATATCTTCATTTAAAAGTCCTGAGTA
Organism: Drancourtella sp. An12; assembly: GCF_002160935.1. Taxonomy (NCBI): domain Bacteria; kingdom Bacillati; phylum Bacillota; class Clostridia; order Eubacteriales; family Oscillospiraceae; genus Drancourtella; species Drancourtella sp. An12. The sequence goes on along the minus strand of NZ_NFLO01000002.1, from coordinate 222,819 downwards.
TCCTCTTCTGATTCCTCTGACCTTCAGTCCATTTCCAAGCGCTGTTCTTACAACGGCACGAATCGCCGCGTTCATTCCCGGCGCATCTCCACCACTCGTTAAAACACCTATTGTCCTGATTTCTTTTGCCATGATTCTTATACCTCCATTAGGTCATCCCCTGATTTCTGTATGTGTTTTCTGTGAATAGTTTAACCACATAATATACTAAACTATTTATTTTCGTTTTTCAATATCTTTCCTATATCTTTGACTTTTCTACTACTTTTACCCGCTCTTTGCCAAAATAGTTCGTCAATCTGCTCATGAGTTCATCTGAGATATCCACATTCCGCCCCGCCGGAAGCTGTTTGACTGCCCGTTCTGCCTGACAGTAAATGAAGACTTTCTCCTCCCCTTCACTCATGTGGAGCATGGAGTAGACAAGCTGCTCTTCCTGAAGGAAGGATGCCTTATCCGGATACTGAATCCAGAGCTGTTTTTCTGTCTGTTCAAACGGAATGATCGTCTCACAGATCAACTTGCTGGCACTTTCGTCTTCCTCAGACACCCGTCCCCTTACGAACACCTTCCGGTCCACTTCCAGATACTGCTGATTCTTCTCGTAATCCCTCGGGAAAATCACGACCTCCACCGTACCAAGCAGGTCCTCGATGGTAATAAATGCCATCACCTTGTTGGTCTTCGTATATTTTATGGTGCGGGACGTAATCATACCGCCGATGGTTTCTTTGGCCCCGTCCCGGACTTTCGTATGTCCGGTCTCATCGTCATACTGGAAATCATGTGTCGTCGCCGTGATCGCTTTCTTCCACCGCTCCTCGTATTCTTCCAGCGGATGACCGCTGACATAGACGCCGAGCACTTCCTTTTCAAAGGCAAGCATCGTCTCCTTTTCGTATTCGCCCACATCCGGGAACTGAATATCAAATTCCTTTCTCTGATCCTCATCCACAATATCAAACAGGCTCATCTGTCCTGCCATGGAATATTTCTTCTCCTGATTGATCTGGTCAAGGATCTTAAGATAGACCATCATATGCTGCTTTCTCGTCCCGGTAAAACAGTCGAAGGCCCCGGATTTAATAAAGTTTTCAACCGTCCTTTTGTTGATGTCCTTGCCGGACATCCGCTCCGCGAAATCCCGGAGGTTTTTGAACTCTCCCCCGGCCTCTCTTTCCCGGATAATGTCATCGATCACGGACCGTCCGATACTTTTGATTGCCGCAAGGCCGTAACGGATATCGCCCCCGTCCACGGAAAAGTTGCCGTACCCTTTATTGATGTCCGGAGGCAGCAGTTTTATGCCCATCTCTTTACAGGTATAGATGTATTCCGCCACTTTCCCCGGATTATCGATGACCGAAGTCATCAGCGCCGCCATAAATTCTACCGGATAATAATATTTCAGCCACGCCGTCTCGTAGGAAACGACCGCATAGGCCGCCGCGTGAGACTTGTTGAAGGCATATTTCGCAAAATCAATCATCTCATCGTAAATCTTGTTGGCTGTCTTCTCATCGATGCCGTTTGCCACGCATCCCGGCACGTTTTCCTCCGGATTGCCGTAGACGAAATTCTGACGCTCCCGCTCCATGACATCGCCCTTTTTCTTTGACATGGCACGCCGCAGAATGTCGCTTCGCCCCAGCGTGTATCCCGCCAGATCCCGCACGATCTGCATAACCTGCTCCTGATAGACGATACATCCGTAGGTCGGTTCCAGAATCGGTTTTAACTGCGGACAGTCATAGGTGATCTGTTCCGGATGATTCTTTCCTTTGACATACTGCGGGATAAAATCCATCGGTCCCGGACGGTACAGAGAAATCCCCGCGATCACATCCTCCAGATTCCGCGGCTTTAATTCCTTCATGAAGCTCTTCATCCCTGCGCTTTCCAGCTGGAACACGCCGTCCGTCTTTCCACTGCAAAGGGAGTCAAAGACTGCCTTGTCATCAAAATCGATCCTGGACATGTCGATCTTCTTTCCGGTGCTTTGTTCCGCAAGCTTGGCCGCATTCTGAATGACGGTAAGGGTCCGAAGCCCAAGGAAGTCCATCTTCAGAAGACCCAGCTCTTCCAGCGTCGTCATGGTAAACTGGGTCACCGGAGAATTGTCCGATCCAAGGGAGAGCGGCACATATTCATCGATGGACTTCTGACTGATGACAACCCCCGCCGCATGCATGGACGTATGTCTCGGAAGACCTTCCAGACGCTTGCTCATGTCAATCAGTTCTCTTACCTGTTCATCCGTATCGTACAGCTTTTTCAGCTCCGGATTCATCGTAAGCGCCCGGTCCAGCGTCATATTCAGCTCGGTTGGAATCATCTTGGCAATGCTGTCCACAAAGGCGTACGGAAGATCCATGACACGTCCCACATCCCGGATAACTCCCCGCGCCGCCAGGGTACCGAAGGTAACAATCTGCACCACCCGGTCTGTTCCGTATTTTCTCGTTACATAATCGATGACCTCCTGCCTTCTCTCGAAGCAGAAGTCCACGTCGATATCCGGCATGGTGACACGCTCCGGATTCAGGAACCGCTCAAAGAGCAGGTTATACCGGATCGGATCAATGTTGGTAATTCCAAGACAGTAGGACACGATACTTCCCGCCGCGGAACCTCTTCCCGGTCCCACCATAATGTCATGATCCCGTGCATACTTGATGAAATCCCACACGATCAGGAAGTAGTCCACATACCCCATCGTGCGAATCGTATCCAGCTCATAATTCAGCCGCTCCACCAGTTCCTTGGGGCTTCCCGGATACCGGTTCTCCAGCCCGTCAAAACAAAGCTTCTGCAAATATTCCCATGAGGTATAGCCATCCGGCACATCGTATTTCGGAAGCTTGGTGACTCCGAATTCAATCTCCACATGGCAGCGGTCTGCGATTTTCTGCGTATTCTCAAGTGCCTGCAGGGCATACGGGAAGAGCCCCCGCATCTCCTCTTCACTCTTTACATAATACTGGCCGCCTTCGTAACGCATCCGGTTCTCATCAGAAAGCTTCTTTCCCGTCTGAAGACAAAGCAGGATGTCATGCGGCTTTTCATCCTCCGCATAGGTATAGTGGACGTCATTGGTAGCTACCAGCTCAATTCCCGTCTCTTCCGACAGACGAAGAAGGCCCTGGTTGGCCGTCTGCTGCTCGCCCATCCCGTGATCCTGCAGCTCCAGGAAAAAGTTCCCTTTTCCGAAAATATCCTGATACTCGTATGCGGCTTTCTTGGCCTCTTCATAAAGACCCCTCACCAGATTCTTCTGCACCTCTCCGGCCAGGCAGGCACTCAGAGCGATGATCCCGCCGCTGTACTGCCTCAAAAGCTCTTTATCCACACGCGGCTTGTAGTAATACCCTTCCGTAAACCCTCTCGATACAATCTTCATCAGGTTGTGGTATCCCTCATCATTTTCCGCCAGAAGGACAAGGTGGTAATACCGGTCATCATTGTGCCCTGCCTCACGGTCAAACCGGGAACCCGGAGCCACATATACCTCACATCCAAGGATCGGATTGATCCCCGCCTTCTTTGCTTCTTTATAAAAATCGATCACACCGTACATCACACCGTGATCCGTAATGGCGGCACTGTTCATGCCGAGTTCCTTCACACGCGCGACATACTCCTTGATCTTGTTGGAACCGTCTAACAAACTATATTCTGTATGAACATGCAAATGTACAAAACTCATTGTGTTCCTCCTTTTCCGGTACCTATTATAGCAGAAAAAAAGGCATCGGAAAACAGGGGCGAAAAGAGAATTGTGATTATTGTAACTCTCTTTGCTTTGTGCTATGCTGTGGATGAGATTTCATGAAGGAGGACTTGATTATGGAACCATTAAAGATCGGACTTGTCGGACTGGGAAACAGAGGCTATATGCTTTTAAAGGAAACCCTTTTGTATATCCCGGAAATGCAGATTTCTGTCGTATGTGACGCTTATGAAGACAGAATCAAACAGGCACAGGACCTGATCGAAGAGCGCTGCGGGCATCGTCCTGCTGCCGAGCCGGAGTATTCAGAAGTTCTGACCCGCTCAGATATTGACGCTTTGATTATCGCTACCTCATGGGAGCACCACGTACCTGCTGCCATCGAGGCAATGAAAGCAGGAATCCCGGTAGGAATCGAAGTCGGAGGCGTATACAGTCTGGAAGAATGCTGGGAGCTTGTCCGGACTTACGAAGAGACAAAAACACCGTTTATGTTCATGGAAAACTGCTGTTACGGGCGCCGGGAGCTGATGGCCCTGAATATGAAAGAGCAGGGTGTATTCGGAGATATCGTCCACTGCCGCGGCGGCTATATGCATGATCTGAGAAGCGAGGTTACCCGCGGAAAAGAAAACCGCCATTACCGTCTCAGAAATTATCTCAACCGGAATGCGGAGAACTATCCGACTCACGAACTCGGTCCGATCGCAAGGATCCTTGATATCAACCACGGAAACCGGATGCTCACTCTGACAAGCACCGCTTCCATCTCCAAAGGGATGAATGAATACGTGCGCCGGCACCCGGACTGCGACCAGTCCCTGCTTCACGCCCGGTTTGCTCAGGGTGATGTTGTCAATACCGTCATCACCTGTGCCGGAGGGGAGACGATTCTGCTGACACTCGACACCTCTCTTCCACGCTACTACAGCCGTGATTTCACAGTCTGCGGCACAAAGGGCATGTATGAGGAAAAGACCGATTCCGTCTTCCTGGACGGACTGTATTCCCTGGAAGAGGAATTCTTCTGGAACAAACACTGGGGAAATGCAAAAGAATACGAAGAGCAGTATGACCATCCGATCTGGAAAGACTTCTTGAAGAGCGAAATCAAAGGAGGACACGGCGGTATGGACTACCTCGTCTTCCGGGAATTCGCACAGTGTATCCGCGACGGACGGCCTTGCCCGATCGACGTCTATGACGCGGCTTCCTGGATGTGCATCAGCGTCCTCTCCGAACAGTCCATCGCAATGGGCGGACAGCCGGTTGCCATCCCGGACTTTACAAACGGACGGTGGATGACAAGATAGACACCGTCGGGCTACAGTAAATAGAAAGCAACCGGTGCATCTCATTCCATGGGATGTATTCCGGTTGCTTTTCGTATGCTTTATTCTTTACCGGATATGATATTTTACTCCTCTTCCGGCTCCCGTTTTTTCAATAATATGTTTCTTCAACAGCAGATTCAGACTGCGGATTGTCGAATCTTTTCCTGTTCCCGCAAGCTTTTCAATCTCACTTCTGCTCACGGTTCCCTTGTCCCGGATAATGTCCAGAATCTTCTTATCCTTTTCTGAGAGTTTCTCATCTGATGCGATTACCGGAAGTACCACCTGAATGGAATTCTCAAAAATCTGATAGGACGGTTTTTCCAATGCATTAGAATAAGACCGGTTAATTCTCATAATCCCCGTTCCAAACTTCTCAATATATTTCAGCCGGAAAAAAACATTTCCAAGAATCGGATTTCTGAGGACAGAAATCTGCCCATTCAAATATTCTTCCCGGCCAATTCCTGCCGGGAGCCCGCCAGGTGAGCTGATTTCGATTCTATCTTCAAACATACTGATTTTTATGGAAGCCCGGACATCCCATGCCCGATGTACCAAAGCATTTGCAATCGCTTCACGGAAGGCCTTCTCCGGTATCTTGTCAATTTGTTTTCTCTCAACGCCTTCTATTTTCTCATACTGATAGTACGTCTGAAACATCTCGATACAACTGCTTAACTGTGCCAAAACAGACATATGTTCAAACGTCGCCCTGTCCATGATCTCATCAATACTGCTTCCGAAGCGAATCATATCGATTCCCGGAAACTGATTTCTGTCAGCCAGTAAAGCTGCCGCATTATTGAATCCTCTTTTTTCCGAATAGAGTTCCAGCGTTTTCAGGATATCTTCATTCAGACTGGTAATTCCCAGACTTTCTTTTAACTCCTCTTCCAAACGGTCAAATGTCAGTTCCTGCATAGATGAAGGAAGTTCTTCGTAAGACTGATTTTGTCCCTCCAGAATCAGTCTTCCATATTCCAGGCGATCCACCTCTATGGTAGCGGAATCATACCGCTTATACGCTTTTCCTTTATAAAGATAAGGTTTATAAGGACCCTCGCAGACGCTGAGAATAATTGTAGAATCTTCCCCAATCTCTATCGAATATTCCGGAACCGGTTTTATACTGTCATTAATCTTATTTTCCAGATTTAGACATGCTTCTTCCGGTTTAGAGATTCCTTTTACAGTTCCATCATCTGCAATTCCAAAAATGATCTTCCCACCACCATAATTTGCATATGCACTGATCGTTTTCAGAAATGTTCCTGATTCCATATTTTCTTTATATTCCAGCCTTTTATTCTCTCTCATCGCACATCACCTCTCCTATTATTATAAAATCGTCGCAATCATTTTGCAACGATTTTGTTTTTCGTTGCACTTCTTTGTACAACGATTCGTTTTGCGTTGCAAATCAATTGCGTCGATTCTTAAATAAAAGGATTTCCAGATCTACTGATTTTTCTACATCATGCAAAACTTTTTACATAAAGTTGCTCGACGATCACTTAGTTTCCCGGAGAAAAAATTGGAAGACTTTTCCTCTGTGGAATTCTTCCGTTTTTTTATATTTTACCTTCTTAACAATCTTATTTTTCATCCAGTGTCTTGAGGTACCGTTCAACCAATTCTACTACCTCTTTCGCTGTTTCCAACTGCTCTTTTGCATCTTCTATTGAAATAATATAATTCTCTGGCTCCGCCAATATCATCTAAATTATGCTGCATATAATTCTACCCCTTCATTCTTGATATTATTATAGAATGGATATGCCCTGAGCCATTTATTAAAATGATCCCGATTTTTCACAATGGGCATAATTTCCAAATCATGATCAAAATTATAATCAAAAGTCAGGTCGGAAAGTGTATGTCCCTTCCGCCTTATCTCATCATCTGATAAATCCACCAGAATCATAATATCAATATCTGAATCCGGTCTAAAATCACCTCTGGCATAAGAGCCATATAAAATGATAGTCCTCAGTTTTTCTCCATAAATTTTATGCACGTCTTCCACGTATTTTTTTAATATTTCATTTAAAACCTGAGACATATGCTTCCTCCTTCCCGGATATTTCTCAATTTCAATTATAGTATATACATTCTGCATACCAAAAATCAACCGCAGCAGGCTAAATCCTGCTGCGGTTTCCCCAATATTTCCTATAACTCTGTAATATCCAGATTGCCGATCTTCCCATCGTTCACTTCTGCTCTTCCCTGAATTTCCTGCGGCGTATCTCCCACATTCATGCTGACGCGGAACTTGTAAGCGTCGTTATCTTTCATGATTTCTGTTTCAGAAATCTCCCACGTCTCGTCTGCCGTATACAAGTCCAGCATATAGCCAAACAGTCCATTCTGGAAATCATCCATGCCATTTGAATCCAGATAGGTGCTGTATGCTTTTTCAAATTCTTCCGACGCCTGCTGCGCTTTTCCTGCCGTTTCTTTCTGTGTCTGTTGATCTACACCCAGCCCTATGACGGACGGTGAATCCATGACTGCCTGATACAACTTTGCATTTTCTTCGCTTTTGGTGAATGTCTGATCCAGGAACTCCTTTACGAGCTGTTGCTCCTTGTCCGGTCTTAGAAAAACGACCGACATACCAAGACAGACCAGAAGTGCTGCAGCTACTATTGTATAAATATACTTTCTTTTCATAATCTCTCCTTTCTGAACAGGAACCCCCTGTCCGGAGCACAACATCTTACTTTTTCCCTATTCTTTCTCAACATGTTTCCAGATATTCCAGTTCATCACCTGACAGACCGCTGCCCACACCAGAATCCAGATCAGATAGATCATTCCAAGATATCCCGCGAACTGTAACGTTTCCTGCATGGTATACAGCCTTGCCTTTGCAGTCAGTGCCGCGAAGATAACTCCTCCCGTGATCCCGGACAGCACCGGTATGAGTACAAACATCCGGATCTGATACCGGAGCTTGGCTTTTCGTTCCTTCTCGTGCATTCCAAGACGTTTCAGGAAGATATTCTCCCACCGCCAGTTATCTTCTTCCGACTTGACTTTTACAAAGAACTGAAAGACTCCGAGAATCATCAGTACCAGCAGAATGAATCCATTCCCCATTCTCGTAAAAAAGATTTCCGACTCTGTATTGACGATCATTTGAGATTTCACATAAAACGGCTGAATATTATTGTCCCATACCGTGTCAAAATCCTGCTCCTCGTTCAGATATTCCAGATCCGCTGCTGCCTGATCCACAAGGGCATCATCCAGATTCATACAGAAGAGTGTCGTTGGTCCCTCTGTAAGATTCTCCGGATGCCGGACTGTGTACATCCGCCACTCTTCTCTCGTCATCTTCTGTCTCGTCTCCCAGTTTTCCCTGTTATATGCCGTGATCCGGTCATAATTTTCCTGAAAATACGAATCTGTCAACACGATCAGATTGTCCTGCATTCCCTGATGAAAGCTTCCCGTCAGGCTGGCTCGCTCTTCGCCTGCGATGGTTCTGACCGGAAAGAATCTGCGAAAATCATCCGGATTATAATATTCCAGAGGCTGGCCGAATCTTAAATGCTTTTCCAGGCGTCCGGTATCCCAGTCGATCGTATGTGCCTTGACAGAAAGATCCTGCTGATACACTACATGCAGCTCCTCGCCCTGCAGTGAAAGCTTTTTCGGCTCTTTTCCCATAAATTTCCACATCTGCTGATAGGTACTTTCCGAAATGGCAATCTGCTGTCCCTGCGGCCACTGGATTGGTCTGGTCGTCCTTCTCCACGGCTTGATTTTATCGCTCCCGTAGATGGAAGTCATCCGAAGCATCGGATACTGCGTAACCCGTGCTTCATACTTATCCGCAATCGCTTCCAGCCTCTCAAGCTCCGGCTCATATGCCGTCACAACGATATCATACGGGTACATGGACGAAATCTTCTGCGGAATGCATGCCCCCGCCATCGGCGCCGCAAACATCCCAAGCGCAAGGAACTGGATCACTGCCAGAAGAAACAGACGCTCTATATTACTCTCAAACTTGTGATAAAACAGGTTCATTTTCAAAAGACCGGTATCATATCTATGCTTTCTCTCCCGTATCCGCATCCACAGTGCTGTTCCGCCGGCGAGCAGAAGGAACATTGCCAGAACCGTCAAAATATGGATGAACCTGCTCTCCGCCCATTCTCTGACCGAATACCATCCCACCGCCAGAGCTGCCAGAAACAATCCTCCTGCAATCCAAAGACTGATTCCTTTCCTCAATCGTTCTTCCTTCTGTACGTCCTCATTTCTATCCACGGACTGTCCCAGGTCAATGAAGTTTTCCTGATTAAAAGCCAATGACAATCCCATCAGAATCAGGAAAGAAATCAGTCCGATGAGAAAATAGTTTCCGGTAACGACTTCCGGAAATACCGCTCCGCCCGGGATCCCTTTTTGCAGCTCCATCCGCATTGCAGACGCTCCTGCCGCCCCTGCTCCCAGACCAAACACTGCGGCGATCAGCACGCCCGCCCAGAATTCCAGCAGAAACTGCATGTAGACTGTCCGCCGTCTGATTCCAAGAATAACAAGCAGACGGAAATCCTTTTTCGCTTCTTTGATATACCAGGCACTCATCATCGTCATCATCACGAGGTGTAAAAGAATCAGAATCAGACCAAGGCTACGAAACAGGCCATACAGCCCATCCCCGGTAATGGAACTCTCCATCTCATAAGTATCTTTCATGATTCCATACATGGAAAATACGATAAAGAGGCTCGCTGCTGCAAAAGCTTCCGAAGCAATCATCAATACCTGCACCTTCATTCTGGCCCGGAACATCCTGCGGATCACCTGATAAAATTCCTTCGGGTACTTCCCCGGAAAGTAATTCGCCTTCTTCCGGTGCTGTCTGTCGATCTTCTCTTTCTCCCGAGCCGCAATCACCTCTTCCTCGGTGTCTTCTATCGTTTCCTGACAACGGCAGTATAAAAACTCAATTCCCCCGATGAAAACAAACAGGCAGTATACAAGCATCATGCCCGCTATATCCGTCTTGTTGAAATCATCCGGAGAAAGCGGCAGCATTGACACAACAAAAATAGAAATTCCCAGCCAGCACAGCGTCTTTGCAGAAAGTTTTTCCAAAACACCAAGACTTTTATTGCGGATCAAAAGGATAAAACGAATCAGATAAAGCAGAGCCGGCAGCATGCAGAGCATCAACAGAATATACCGGATCTGAAATCCCGTATCCACTATCATAGTGAAAATCACCCTCGCGCCACATGTTTTCCCTTCTTTCAGTATGATGGGACAAAACAAAAACAGTAAAACCTGAACGACACTTACAATCAGGCGGCACCACCAGATCTTTTGCTGATATTTCGATCTCTTCTTCATAACACCTTCACCTCCAGCCTCCCCCGGGCTTCGTATGAACTTTTTATCCTCTTGCTTTACGCACCATCGGTCTCACCTCTTACCAAAAACACGTTTATGTTTACAATGTTTTTTCGTCTCTAATTTGTCTAAATAATAACATTCAGACTATTCATTTTCAATATCTATATCCCTTGTCATCATTAATTTTTTTGACATTTTTTACAACATAATTACAAAACGGATACGCATAAATCGCGTATCCGTCGAAACTTTAGTCATTGACTTTTCCTCGTTTTCAAAAACTGCCTTTAAACATTTTTCCCATTTTACAGATCTGCCATCCGGCTGATAATCTCCTGATAAAATTTATCCTGATTGTCTCCCCGGTTGAGGGTATCCAGAATCACCCCGTCCTTCAATAGAATGATCCGGCTGCAGTTGCTTGCCATCTGCGGATCATGTGTTACCATAACGATGGTCTTTCCGAACTCCCGGTTGATCCGGTTCAGAGCGTCGATGACGATCTTCCCGGACTTGGAGTCCAGGTTCCCCGTCGGCTCATCCGCCAGTACCAGATCCGGGTCGTTGATGAGCGCCCGGCAGATCGCCACTCTCTGCTTTTCTCCTCCGGACAGTTCGTACGGATTCTTCTTGAGCAGATGGGTGATCTCAAACTGATCTGCATATTTCTTCGCCGCCTTTGTCATGACATCCACTTTTTCTTTTCCGAGGATCATCGGCAGCATGATATTTTCTTCCACGGACAGACTGTCCATCAAATAAAAATCCTGAAAGATAAATCCGATCTTGGTCCTTCGGATGTCCGCCAGCTTATCCCCGAAAAGGTCGGTGGTATTCTGCTCCATAAAGAAGACCTCTCCGTCCGTCTGCTTGTCGATCATGCCAAGTACCTTCAGAAGAGTCGTCTTCCCGCACCCGGATTTTCCCATGATGCCGACGAACTCTCCTTCCTCCACGGTAAAATTCAGTCCTTTCAGGACTTTAATATCATCCTCGCTCTTTTTAAAGGCCGACTTCTGATAATTCCGAATCAAATCTTTTACTTCCAGTACATGCATTACCCCTGTTTCCTCCTCTCACGTTTTAATCTGCGGATCACATACCATCCGAATAACTGCTGGATTAAATATACTACCACTAAATAGGCGATCATGATCGCCGCCCAGTACTTCCAGAATTCGGTTCCGACTCCGTCGCCTCCACCGGTATTCTGCTGATACAGATAGGAACATACATACAGCACACCCATGACAAACGCCGCTCCTGCCGAAATCATTGTCAAAATCTTTGTCTCAAACCGGATATTCTTTCGCTGCTCCTTTTCTTTCATTCCCATATAATTCAGGAACTCATACCGCCGTTTGAAAGATGTCATCTCCGACAGGTTCTTCAATGCCACAACGAAAAATCCGCTGAGCAGAAGGGTCGCCATCAAAAACAGCTTGCTGGACAGGCTGAATACCGCACGCATCCGCTGTCCCTTCAAAAACTCATCCGTATTGTACAGACTGTTCTCCATCATTACTTCATTCTTATTTTTGATTCCATTGGCATCATTATATGCAGTCAGTTCTGTGTATGCATCCGCTCTTTCCCTCGCCGGGAAAGTAAACAGGTAAAGCTCGGAAGCTTCCGTCTTGTCCCTCCGCACTTCCTGCCACCGTTCTTCAAAGAACTCATCGGAAAAAATAACCATGTTTTCATGGTACTGATCCAGCGAATACTGTCCGATAAGACTCTGGGTGAAAGCTTTCGTCAATTCGTAATGATACGGTTTCCCTTCCTCTGTATTCTTCAGCATGACCATATTAAACTCTGGATCATAATTTCCTACAAACACATCTTCATACAAATCATGACTGTCCCAGTTCGTTATATCTTTTTCCTTCCGAAATTCCGCATCCTCCATGCCAAACCAGATCTCGCGTCCTTCCAGATCACAATCTTTTCCCGTCAGTTTTTGATATGTGGAGGCGGACACGCCGATCTGCTGTGCTGTATAAGCGGTTGTGACACGCAGCATCGGAAACTCTGTTACGGTACCGTCATATTTTTCAGCCAGTTCTTTTGCATACTCTTTGTCCTCTTCCCTTGCAATCCATACACTGTCATACGGATAGTTCTCCCGGTACCTATCAAGGGGCAGGAGGCTGGAAATTTCCACTGTCAGATAGGTCAGAGCAAAAAAGTGAATCACTAACAGAAGGATCAGGATCATCAAATTATTCTGGAATTTACTGTACAACTGGTTTAGCTGAAAAATATGGCGCAGATAAGATTTTTTCCGTTTCCGAAACCGCTCCAGCACCCACGCCAGTCCAAACACGACAATCAGTACCATGCCTGCCGGAAAGACCGCATGGGACGTCAGATACATAGAATCCGAACCCTGATACATGTCTTCCCCAATCACAAGAAGAACAATACCCAATACAACCAGCAGAAGCCACCGCCCGCTGACCGGACGTTTCTCATTCTGCTCTGCGGACGACATGAAGGCGCTCATATCCTTCCCGTCCATCCACGTAATCAGCGCCACGAAAACAAGCGCCATAATTCCGATACTCAGACCGCAGGCATTTCTCAGAATCTTCCAGTCAAATGCCGTGATCTTGATAAACTCCGGATAGATACCCCGGATCCAGTACTGGATGCCGTATAACAGCCCGATTCCAAGCAGAATCCCCAGAATCAGGGAAAGCACACATCCTGCCACATATTCAGTCAGCATCATGAGATAGGAGGTTCGTTTCCTCATGCCAAGAATAATAAAGGTGGAATAGTCCTTCATCCGAAGCTGAATATAGTGCTTCATAGAAAAAACCATCAGCAAAACAGTGATGACGGTAATGAGTCCGGCTGCAATCTTGAAGTCCATTTTCAGTGCCGCTGCCGTCACCTTATCTGTAATTGCTTTTGTTACAATGTCATTCATGCCCCAGAATGCGATCATCTCCGCCACCGCAACAATGTTGCTGATGAAAAATAAAATGTAATTATGTAGATTACTTTTAAAATTTTTGAGAATAATTTTATTAAACATTATCTTTTCCCCCAGCCCATAAAATATAATATATTAATATTTGAATATATTTTATCACGGCATATATTGTCTTATCAATACCCGCCCCCCCATTCAAAATTTTCTGTTTTTTCCAAGTTACACTAACGGGAATCTCACCTCTCTATCTGGTTCGCGGCAATAGAAGATCCTCAAGAATCTTTTTCTCCCGAAATACCCTGGAACCTATGAAAAATCCATATACGAGGAAAATAGCTAAAATCCCTATTGCTTGATCTTCCAGCGAACTCGATGGTGCGGACTCTGCAACAGAAGGAAAGAGTGTACCTATCATTGCATTATTCAGGAAATGAATTGCTGTGCAAATCCAAATATTCTTTGTTTTTAAGTAGACATATCCCATAAAGATACCGATCAACACACAACAAGCGATTTGATGAAGAAGCTCCTGCAAAAGTGTTGATGACGGATAGCGAAACAAATACAGAGGCAAATGCCAGACACCCCATATCATTCCTGTCAAAATCAGTCCCTTTTTCATCCCAAACTGTTTCTGCATCCTTGGCTGCAGAAAACCGCGCCAACCGTATTCTTCTCCGAAATATGGAAGAAACACACAGAGGAAAAAAAAGGGCAGTCGAAGAAGAGCCGAAGGAAAATGACTATATAATTCTATAAAATCCAAAAATGCGTGACGGTTTCCGGAAAAATAGTCAAAAACAGTTTGGATGAAATAGTTGCCTGCCTGAAGAATCAGAAATAAAAACAAATAAAAAAGTATTGTTTTGATCTTTGTTTTACACAGCAGCCCATAGGCATCTTTTGTCTCTGCCGGTTCCAGAAAAAGAGCAAGATCAAAAAATACTATACCGGTCAAAACCAATATTGGACTCACAGTTTGACTTAAGGATACCGGAAGAAGCACACTTTCCAAGACAACAGCGATCAAAAACAGAATATCTGCTGCAAAAAAAGCTCTGCACACATATTTCGGGAATGGCTGCGTCTGTCCCGCCAAAATCCGGAAGACTAAAAACGCTGCCGTAGCCGGAATCATCATTTGAAAGGTTTCTAACCCAGATAGCGGTTTGTGAAAGTACGAAGCAAGCCCCATACCTACCCCCTCCCCTATAGTAAGGATAATTAAAAAAAGCAAAAATAAAGGCAGCGGTTTCTGACGGCGTAAAAATTTCATATAATCACCCCTCTTTTTAAAAATAATTATAGAACAATTACATTACGGTAAATTGCGCTAATAAATAATATCAAATTTCTTTTTTACAGTTCTACTTTTAGCCCTGATTCTTATCCATGACACCAACCTCCTGTCAAATTCTGGGTTTCTTTTTATTGATTTTAGTATATCACACCCCCATCTTCTTATCTACATTGCCGGATTTCGTCTCAAGGTTGTTTTCTGTACAACGGAACCCGTGATCTATCACTCTTTTTTTTGATATCATGTTTCATCGCCAGATAGATCCCAAGCCAAATTGTGGCATATATCAGGTACACAATGCCAAGAGTCATTGCATATTCCATACCCTCTTCCCCGGTAAATAATCTCGCCTTCCTTGTAAGTGCAGCAAACAACACTCCGCCGATCAACGCCTGAACTAATGGCAGAAGAATGAAAAAGCGGAGCTGAAATACAATTTTTTCCCATCTGTCTTTCTGTTTCATTCCCAGCTTTTCCAAAAAGTCATTCTCCCATTTCCAATTTCTTTCCTCTTCCCTGACAAACAGAACATATTGAAAGACTGCCATCATCAGCAGGATCAGCAATATAAACCCGTTTGCTGTCCGGGTCAGAAGGATTTCTGATTCCGTATTTTGGATCATCTGTGTCTTCTCATAGAAAGGCTGGATCGAACGGTGCCAAAGCTGATCAAACCGGTTTTTCTCTTTCAAATATTCCATCTGCTCTGCGACTTGCTTTTCTGTTCCATCCGGGACATTTATACAAAGTAGCATGGTAGGTCCTTCCGTCAGATTGCCTGTGTGAGTTCCGGTATAAAGAATCCACTCTTCCTCTGATGCATGTTCCCGCTCCGCCCAGTGTTCCTGATTGTGGGATGTGATTTTCTTCCATACTTTTTCAAAATATTCATCAGACAGGACAATCAGATTCTCCTGCTTTCCCTGCTGAAAACTTCCAATCAGACTGTCCCTCTCTTCGCTTACAATCCGACGTTTCGGAAAGGCTTTTTCATAGTCTACCGTATCATAATACTGTAAAGGCTGTCCAAAACGCAGGTGCTTTTCGATCCTGGTCGTATCCCAGTCAATGGTATTAGTCTTGACGGAAAGATCCTGCTGATAGACGACATGCATATCCTCCCCGGAAAGTGCCAGATTGTTTGCTTTCTTTCCCATCCTCTCCCGCATCTGGTGATAAGAAGTCTCGGAAATGGCGATATGCTGTCCCTGCGGCCACTGCACTGGGCGCGGGCCTGCCCACGATGGAATTTGATCGCTTCCATATAAGGATGTCATTCTCACCATCGGGTACTCGATGACATCAGCTCCGGCTTTTTTTACGATCTGTTCCAGCTCCGGAAGATCTGACTCATACGCCGTACATACAAGATCATACGGGTACATGGTTTCTACATTCTGCTTCATCATCGAACTGATAAATGCCGGTGAAAACATCGACAGAAGTAAAAACTGAATAATCGAGAGGTAAAACATCACCCAGGCATTCTTCCAAAAATGGTAATACCATGTATGCCACCGGAACAATCCCTGATAATATGCTGCCCGGCATTTTCGTCTTTTCAGCCACAGTCCCATTCCCGCCATGAGAAGACCGAGGATTCCAAGTACCGGAAGGACGTAAACCACTTTCATCTCTGCCCATCCCCGGATGGAAAACCACTTCATTCCAAGGACATAAAAGAAGATTCCAAGGATAACCACAAACACCAGATTTCGTTCCGGTCGTCGCTCCTTTATCTTTTCTTCGGTCAGATTGGTCGAATTTCCAAGAGCGATAAAGTTTTCCTGATTGAACCCAAGCGCCAAAAGCATCAAAACAAGGTACACCAGAAATCCTGTCAGAAACCGGGAAACACTCACCACTCCCGGCAGATCTACACTTTTAGGAAAGCTTTTCGCAAATGACATTCTCATAAAGACCGATCCCAGAGCTCCAGCCGGGATTCCTATGAGCGCACCGATCAGAAGATTACCGAAAAACTCCGCAAGAAAAATACGATACGCCGTATTCTTCCGGATTCCAAGGATCACCATCAGACGATATTCCTTCTTCTGCTCCTTCATATACCAGGAAGTCACCAGGGTCATCATCAAGACACTCAAAATTCCTAAAATCAGTGCCAGACTTTTGAACAGTCCATGGATGCCTTCCCCGAACATGACGCTCACCAGGGCAGTATGCGTTTCCCCTTTTCCTCCGTAGAGCTGATTTGTCATCTGATACATGGCAATAACGATGTAGCAAATTGCGGCAAGCATCGCCCCTGCCATAATGAAAACTGCCTGATCTTTCCCCCGGTACCGGAGGTTCGCCCGAATGACCTGATAAAATTCTTTTGGATATTTTCCCGGAAAATAGTCTGCCTTCTTTCGGTGAGCTTTTTCTCTTCGTTCTTCTTCCTGAATCGTCTCGTACCGTTCGTTGATTTCTTCCTGCTGCTCCAAATATTTTACACTCAAAAATTCCACTATGGAAACGATGATATAATACAGCGGAAAATTAACATAAAGTGTCAGATCCATCGTATTAGTGATGACCGCGAGCATTCCTCCATACACCACCAGACTCACTACAGGCAGATAGGAATACCATCCCTGTCTCTTTCCCCGCAGGATGAAAACTATCCGGATCACCGACGCCATCACAAAAAGCGAAGTCAGAACAAAAATCAGATATTCCGGGTGGAATCCGTCTTCTTGCATCATCCTGACAGCCATTTTCGGCCAATAAAGCGATGCCCCTGGGGCACGGAATTTCATAAAAAACAAAGGCAACACCGCAAGAATGCCTCCGCCAAGCTGTATGCACCTGATCCACTTGCTTTTTCTATCTGTCTTCATCTTTTCCCCACCTCTCCTAATTTCCCTTAAGGAAAGAGAGGCATTATGATAATCCACTGCCTCTCTCTTAAATCTAAAATGAATTATTGCTCACGTTTTTACCCTACTATAATTTACAGATAATACGATTTCAATATTTTGTCCTTGACTTTGGTTTTTCTGTCCTCTAATTTCCATTTTTCTTGTTATTAAAATTGTTTTAAAGATATTACAAAATTCTACTAGAATAATCGTTTATAAGATTCAGTTTTTAAACATAAAAATTAACTTTAGACATATCAGTACTTTTCTTTTTTTGAGTTAAATCCTCCGTATCCAATTTACAGCTTCCTTTCTCATCATGCATCTTGACAATTTTATTTTTTCAGCTGCAATGATACCAACAGAAGAAGTTCTTCCATCCTATCTGACTCATTTTCTTCTAGACAAACAAATAAATATTCAAAAAAGATTGCTACCAGTTTTGTATCTGGTAGCAATCTTTACCTTCCTCCTGTCATCTCTTACATAAACAGTTGATTTTCAATCTCTGTCATCAGCCCATCCGCAAAGTAAATATTTTTGATCTTTCCATCTTCAAACAGTACCGTTCCATTCTGTTCAAACGATGCCTCTTCCCCACCAATAGAATACTCCAATTCAGTTACAAATGTATAATAATTTCCCTCCGAGCTTTCTTCCGGCTGGACATCCGCACTTTTAAACGTAACTGTCACATCCCGATCCGCAGCATATACATTCAAATTCGTATAAATCCAGTACGGTATACTTTCAATTCCTTCCTCTGTAAAATATGAACCGTACATTTCTTCCAGTAACTTTTGAAAATCATATACTCCATATGCACCCGGTTCTGTTGTCTCAGAAGAATCCTGCTCTGCCATCTTCGTTGCTTCTTCATAGGCATCCTGCATTTTCTGATTTGGAATTGTAAACAATTTTTCCAGTACCGTAGTTACTACTTCTTTCTCTTTTTGCTCTTCTTCTCCCTTAGAACAACCTGACAAGCTTATTATGACTGCACACAAGGAGAATACCAATATTCTCTTTATAGTTTGGTGATCCATTCCCAAGTTCCTCCAGATTTCCTTTGCATCTATTGTTTCATCAAAACTCTGATTACATAACTGCCAATAATAAATATTGGGATTAAAGAAAGTATAAAGCATATCAGTTCAAAACGGCGGCGAGATTTTTTCCATTCAAAAAACAGATAGATCGAAAAACTGACCGAAGCCATCGTTGATACAAAATTGAGCCAGATTGAAGAAAAATTTTGTTTATACATAAACTCATATACGACTGCAGTAAGGATCACTAGTATCGCCGGGTAATTGATTTTAGATTTTCTTTTCATAATTCACCCCTTGCTGGTGCTGAGTAGATTATTCAACCATCCCTCTACTTATCAAAACGCCTTTTTGTTTTTCAAAAAATATTATATTTTAAAATACACCGGCATCACCTCATTCTCTCTTTTTTCTCTGTTATGTTAGTTATACTTTAATTCATCATTATTGTTTTTTCAATACTCTTTTATTTAATTTATTTTTCTGTTCTTTGATTTATATTCTTTTTGTTTTCAGTTTATTTTTTGCAGAAGATATAACAATATTCCCCCATATCCGCCCATAATCCCCGGATTCAATCTCTCCTGTGGAAGTAATCGGAATTCGTCTATATCCATCCTGTTCTTTTGTTCCTTCCCAAGTACCCGATCTGCGATATCCAGAATCCACAGATTACCTCCTGTTCCATGACACAGACTCCAGCTGTCGCGTTTCCAGTATGTTTCTGTTTTTCGATACGCTCTTTCAATATCGTTTTTCAACCTTTCCTTCCATGCTCTGTCCGTCACACGTTGATAGCACCACAGCCTCGCAAGTAAGATTCCGGCCGCCCCATGGCACCATGCTACGGTATCTTCTCCTTCTTCCTTATCTTTCCTTCGATCGATCCAGTTTCCTCTTTTTTCATCATAAAGGCTCTCTTCATATTCCCGGATCTTTTCTGCCAGGATTTCATACTCCTGTTTCTTCGTAAGTTCCCAAAGTGCAAGAACCGGCATCAAAATTCCTGCGTTTCCATGTGCCATTCCACTGACTGGATTTTCTCCTGTTTCCAATTTCCATCCGATTCCGCAATCCATCTTCACCGCCTGCGGGAGCATAGAGTAGACCGCCTTTTCTGCCTCCTTCACATATCTCTCTTCTCCCGTCTGCTCAAACATCTGAAGGAAGATCCATGCTGCTCCCGCTTTCCCTCCAAGCAGGTCGGCACAAGTATCTTTCGGAACGATTTTTGAAACGATTTCTTCATGTTTTCTGGCATACTGTAAATAAATCGCTTCCTTTGTCAGTTGATACAGTTTTAAATAGGTATAGACGACAGAACTTTCCCCTGTATACGCCCCGGTATTTTGGGACTGTAGATTCTTTAGATCTTCCATCCCCTCATCTGTATATCGAAACAACTGTCTCTGTAACGCTTTCTGAATTCTCTCAATTCTTTCGGATTTTTGTTTTTCCTGCATCACAGTAGTAAGGAGCAGCATCCCGCTTAATCCATCATAAAAGTAAATACCCATCGGACGGATCTGCCACGCACAGCTCCCGGAAGAAGCAAAGCGAAGGACAGGCCAGCTCACCTCGCTCCTCTTCTGATTCCAGAGCGCATAACTGCACAATCTGTCTGACAGCATAGTAATGACCCGATCCAGACTTTCCTTATTCACCGTCCGTTCAAATTCCTCGTCCGCTCTGACTTCGTATATCTGATTCACAAAATGCTCTTTATTCTCCGGAATAAGTTCCATGGATGTACGAATCAGATCACACTGCTTATTCCGGTCCGATTGACCGATCCCTCCCAGACGTTCCAGAATCCGGCTGTATGCTGTCCTTTGAAAAAAGGCTTCCTCACACTTCTCCTCTCCGGCATATAAGCTCTTCTCATCCATTCCACTGGAAAAGCATGGGATGTCTCCCCGCAGCAATGCCCGGATTTCTTCCCGGACAATCCGCTCTTCCCTGTCCCGGCGTCCCTGTCCAATGGAACACAGGAAGATTTCCCGATCCGCTCCATCCATCAGAAGGGACGGGTGATAGGAACTGTTTAACAGCATCGCGTACCGCTGCGTATGCATCAAAACAACCCTGCTTTTGAGTCCTTTCCCTTCTTCCAGAACACTTTGAAAGCTTCTTTTTTCTTTCTCCACTGCCTGATACGCCTCGGAAAATCCTCTAAGAAGATCGTCCACATATGCCGTGATCGTTTCCTCTTTTCCTTTCATCCATGCAAGATTCCTGCCTGCGGAAGTAACTCCCTCCCGGTAGGTGATATACATGTTGGAAGTCTCTTCTTCCGCCACCGCCGGAATCTGAAATGGAAGCTTTTGACCTTTCTTGCTGTGAATGGCGCTCCCGTCAATTCCCTCTCCCTCTTTGTTCCACACATAAAAAGGCAGGATTCCTGTTCCAATCACCGATTCCCGGATCCAGGAATAAATTGCATCCTCCGCTGACTCTGCCTGTATCTCTTTCCCCGGTCGTGCCAATGCTTCCAGATCCACAATCACCGGATATGCTCCACAGGCAATCAGATTTTCCGCATGGATATCACTCGTTCCAAGGAGATAGGAGAGAAAGAGCTGTTCTCCCAGTCGTCTGTAATACTGACGGATCTCCTGCTCCGATTCACAGCTTTGATATTCCACGATTTCACACCAGCTATGGTCGCGGCAGGACAGGATTCTATAATGATACTGGCTTGAACCCGTCCTTTCACTGATCCACCCCAGAAGCCTTGTGAAAAACTGTTCATTCTCCATAGAACGAGGTTTTAAAAGTAGCTTTTTCCCGTTTTCCAGACATATTTTCAGTACTTCTTTCCCACCGTTATGAAGATCCGATAGTCCCGATTCTATCCCTGTGATCCTGCCCTGAGTTCCCCCGTCAAAAAAGAGTTCCCCGATTTTATCAGAATCTTCCCGGAACCATTGCACTACCTGTACATAGTACTGGATCTGACACTCTATACGCTCCCGGATACATCGAATCAGAACCGGATAGGTGGCTGCGATATAATAGAAAAACTCTTTTCTTCCACATATTCTGCAAAAGTCCTGATACTCCTCTTTCGAGTCCGCTCCCTTTAGCATTCCCCTTTGCTTGTAACCATGCATTTCCGCAATCAAAGTGCGAAGTGCCATATTTTGCAGACGGACCGCCAGTTCATTCCCAAAATCTTCATATACGCCCGAAGTGATCTGCTCTTTCCCGGTATGTAACTGACGTTTGAATTCCTCTATTCCTGTTATCAAAAAAGGCTGGTAAAATTCTGCAAAAAACAGCTTCGTATCTCCAATCTTTCTTCGTATCTCCTTTGATGGATCATTCCATTCCCTATATTCCACACGCAAACTTCCCGTGTAAGTCCCTTCTTTTCGCTCAAATCTTTGATCTTCCAGATATGCCTGAAAGTCAGGATGTCGCTTTTGAAGTTCCGACACCAAAGCTTCTCCTAAAAGCTGCTCCCAGTATTGCTTTTTCTTTTCATTGGCTGGTTTCTTCTGGTCTTTTCTATACTCTCTCTCCCACAAATACGTATCTTTCATAAGCTCCTCCGAAAAAAGCAGGATGCTCGCATGAACATCCTGCTCTTAAAATAATTAGCAACATAAGATTGTTAAAAAGGTATCTCCAGCCGGATTAGTAAAACGCTCTACTGCTTCTTCCAATTCCAGATCTTGCATCCCGTTTATTTCTTTTAATTCGCTTTTTAAGTCTCCGGCAGTATACAAATACACTTCTTGATTCATATTTCGTTTCTCTCCTCTAATCTCCAAAATGTAATGGTTACTATAAATTCACTTTCACGTATCTGATAAGAAAAGTCTCCTTCGTATTTACGGACAATCTTCTGTACACTTTTGATCCCATACCCATGCAGTTGATGATTTTGTTTATTCGTAATCAATTTTCCCTCTTGTTCTGCCGGTCTGTCTTTGATACTGTTGGAAATGGTAAGATAAAGCATCCCTGATTTTCGTGTGATCTGTATCGCAACCCACCGCCTGTCATCCTCGATTTTCTCACAGGCTTCGATGGCATTGTCCAAAAGATTACTGAATAAGGTGCAGATTTCCATATCTGAAAAAGGCAGTCCTACGATTCGATCCGCCTGGACACGAACTTCGATCCCCTTTGACTCTGCTTTTGTCTTTTTCTGTTCCAGAAGGGTATCCAAAATTCCAACTTGAGTCCACACCGTCTTCTTTTGTACCAAAATGTCATCCGACAACTCGTTGAGATATGACATTAGCGAATCCCATTGTTTCTCCTGTCCATACTCACGCAAAATCAGCAGATGATGCTTCATGTCATGGGTCTGTATTCTGTTCTTTTCCATCATGAGTTCCATATCTTTTATATGGTTTTCAGACAATGTTTCCAGTTCCAACAGCATTTTATTTTCCGTTTTCAGCATTTGAAAATGATGAAAAAACATAACGACTCCTGCTGTCAGTGTGCCTACAAACACCAGCGAAACTGCCGCACTCCAGCCCTGCGCCGTTCTGGTACTTGTTACCATATTGATCATAGTTGTCGTATAAATCCGCAAAATTCCTAAAAATACAACGCAAAGGAGTGCAAGGATCTTTCTGTTCTCTTTCAAAATCAAACTTTTTTCTTTCCATTTCATCAAAAACAGAATTGCAACTGCTCTTGGTATCAAAAACAGGACACATTGCAACATGGACTGCGAGAACTTATAAATCTCTATCCAAAATTGTTTTCCAATCACTTCCATAGTGATAAATCCGCAGAAAAAATCAAACAGCGCAAGAATCGTGTAAAATAGAGTAATGATCTCTATTTTAATCAGCATATTCTTTCTCTCTACAATCCAGGCACAGAGCAGCGTAGCTAAAATGATGAATATAAACATGGTACTAGAGAAAAAAATGATTTTTCGATTGATCCCCAACAGGGTGCCTGACACCAGAATATTCCCCCAGATCAGCACCTGCTTCCATTTCCGTAGACATTTCTTCTCCAGCGCCGTCCGGTATAATACCTGATAGCACATCCATACTTCAAAGATAGAAAGCAGAATCAATACTATGACATGGATTTGTCGTTCCATTCCCGTTCCCTCCAGTAAGCTTCAATCTTTTTCTTCGCTGCATCGATCCGGTACTGGTTCAGTTCCAGTTCATGACCTTCCTCCATGTAGATCGTATTGCCCTTGATACTTTGGACATTGCGGAGGTTGATAATATTACTTCGATCTGCAAGGAAAAATTCATTACTGTCCAGCTTTTTCATCAATTCGCTTAAAGAAATCCGCTCTTTGAAGTTCCCGTGGAAGGTCGCATATTCTGCATATTTTCCCATCTTTTTCTTATGGACGGTAATAATTTCACGGAAATAGACTTTTTGTTCTTTTTCTTCCGGTTCATCCTGACGTTTCAGTTTCAGATAGTCATTCTTTTCTGCACCCA
Source organism: Drancourtella sp. An12 (assembly GCF_002160935.1). Classification (NCBI taxonomy): domain Bacteria; kingdom Bacillati; phylum Bacillota; class Clostridia; order Eubacteriales; family Oscillospiraceae; genus Drancourtella; species Drancourtella sp. An12. The sequence goes on along the minus strand of NZ_NFLO01000002.1, from coordinate 198,787 downwards.
GCCGGCGCATAAGCTTTTCCAGAATGTGCGGCAGCCGTTCATCCATCGTTTCTTTCAGAATATACTGATCTGCCTCGATCTCATAGCTTTCCAGCGCAAATTCCGTATGGGACGTCAGGAACACAAGTCCACGATTCGGGTAGGTTTTCCGCAGAATTCTTCCAAGCTCAAGTCCGGTCATACCGTCTCCAAGTTCGATATCCACGAAAAAGATATCCCCTTCCTCTCCGTATTCCTGTGTCTTCGCATACTCCAGAAATGCTTCTCCGGATGAGAAAACCAGAAGTTGTGTGTTCAGAAATGCGTCCGCTGTTTCTTTGATTTTGTCCCGGATCATATCCTGCATTTGTTTATCGTCATCTACAATTACAATTTTCAGCATGTGTCTCCTCCTTCAGCAGAAGATAGTATTGATTATTGTTGACATCGTGGAAAATTGCTTCTCCATCCTGTATCTGCAGGCGGAAAGTATGCTCCCACAGTCCGTCTTCCCCGTCTTCTACAAGCTTTCTCCCGCAATGATAGAGGGAGATCCCCTCCTTTTGTTCTGTCACCTTGCGGATGATATCATCCACCGCATCACTGATTCTCATAGAATGCCGGGCCGGATTCCATCGTCCAAGCAGACGGTTGACTCTTGTTTTGTTGACGACGATCTTTTCGCAGAAATGTCTCCGAAACTCTTTTCTCACCTCCTTGTCCGCTTCCAGCAGGCCGAAGATCTCTTCCGCCTCATCTTTTACATCGTCGTATGAAAAGCCAAGCTCTCCATATGCCTCCATATGGCAGAGCGCTTTCTTGAGATCTTCTTCCTCTTTCAAACGCTCATACCGATCCCTCAGCCACTGAATGCTCTCTAATAAAATCTTCCTGCACTGAAGTGCGTCCGTTTTGTAAAATTTTGAGACCGCAAGTTTGATTCCTTCGACTTCTACTTTGGCAAATTTCATTTTTTCTCCCTGCGCCCTCAACTTAACTATCTTTTCGTCCTGATGAAATTGTACTACATTTCTCACTAATTTTCGCCCTGCTGGCCATGAAATCATCATTTTTGTCCTCGAATTCTCCGATTTTCCCTTTTCCTTTTTGTATTTCTACGCTTGCAAAATGTATTGAAAAGGCGGAAGATCTGATCTTCCGCCCTGCTTTCTTTGATTCTGTTTTGTTTTCTTAGCCGTTAATCATGAAGGATACGAGTTTGTCGATATCTTCCTTTTCATAGGCAATGATTTCCAGTTCCGGAATTTCTCCGTTGGAAAAGATATTTGCCAGAGATACATACTGAGACAGTTTTGATTTGAGATTCAGTCTGTCACCCTCTCCTGTTACCAGTTCCACCTTTCCTTTACAGCTGTCCACTACTTCAAAAAATTTGTCAATGTCCGTAATGTTCTGTACTTTCATCTGCGTTTCTCCTTTCTTTTTCCTGTTTGTTTCTTATATGATTTATTTGCCTGCAAGGACAATGTCCTTTTCCCTGATTTCAATCTTTTTCTCTTTCAAGAGGCGTCCCACCGCCCGTTTGAATTCGTTTTTGCTCATCTCAAATTCCGTGCGGATCGTTTCCGGCGCCGCCTTATCCGTAAATGGAATCCGGCCGCCATGTTTTTCCATGTAGTCCATCAGTTTTGCCGCGTCTACATCCATCTGGATGAATGCTTTTTCCCGCACGCTTAAATCCAGTTTTCCGTTGTCTTTGACTGCAGATACTCTGGCACGGATCGTCTCGCCTACCCGGTAGGAATGGTACACTTCCCGTTTCGGGATCAGGGCAGAGTATTTTCCGTCTACCGCCACGAAGACACCGAAGCGGTCACTGAGTTCGTAGACAATTCCTTCCACCATATCGTCTTTCTGGTACGGGGAATCGCAGGACAGCTTTTCGTAGACTTTCATGGTCGCGCACAGGCGGGAGCTTTTGTCAATGTAAAGGCTTACCAGAACGTGATCGCCCTTTTTCACCGGTCCGGTCTGCTCCCTGAATGGAAGGAAGAGATCCTTTTCCAGTCCCCAGTCGAGGAATGCGCCGTTCTTTCCGGTATCGATCACTTCCAGCACCGCCAGTTCTCCGAGGGTGAGCTTCGGCTCATTTGTCGTTGCAATGAGACGGTCTCTGGAATCTTTGTATAAAAAGACTTCCACAGGATCTCCCAGCTCTGCCCCTTTCGGTACCTGTTTTTTCGGAAGAAGGACATGCTCCTCTTCCGTTCCCAGATATACTCCGAAGTCTACCTGCTTTTCAATCGTCAATACTTGCTTTTCGCCCAATTTCATCGTTTTGTTCTCCTTTATGCTTTAGCTCCACAACCGCGTACGGTTTTCCATTCTCATCCCCAAGCGCTACCGTCGAAATGCCGTCCTCTATCTTGTATGACGGATAAAGAATGTCTCCGTAAACCGCTGATTTCTTATATTCTACCCGCAGGCCGGAAAAGTCCGGCTCCATCCCGTTTTCTTCCAGAAGTTCCACCGCCATCTGCACATACTGGCAGTTGTTGACGTGATGGTTCGTGTCAATATGATACTTCCTGACTTTGATCGGAGACGTTTTGACTCCTCCTTCCGGCATCGACACTTTCCGGGATGCATATTCCATCGGATACGGCTCTTCCATCCCGTAACGGCTGATCTCCTCTTCGGAAGGCCGGGTCGGACGTCCGGATGCCAGATCCATGTAAACCCAGATTGAGTTGGCATACGCCGTGACTTCTCCATTTTGATCCTTCATGACAAAATTCCGGTCACCGAAGAATCCGTGGAATCCGGTCGGCCAGGTGCAGGTCCGGATTTCTTCTCCAAGTTTTGGATAGCGCAGGATTTCTACCTGCCAGGAAGAAAGCACCCATGCTTTTTTCTGTTCTTCGAGATACTTCGTTCCTACGCCAAGATCCTCCGACTGAAAGATGCTTGCGTCCTGGAACGAATTGATTATGCCCGGAAGTGTCATGCATCCGTTGTCCGACACTTCACTGAGCCGTACTCTTGATTTCACCTCGTACATATCATCCCTCTTTTACTTTTCTTTTGATTCTGCCACATAGCTTTTTTCCATCGTAATTACGCATTGATACCGCTCGTCCAGATGACGGATTTTCTCCATCACCAGATGAAGCAGTGTATTTTCCTCTTCTTTATCATACCCGTGGGGCATCACCATGTCAAAGATCAGATTGATCTGATGTTCGCCCGGCACCATACGGAAGTCATGAATGCTTGCTTCCGGATCGGTCTCGGCCACAATGTGTTCCACCTTTTCCCGGATCTGAAGCACATCCTGATCTTTTGTCTCAATCGGATCCATGTGGATCAGAAGATAGATGCCCAGATATTTTCTGGCGTCCCGCTCGATCCGGTCGATGATCTCGTGGGAAACTTCGATATTCACGTCATTTGGCACTTCCGCATGGATGGACGCCATGCTCCGTCCCGGTCCGTAATTATGTACCAGCAGATCGTGTGTTCCGACAATGCCGTCGTAGGATTCCACAAATCTGGTGATTTCATCAAAGGTTTCCTGCGGGACTGCTTCCCCGATCAATGGTTCCAGTGTATCTTTTGCGATTCCGATTCCGGCCCACATGACAACAAGTGCCACGCCGATTCCGACGAAACCGTCGATATTGATGCCTGTCACACGGAAAAATAATACAGAAAGTATTGTCGCCGTTGTCGTTGCCACATCTCCCATGGCATCGGCTGCCGTGGCCATCATGACTTTGGAATCAATCCTTTTTCCAAGCTTTCGGTTAAACGCCGCCATCCACAGCTTGACTCCGATGGACAGAATCAATATGACAACAGAAATGGTATTGAAGCTGAGGATCTCCGGATTCCGGATTCTCCCAACGGCGTCTTTCAGGAAGGTAAAGCCTACCTGCAGTACGATAAATGCCACAACCAGTGCCGCGATATACTCGATCCGCCCGTGCCCGAAGGGATGTTCCTCATCGGCGGGCTTTTCCGCCATCTTGACCCCGACGAGACCGATGATCGATGATCCGGCATCGGAAAGATTGTTGAATGCGTCTGCCGTAACGGAAATACTGTGAAGTACGATTCCGATGGCGCCTTTTACAAGAAAGAGAAAAACATTGCAGAGGATGCCCACCACACTTGCCAGTACTCCGTAGGCTGTCCGTACCGCAACCGTCTCTGTCTGTTCGTAGTTTTTTACAAACCGTCTTACTAAAAATTCTGTCATTCCTTTTCCCTTTCGTCTTTTGTCCTGAAGTACTTTTTCTTTATGATCCGAAGAAGAACCATTTGATTTTGAATTTTGATGTCGCTGTCACCATCTCATATTCCTCTTCTGTCAGGACATGTTCCAGCTGCTTTTTCCCTTTTTCCGGGACGACCGCATGGACGCTGTCGATAAAGCAAAGGCTCGGATACAGAACACACCACCAGTTGTGCCCTTTTGCTTCCCCGATCTGGATCCGGAGCGCTTCATACGTTCCGGCCGGAAAGGTGATATCCCCGTAGGTCTTTTCCGGGAAGACTGTCCACTCAAGGGATGCCCGGACCGGATAGGAATATCCTTCCTTCTGGATGGTCTCTTCGGCAAGTGCTTCGATCTGCGGAAGGTGGGAGCGGATAAATGCTTTTGTCTGTGCAAGGCTTTTTGTATCCATCTCTTCTTCCATCCAGGAGACAACCGTATCCTTTACTTTCATTTTCAGGTTCTGGTCCTCTTTGCTGTCGCTGTTTGCAAGCACATGGAAGCGCAGCACTTCCTCTGCCATGTGCTCCTGTGTTTTCTCTACTTTTGCGCTGACTGTCTCCGTGCGCCAGACACACGCAGTCAGCATCAGCGAAATCATGACAGCTAACGCTGCCATGATGAGATTTCTTCGTTTTTCCATGATCCATGTCCCTCCCGTTGTTTCCATTACTAACGGGAGTATTGCCGGATCTGGTTGATTTATTCTGCTTTTTCCGGATTTTTATTCCGGCGGATCGTCTCAAGCACGGTTCTTGCCTGCTTGTCGATGTGTACGCCGATTTTTTCTTCCGCCTGCTCTTTTGCGCCTGCTTCCAGATAGGTGATCAGCTCTTTGTGTTCTTTTGAGATCTGCGGATGGAATTCCCGGTGCTTTAAGTATTCCACCCGGTACCGGTACATCTGCTCTCCCAGATTGTTCAGAAGCTGGATCAGTCTCTGGTTTTCTGTAGAGTTGTAAATGATGTCGTGGAAGTGGACGTCTGCCTCGGCAGTCCTTGTCACATCATCAGATGTCAGCGACCGGTCAAACTCTTCCGCCGCCTTTTTGAGCTCTTCAATCTGCTCCTTTGTGATCCGCTCGCAGCTCAGGCTGACCGCAAGCACTTCCAGCGCCCGTCTGACTTCCAGCACGTCCCGCATGCTTTTCTCCGTGATTTCCGCCACTTCTGCTCCTCTTCGCGGAATCATCAGTACCAGCCCTTCCAGCTCCAGCTTCCGGATCGCCTCACGGATCGGTGTACGACTCACGCCCAGCTTTTTCGCAAGCTGGACTTCCATCAACCGTTCTCCCGGCTTTAACTCTCCTCTCAAAATCGCCTGGCGGAGTGTATTGAACACCACGTCGCGCAGCGGAAGATACTCATTCATTTCTGCTCCAAAATCTGCTTCCATCAATCGTTCCTCCTGTTCTTTCGTACATTGTGAATGGTTGTTGTGTAAATCTGTCTTGCAAATCCCTTCTGTCGAATCTGTTCCGCTGTTTTCTTTGCCATACTGCGTTCCCTGAACAGGCCGAATACGGTAGGTCCACTTCCGCTCATCATGGCGTTCATGGCTCCGCCGCGAAGCATCTCTTCTTTGATCTGCGTGATCACCGGGTACTGTTTCTCTGTCACACTCTCCAGGACATTTCCCATCGAGCCGGCCACACGGGTGACGTCTTTTGCCCGAAGTCCTTCGATGATTCCGTCAATGTCCGGATGATCCACGATGGCAGAAGAATCCAGCTTTTCGTAGACCATCTTTGTGGAGACGCTGATGGGCGGTTTTGCAATGAGAACGTGGCATTTTGGCATGGCCGGAAGGCGGGTAAGCTTTTCCCCGATTCCTTCTGCCAGAGCCGTTCCCCGCATGATACAGTACGGGACATCCGCGCCAAGTGTGACCCCGCGCTCCATCAGTTCTTTTTCACTTAATTTCCATCCGAAAAGCCGGTTCATCCCGAAGAGCACGGCGGCGGCGTCCGCGCTTCCGCCTGCCATCCCTGCCGCCACCGGAATGTGCTTTTTCAACGTGATGGAAACTCCGTGCTTTTCTCCAAATTCATCCAGCAGAATCTTTGCTGCACGAAACGCAATGTTGCTTTCATCCGTCGGCAAAAAAACGAGATTGGATGCAACGGTAATGCCAGGCTCTTTCCGCTTTTCCAGCGTGACCTCATCATACAGGTAGACGGTCTGCATGATCATCCTGACATCGTGATATCCGTTTTCTCTTCTTCCAAGTACATCGAGCCCCAGATTAATCTTTCCAAGTGCTTTTAACTGAATTCGTTCCATCCAATCTCTCCTTAGTTTATCCTCTTTTCTCTCCTGCCCTTTTCTTCCTGTTCCGGATCTTATAAAAGATTCTATATATATAGAAGAAACGGACAATATGTATTTTGTATACATTTTCTTATAGTATACTCAAATTTTCCTTAAAAATCAATATCCTCTCACCTGGACGCAGTCCTTTTTCCTTCTCGATTCCATTGACCTCACAGATGCTCTCTTCGGTCGTTCCGAACCGCTTGGCAAGGGAGAACAGATCATCTCCGTCTTTGACTGCATACCCTACAATACCCGGTCTCTTTGCCAGTTCTTCCATCGAGCGTTCTTCCATGGTAATGCCTTTGATATTTTCGATTTCCACCGGTTTCCTTACCAGCGCCCGGAAGCAGACGGCAGCCTTAATCTCCGCTTTCCCCTGTCCCAGAAGGTTGACTGTCAGCTGTTCGATGCAGCCGTTTAAGGAACAGCGGATATCCGGATACATTTCATTGCATTCCAGCATACAGGAAAACGGGACCATGCCCTGCCAGGTGTCAAACGGAATATCATCATCCGGCTTGACATACAAAAATCCGATGTGGAGGATTCCTTCTACCTGAATTCCTTCTTCTTTCGCTTCCGTCCGGACAATTTCAAGGCTGCCCGACGTATGGCAGATCTGAAAAATATTGTCTTTGAGTTCCGGCAGGGAAAGGGTCTCGCTGACACTGCATTTCAGGTGGTTCTGCATCACCATCTGCTCATATTCATCCTTCTCCTTTTCAGCTGTCAGATTGCAGCTTAAAGAATACAGATCCTGAAGGATTTCCACTTCTTCCTCCTCGAAAACGGAAGCTTTCACTTCCAGCGATGCCTCAATGCCGACAATCCGCATTTCTCCGTCCTCATCCAGCCGCACTTCCGCGTTTTCGTCGGTAAAAGCGCTGTCGATCTGGTGGAACATTGTCTCGTCTGCTCCCGGGCACGGAATTCTGCCCTCAAAGCGTACCGGCTCCTCGATCCAGTTCAATGTCTCATCCGGCGTCTCATAAAAGGCAAAAACAAGCAGCTCCCCTTCCACGATCAGTCCGTCCTGTATCAGTTTCGTATCCAGCCGCTGCGGTTTGATATCCGTCCACAGCAGGGAGGCAATATTTTCTTTCCCTTTCGGAAGGTGGATTTCCTCTTTGATCCGGTATGTATCACGGATGGAAGTCAGCATCTTCAGAATCTTCCGGGTCTCCTTTTTCTTACAGCACCGGTCGACGCCGTCCACGTCTATCGTCAATTCGCCTTCCTCTCCGGCTTCCGGAACCAGCACCATCTCCGCCATGGTCCGGATATTGAGCTTTCTGGAATGGATCATCACCGCCGTCACATCTGTTCTGGTGCTTCGGATCAGCCAGTCTCCCCGTTCCTCTTCTGTGTAAACCATCTCTTCAAACGGGAACTGTCCGGAGATTTCTGCCATCTTTTCATCCGCCTCATCGGTGACATAGAGAATTTTGAACATCAGCTTTCCATGGATTTTCACATAATGATCCACCTTTCGGATTTCCTCGATCCGCAGCGTTCCTTCGCTTTGCATGACTTTTTTGATATCCTTTTTGTTGTCCGGCACATTGTAGTCTTCATCAATCAGAAACTGGTCTGTCACCGGCTTTCCGCTCCATTGTTTCATAATCTGTTTTTTTACCAACTCCATAGGGAACCTCCTCATTCTTCAAAGACAACATGTCTGTCCTGATAATCCAGTTTCACGACAAGATAAGGCCATGTGTGTTTTTCGATGACCTGTTCCTTTTCTCCCGGTCCTTTCAGCTCCGTGCGGATATGGACGGCGTTTTCGGTCTCGTAAAGTTCTTTTACCTCAATGCTGTATCCGCTGCTCTCCTTTTTTCCATACCCTCTGACAAGGTACATCTGTCCCTGGTCCGTGTACGTCAGCTTCATCGGTTCGTCCTTTTTCTCTTCGATTTGAGTCTTTAATTCCTCCGGTATGTCTTCCTTTTCCAGGACCGTAAAGTCCAGCTCCTGCTTTTTCGTTCCTCCCAGGTCCGTGACAGAGCATCCGGACATGCATAAAATCAGGAAGACTGCAGTACAGGAGAAGATGATTTTTCGGAAATTTCCTGCTTTTTTGCTCATTCCATGCGATCCTGCAGTTTCTCTTTATTATCTTACACAAACTTCCCATAAAAAATACCAAATCTTGATTTCTTTTCGCGCATTTTTATAGTATAATAGTGTTACTTTGTAAGTACGTCTTTTTTCGACATACTGTCTATTAAATTTTATGGAAAGGAGCGTATCCCCATGATTCGCTTTATCTGTATTGTCATTTATCTGGTTGTCTATCTGATTCTTTCCATACCGGTCTTTTTCGTGGAATGGCTGATCGGAAAGAAAAACCGGCAGATGCGCGATCTTTCTTCCCTGCGGATTGTGCAGTGGGGTTTTAAATGTATCCTGAAAATCGCGGGCGTAGATGCTACGGTGATCGGACTTGAGAATATTCCGGATGAGCCGGTCCTGTTTGTGGGAAATCACAGAAGTTATTTCGATATTCTGCTGACCTATTCCAGATGCCCGCGGCTCACCGGATATGTTGCCAAAAAGGAGATGGAGAAGATTCCTCTTCTCTCCACCTGGATGAAGTATGTATACTGCCTGTTTCTGGACCGCGAAGATCCGAAGCAGGGCATGAAAACGATTCTTCAGGCGATTGACTATGTAAAGAGCGGGATTTCCATCTGTATTTTCCCGGAAGGAACGCGAAATACCGGAGAAGAGTTAAGTCTTCTTCCTTTTAAAGAGGGGTCCTTTAAGATTGCGGAAAAGGCGGGATGTGCGATTGTCCCGATCAGTTTGAATAATACCGCTCAGATTTTTGAAGCCCATTTTCCGTTTGTCCGGAAGACTCATGTGGTCGTAGAGTACGGGAAGCCGGTATATCCAAAAGATCTGGACAAAGAGACAAGAAAACATCTCGCGCCGTATTTTGAAGCGATTATTAAGGAAACGATTGAGAAAAACGCGGATATGGTATGAGGTAAAAAATCAGGGGAGGCAGCGGCTCATATGAGTCGCTGCCTCCCCTTTATCGTTCTGTTCTTTTAAAGATCCGCAAATTTTTTGAAACATTCCTGTATCTTCTGATACTTCTCCCATGGCACACTTCTGAGTATGTTCTGCCGTTCCACAAACTGCTCTGCAGCAGTCCTAACTGAAAAAAATACATCAAATTTTGCCTTAGTAATATATCTTCGTTTATTTAAATATCTTTTTTTCGGATCTACGGATTCTACAAACTGATTGCTTTGACAGATCAATTGAGCGTCATATGGATCGTTTTCAGCAATCGCTTTCAAAAGAAATGTTTCCATCGCTCCCGTTTCCTCAAACGGAATTACCAGTAATAATATATCCACCGTAATTTCCTTTTTCTGTCCGTTTTGCATATGACAATGAATCCATTCATTATTCTTTATCTCTTGCTGAGTTTGTACATGTCGCTCAGACATCATGTCTCTAATCTTAGTACAGAATTCTGCCTCCGTATCGACCTCATCCCGATCCGTCAGAATCACAATTTTATTATATTCTTCTTCATCGGCAGCCAGACTGTTTAGTTCCAGCATATATCCAAACTTTTCCAAAATCCGACTGGCTCCTCCGCTTCCTCCTATGCACAATAATCGCTCTTCTTTTTTGAGAACACGAAATGTTTTAAATTTTTTACTTATGAGGAAACTCTCCCGGGTGTCCTCCCACTGATATGTGTTTCTCATAAAGTACTGGATCAGAACGGAATCCGTTGAGCCTTCGCAGATTAACATACTTTTCATTTATCTCAACTCCAATCCCATTTCGTCCTGTACTTCCAACGCTTTATTTCCGGAAAGCCGCCTAACTGTGATTTTATCCTTCTTTCTGTAAAGAGTATATACTGCTGTACGACTTCTCACTTTTTCAGAACATTTTAAAACTTTATCAATCGCTTCTTTGCTGTGTGACGTTAAAAACACCTGTACATTCAGTTTAAGACAAGTTTCCAAAATCCATCGAAATGTTCTGCTCATAGCTGATGTATGAATTGCAGTTTCAAATTCATCCAGAAGCAAAATCCCGTCTTGCGCCTTTAAAACTGCACTCATCAGCAAAACTGCTTTTTTCATTCCATCGCCATATACATTCAATGGCAAAGCTTCCTGATACGACTTTGACAAGATTTTATAGATACCTTTTCCATAATTATGATTCCCTTTATCATAATTAATGCTGATAATATTTTCATCATAATCTTTTAATATCTCTAACATTTCTTCATAAAGATTCGGATATTTTAGAATATCTGTAAGATATATATCTGCATCCGTATGACTGGATGGCGCAATATAGACTATATTATGTTTTTGCTTTCCTTCTGTTCCAACGGAAGCGGTATCTAAACGTCTTTGCCCCTCATACACCCAGCCTTTTGCCACGGTCGAATCATTGATTCGGATACAAAGCTCCATCTTTCCCACTCTCTGAAGCATTTCTTCTGAATCGCTTGGGGCATAATTGACAATTTCTCTTACTTGATTATACTCAGATTCGGTCATCTCTTCGTCTATAATCCGTGCATCAACTCGTATTCTTTCTTTTACAACATGTTTTGATATAGAGTCCTGGCTTTTAATAGTGTATTCGATACTCTTATCTTTTTCATTGATATTAAATAGGTCATAGAATCCTTCATAAAAAGAATATGCCGACGCTGACGATCCCTTTCTTAACAACGTCCCCCACATTTTGAGGCTTTCTGGATTACTGTAACTTTCTATGACTTCGAGTACACTTGTTTTTCCAGAATTATTATCCCCTGTCAGAATATTAATACTGGAAAGCTGATCTAATTGTAATGAAGAAATTCCTCTGAACGATTGAATGTCCAGACTATTAATATATGTCATTCGCCTTTCTTCCTCTCTGCCCACTACATTCTCTCACCTTACCTGGTCATTTTTCAAAAAGGCCTCAATGCCGATGACTGCCTCTTCTTCGTCGTCACCCTCTGCAGTGATCTCGATCTCCATTCCCTTTGATGGTCGGAAAGCCATCATCCCCATAATACTCTTTGCGTTGATATGCATATCGCCGCTCTTTAACATAATCCTGCTCTGGAACTGGCATGCAATACGAACCAGTTCTGCGCCCGGTGCCTCATATCTGCTTTCGATATCTGCTGCTATCACTTTTCGTGTGGTCATATTGACTCCTCCTTCCATCTGGAAATGTTCTTTTTTTAAGTTTATTATATACCAGTTCCCCGGGGCTTTCAATTTGAAGTTGCGGATTTTTTCTTTCCCTTTGCCCGGATGAGTGCTATAATGTTTCCAGTATTATGCTGAAAAAAAGGCCGTACGCTCTTTTGTGCGGCAAAAAAGGAGTGTGTCCTATGTTGGAACGTAATTTGACATTATTGACAGATTTGTATGAACTGACAATGATGCAGGGATATTTTAAGGAGAAGGATCACGACAAAGTCGTTGTATTTGACGTCTTTTACCGTGCCAACCCTTGTAATAATGGCTATTCCATTGCAGCCGGGCTGGATCAGGTGATCGAGTATATCAAGGGGCTGCATTTTTCGTATGAAGCAGTGGATTATTTAAGAAGCCTGCACATTTTTGATGAAGATTTCCTTCATTATTTAAGTGGATATCATTTCAGCGGTGATATCTACGCAATTCCGGAAGGAAGTGTGATTTTCCCAAGAGAACCGATTATCAAAGTCGTTGCCCCGATTATGGAGGCCCAGCTGGTGGAGACGGCGATTTTGAATATCGTAAACCACCAGTCTCTGATTGCTACCAAGACTGCCCGTGTTGTCTACGCGGCAAACGGCGGCGGCATCATGGAGTTCGGCCTTCGCCGTGCCCAGGGGCCGGATGCCGGACTTTACGGGGCGAGAGCTGCCATGATCGGCGGCTGCGTCGGCACATCCAATGTTCTGGCCGGACAGATGTTTGATGTTCCGGTGATGGGAACCCATGCCCACAGCTGGATTATGAGTTTTCCAAATGAATACGAAGCATTTAAGGCGTACGCCCGGATGTATCCTGATTCCTGTACTCTGCTTGTGGACACATATGACACCTTAAAATCCGGTGTACCGAACGCGATCCGTGTGTTCAGTGAGATGCGGGAAGAGGGAATCCAGTCGAAAAGCTTCGGAATCCGTCTTGACAGCGGCGACCTTGCATATCTTTCTAAGAAGGCACGTAAGATGCTGGATGACGCAGGATTCCCGGAGGCGAAGATTTCCGCTTCCAATGATCTGGATGAATATCTGATCCACGATCTGAAGCAGCAGGGAGCAGCCATCGACGTCTGGGGTGTGGGCACTCACCTGATCACGTCCAAGGACTGCCCGTCCTTTGGCGGCGTCTACAAGCTGGCGGCTATTCAGGATGAAAACGGCACGTTTGTTCCGAAGATCAAGCTGTCGGAGAATACGGAAAAGATTACCAATCCGGGCAACAAGACGATCTACCGGATCTACGAGAAGGAAAGCGGCAAGATCAAGGCAGACCTGATCTGTTTTGCAGATGAGACTTTCGATGAAAATGACGATCTGCTTCTGTTCGACCCGATCGAAACATGGAAAAAGACGAAGTTAAAAGGCGGCACTTACACGATGCGTGAAATGCTCGTTCCGGTTTTCATCAACGGAGAATGCGTATACCAGTCTCCGACCGTGATGGAGATTGCGGATTACTGCCGCCAGGAAAAAGATACACTGTGGGATGAGACAAAGCGTCTCTTCTACCCTCACAATGTCTATGTCGATTTATCTGACCGGCTGTATCAGGTGAAGAAGGAACTGCTCGATCAGATGAGTATGGATAATTTATAAGGAGGATTTGATTATGAGAATTATTGTATTAGCAGGAGGACTCAGCACCGAGCGTGACGTTTCTTTAAGTTCCGGTGCAGGGATCTGCCGTACCTTACGTGAGAAAGGCCACGACGCTTTTCTTCTGGATCCGTTCCTCGGGCTTCCGGATGCCGGGGATGATCTGGAAGCGGTCTTCAAAAGACCGGACGCAGGTCTTGGAATCGCATCCGGAATCCGCTCCACAGAGCCGGATCTGGAAGCGGTAAAGGCATGCAGAGAAGACAAATCAGACTGCTTTTTCGGCGCCAATGTCATCGAACTTTGCCGGCTTGCGGACATCGTATTTATGGGACTTCACGGAGACGTGGGAGAAAACGGAAAACTCCAGGCATCCTTTGATGTCCTCGGTATCCGTTATACCGGCCCAAGTTCCCTTGGCTGCGCCCTTTCCATGGATAAAGAAATTACGAAGGTGATCTTCGAGGCAAACCAGATTCCGACTCCAAAGGGAACCTGGATGAAAAAATCTGCTTCGGATCATTCCCTTGCTTCCACCGGACTTTCTCTCCCGCTCGTGGTAAAACCGTGCTCCGGAGGTTCCAGCATCGGCGTTTATTTCGCCCACACTGAGGAAGAATTTGACCAGGCTGTCCGGGAATCCTTCCGCTATGAAGACGAGATTATTATTGAGGAGTATATTAAAGGAAGAGAACTTGCCTGCGGCGTCATCGACGGGAAAGCCCTTCCGGTCATCGAAATCTGTCCGAAAAACGGCTGGTTTGACTATGCGAACAAATATCAGGACGGCATGACAGAAGAGATCTGCCCTGCCCGGATTCCGGAAGAAACAGCACTTCGGATTCAGAATATTGCGGAGAAGGCATTCAAGGCACTCAAACTTGACGTGTATGCCCGTGCCGATTTCCTTCTGACTGAGGACGGCAGCATTTACTGTCTGGAATACAACAGTCTGCCTGGAATGACAGCCGCAAGCCTTCTTCCAAAAGAAGCAAAGGCGGCCGGAATCGAATTCGGCGATCTCTGCGAACTGCTGATTGAAAAATCCATGGATGCCCGTTACCGCGGGTAATTACCAAAGACAGGAGAACACATATGAAAGGATTATCACTGGCAGCTATTGCCTCCGCCTGCGGCGGCACCTGCTACGGACCGGAAGAACTTCTCAGCCGGGAGATTACCGGCGTGGCGATTGACAGCCGCAAGATTGAAGAAGGATTTCTCTTCGTTCCAATCAAAGGTGCGCGCGTAGACGGACATGATTTTATAGAACAGGTTATGGAGAAAGGAGCACTGTGCTCCTTATCCGAACATTCCCTGGGAGACGTCCCGTACCCGTATATTGTTGTAGAGTCCACCGAACAGGCGCTCAAAGATCTGGCCCGCTATTACCGCAGCCGGCTGAATCTGAAAGTGATCGGCATTACGGGAAGCGTTGGCAAGACCAGCACCAAAGAGCTGATCGCCTCTGTTCTGGCGCAGAAATATCACGTACTGAAAACAGAAGGAAATTATAATAATGAGATCGGTCTTCCGCTGACCATTTTCCGGCTGACCGAAGAAGATGAAATCGCGGTTCTCGAAATGGGAATCGACCATTTCGGAGAAATGCACCGTCTGGCGGATATTGCAAGGCCGGATGTCTGTGTCATCACCAATATCGGATACGCACATCTGGAAAGTCTCGGTTCCCGTGAGGGAATCCTCAAAGCAAAGACTGAAATGTTCGATCACCTGCAGGATGAGTTCTGTGTTGTTTTAAATGGAGATGATGATATGCTGCGCACGGTCTCTGATGTGCGCGGGCAGAAACCGGTATTTTTCGGCATCGATTCTGCCGCTCCGGTTTTCGCATCCCACATTGAAAACAGAGGACTCAAGGGGACACTCTGCACAATCCAGCTTCCGGCATGCGGCGATTTCCCGGAGACAACGATTCAGGCCGACATTCCGATTCCAGGAAAACACATGGTCTACAACGCTCTCGCAGGAGCTTACATCGGCCGCCTCTTCGGACTCTCAGCCGAGGAAATCGAATCCGGTATCCGGGCTCTCCAGCCGGTATCCGGACGGAATCACCAGATTGAGACCGATACTCTGACCATTCTGGACGACTGCTACAATGCCAATCCGGCATCCATGCGGGCATCCCTCGATGTCCTCGCCATGGCTTTGGGACGCCGCACCGCGGTTATGGGGGACATGAAAGAATTAGGCGAAGACGAAGACCTCCTTCATTTTGAAACCGGAGAATACGCTGCCCGCAAAGGCATCGACCAGATCATCTGCATCGGACCTCTGGCCGAACACATGTATCAGGGCGCCAAAAATATTGCCTCCGGCAATACCGTACTCTACTATCCGGACAAAGAACGCTTTTTAGAAGATGTACCTTCCTTATTTGAAAAAGGAGATACCATTCTTGTAAAAGCTTCCAATTCCATGAAATTCTCTCAGATTGTGGAAACATTAAAAGAATTCGGCTGTAACGGAAACTCCCCGGCAGACAACAGCATGGAAAAAGGAGAAACATTATGATGGATTACCAGATCCTCGCCCTGGATCTTGACGGCACACTGACCAACTCAAAAAAAGAGATCACGCCCCAGACAAAAGAGGCACTGATCCGGATACAGGAAAACGGAATCAAAGTAGTACTTGCAAGCGGACGCCCAACAACCGGCGTCCTTCCCCTTGCAAAAGAACTGCAGCTGGAACGCTTTGGAAGCTACATTCTCTCCTTCAACGGCGGACGCATCACCGACTGCCGGAGCCGGGAGATCCTCTACAACAGACTCCTTCCAAAAAACATCGCTGCACCTCTGTTTGAGATCGTCAAACACTTTGATGTCGATATTGTAGGATATTCCGAGAAGGCCATACTGTCCGGGCTCCACACGAACCAGTACACCGAACTGGAATCCCGGATCAACGGGCTCCCGGTCCGCCATATCGAACCATTTACCGAACATATCGAGGCAGACAACAACAAATTCCTCATCACAGGAGAACCAGATGAAATCGCCCGTGTAAAAGACAAACTCATCCCGCACTTTCACGGACTGCTCAACATCTACTGCTCCGACCCGTTCTTCCTCGAAATCATGCCGCAGAACATCGATAAGGCACACTCCCTTGAGAAACTCCTCTCAAGCATCGGGCTGACCACCGAACAGATGATCTGCTGCGGAGACGGCTACAACGACATCACCATGATCCAGTCCGCAGGACTCGGCGTTGCCATGGCAAACGCACAGCCCGCCGTCAAAGAAGCCGCCGACTTCATCACACTCTCAAACGACGACGACGGCATCCTCCACGTAATCCAGCAGTTTTTCTAATCATTGGGGACGTGTTCCGATGCTTCGGAACCTGTCCCCAATGAATTTTTCATGAAAATGCCCGCCAGCCCTTGATTTTACTGGGCTGGCGGGTGTTTTTTGCGTTTTGGGGACGTGTTCCGGCGTTTCAGAACCTGTCCCCAATGAAAATTTTAAGAAAAAGCCCTCTAGCCCTTGATTTTACTGGGCTGGAAGGCATTTTTTGTATTTTGGGGACGTGTTCCGGTGAATCGGAACACGTCCCCAAAAATTATTCAAACATCTGGGCTGCGTCTTTGAGGAGTTGGCGGATCTGGAGGTGTTGTGGGCAGGCTTTTTCGCATTTGCCGCACTGGATGCAGGCGGATGCTTTTCCTTTTTCTTTTGTGATGGTCTGGTAGTCTTCTTTGCTTTTTTCGTTTTCGTACTGAATTTTGTCGTTGACGCAGTTGAAGATTTCCGGGATCGGGATCTGTTTTGGGCATCCGTCGGTGCAGTACCGGCATGTGGTGCAGGAGATCATTTTCTGTGCGTTGAAGATCTCTGCTGCCGTTTTGACTGCGTCCTGTTCTTCGGGTGTGAGTGGCTGGAACCGGGTCATGAAGCTCAAGTTATCGTTCATCTGTTCCATGTCGCTCATACCGGAGAGTACCATCATGACATTGTCAAAACTTGCAGCGAAGCGGATGGCGTAGCTTGCGTTTGTTCCGCCGTGGAGTGCGTCGAGTGTGTCCTGTGCTTTTTTCGGCAGGCGGATGAGTTTTCCTCCTTTGACCGGTTCCATGACGATGACCGGCTTTCCGTGTTTCCGGCAGACGTCATAGCAGGCTTTGCTCTGTACTTCTTCATCAAGATAGTCTGCATAGTTGAACTGGAGCTGTACGACTTCCAGCTCCGGGTGATCTGTGAGAATGCGATCCAGTACTTCGGCGCTGTCGTGGAAGGAGATTCCGACGTGGCGGACTTTTCCTTCTTCTTTTAATCTCTGAGCTGTTTCATAGGCGTGGCATTTCTGGAATTTTTTATAATTTTCTGCGTTCTGTGCGTGCATCAGGTAGAAATCGAAGTAGGACACGCCGCACGCTTCCAGCTGGCTTTCAAAGAATGGGCGGATATCTTCTTCTGTCTCGAAGTATGGTTCTGTCAGTTTGTCTGTCAAAATAAAGCTTTCTCTTGGGTACCGTTTTACAAGGCATTCCCGGATGGCTGTCTCGCTTTTTCCTTTTAAGTAGCCTCTGGCCGTGTCAAAATAATTGAATCCGGCCTCCAGGAAGGTGTCTACCATCCTGGTAAATTCCTGCTGATCTACTTCTTCGCCGTTCATTGGAAGGCGCATGCATCCGAATCCAAAATTCTTTTTTACATTTTCAAATCTGTTGCTCATGTTGTCTTCACCGCTTTCTTTTTTCTTCTTCTTTTATTGTAATCCAATCTTTCATCCCAGGCAATCATTTCTCACACACAAAAGCTCCGCCTGCGGGAGAAGGAATCCCGCCGGGCGGAGCTTTGTCTGAAAAGAGATGTGTCTCTAGGAAGCAAAGTTTCCTGTATAGAGTTGATAATATTTTCCTTTTGCCTCGATAAGGTCATCGTGGGTGCCTCGTTCAATGATGCGCCCCTGTTCCATAACCATAATGCAGTCTGAATTCTTGACTGTGGACAGGCGGTGGGCAATGACAAAGGTGGTCCGTCCTTTCATGAGGGCATCCATTCCGGCCTGTACGAGTTTCTCGGTACGGGTATCGATAGATGAAGTCGCCTCATCAAGAATCAGTGCCGGCGGATCCGCAACTGCCGCCCGGGCAATAGCGAGAAGCTGCCGCTGTCCCTGGCTTAAGTTGGATCCGTCTCCCGTCAGCATGGTATTATAGCCGTCAGGCAGCCGCCGGATAAATCCGTCCGCATTCGCAAGTTCTGCCGCCTTGATACATTCTTCGTCCGTGGCGTCAAGTTTTCCGTACCGGATATTTTCCATTACCGTACCGGTAAACAAATGGGTATCCTGAAGGACCATACCAAGAGATCTTCTCAGATCCTGCTTTTTGATTTTGTTAATATTGATGTCATCATACCGGATTTTCCCGTCCGCAATATCGTAGAACCGGTTGATCAGGTTTGTAATCGTCGTTTTTCCTGCACCCGTCGCGCCGACAAACGCAATCTTCTGTCCCGGTTTTGCATAGAGACTGATATTGTGCAGGACAATCTTGTCTTCGTTATATCCGAAATCGACATCATCCAATACAACGCCGCCTTCCAGTCTGCGGTATGTAATGGTGCCCTCCGCCTTATGCGGATGTTTCCACGCCCAGATATTGGTCCGCACCGGGGATTCAATCAGATTGCCGTTCTCATCCTCTTCGGCATTGACCAGTTCCACATATCCTTCGTCCTTCTCCGGCTCCTGATCCATCAGTTCAAAGACACGCTGTGCTCCGGCTGCCGCATTGACCACGAAGTTGATCTGCTGGCTTACCTGGGTAATCGGGTTGGTAAAGCTTCGGTTCAGTCCCACAAAGGTAACAACAGTACCGATGGTAACTCCTGCCAGCCCGTTGATCCCGAGGATTGCTCCTACAATAGCCACCAGCGCATAGCTGATCCACCCGATATTGGCGTTAATCGGCATGAGCAGGTTGGCATAACGGTTCGCCTTGTTTGTACTGTCACGAAGCCGTTCATTGACTTTGTGAAAATCCGCCATCGCTTCCTGTTCATGGCAGAACACCTTCACAACCTTCTGCCCGTCCAGCATTTCTTCGATGAATCCATCCACTGCTCCCAGATCGATCTGCTGGCGGACATAATATTTTCCGGACAGTTTGGAAAAATTGGCCGTTACAAGCAGCATGACACATGCTGTCAAAATGGAAATCACGGTAAGAAACGGATTTAACACTATCATGGTAATCAGTGTCGCAATCATGGATATCACGGAATTGATGATCTGCGGAATACTCTGGCTTAAAAGTTGTCTCAGTGTATCCACGTCATTGGTATAGACTGACATGATATCCCCATGTGCATGGGTGTCAAAATATTTGATCGGCAGAGACTCCATCCTGCGGAACAGATCATCTCTTAAATGCCGCATCGTTCCCTGGCTTACATTGACCATGATCCTGTTATAGGTAAATGCCGTGATAACTCCCGTTGCCATTATGCATACCAGACGAATCAGGTCTGAAGCCAGACTGCTGAAATCCCTGGAGCCGCTTTCGAGCATTGGTGTAATGTGATCATCAATCAACGTCTGGGGGAATGTCGCCCCTACAACAGTTGCGATGGCAGTAATCAAAATGCAGATAACTACAATCAAAAACGGAATTTTGTAATAATGAAGCATATATCGAATGACCCTGTTGATCAGCCTGACGGCTGTATTCACTCTGGATCCTGATGGTTTTTCATTGATCTTTTCGCTCATAACACTGTTTCCTCCTTTCTGATTATGCCGGCTGGTCAAAGTCGCCGCTGCCTTCCAGCTGCGAGTTGTAAATTTCCTGATAAATTGCATTGTGTTTCAGCAGGTTTTCATGTGTATCGAACGCATCGATCTTTCCTTCATCCAGAACAAGAATCCTGTCTGCGGACTCCACACTGGAAACACGCTGTGCAATAATAATCTTTGTTGTTCCCGGAATCTTCTTTGCAAAGGCTGCCCGGATGTTTGCATCGGTCGCCGTATCTACCGCGCTGGTAGAATCATCAAGGATCAGTACTTTCGGTTTTTTCAAAAGTGCACGCGCAATACACAGACGCTGCTTCTGTCCTCCGGAAACGTTGGCTCCTCCCCGCTCGATCCGGGTTTCATATCCTCCCGGCATCCGGTCAATAAATTCATCCGCGCACGCTGCTTTGCATGCCTCAATACACTCTTCCTCTGTGGCATCCGGATTTCCCCATCTTAGGTTATCCAGAATCGTTCCCGAGAACAGAGTATTTTT
This sequence comes from Drancourtella sp. An12, assembly GCF_002160935.1. Lineage (NCBI taxonomy): Bacteria > Bacillati > Bacillota > Clostridia > Eubacteriales > Oscillospiraceae > Drancourtella > Drancourtella sp. An12. The sequence continues at coordinate 178,142 of NZ_NFLO01000002.1, read as the reverse complement.
CTGAAGCACAACGGAAACCTGATTCCGAAGCACTTCGGTATCATATTTGCGGACATCCACGCCGCCTACACAGACAGAGCCTTCATCCACGTCGTAGAGCCGGCAGATCAGATTGACAAGGCTGCTTTTCCCGGAACCGGTTCCTCCGATTACACCAACTGTCTCACCGCTTTTAATGTGAAGATCAATATCAGAAAGAGCATTTTTACCGCTTCCATGTTTATAGGAAAAGTTCACATGATTAAAATCAATCCTGCCGTCCTCAACTTTCATCACCGGGTTCTCAGGATCCGTCAGATCCGGCTTTTCATCAAGCACTTCACCGATACGGCGGATACTCGCCATGGACATACTGATCATAACCACTACCATGGACAGCATCATCAGACTCATAAGAAGAGCCATGATATAGCTGAACAGACTGGTCAGATCTCCTGTTGTCAGTGAACCTTCCACAATAAACCGGGCACCGAACCAGGAGACGGAAATAATGCAGAAGTAAACCGCAACCATCATGGCCGGGTTATTGAATGCCAGAAGCCCCTCTGCCTTGACAGACAGATCGTAAAGAATCCTGGATGCTTTTGCAAATTTTTTATTTTCATAGTCTTCACGTACAAATGCTTTTACCACACGGATTGCAGTGACATTCTCCTGTACACTCGCGTTCAAATCATCATACCGGCGGAAAACCTGACGGAAAATTTTCAGAGTGATGACCATGATCGATCCAATTACAACCACAAGGAACACAACCGCAATCAGGAACATGCCGCTGAGTCTCCGGTTAATAATCATACACATGGTAAAACTGAAAATCAGGTTTAACGGCGCCCGGACTGCCACGCGGATCACCATCATGTAGGCATTCTGCACGTTGGTAATATCCGTTGTCATACGTGTAACAAGTCCAGGCACACTGAATTTGTCAATATTGGAAAAGGAAAAGGTCTGAATATTGGCATAGATTGCCTCCCGCAGATTTGCGGACAGACCGGATGCGGCGCTTGCAGCATTTTTTCCTGCCATCGCTCCAAAGATCAGGCTCAGAAATGCCATGACAATCATCAGGGCACCATAACGATATACGACGGAAAGATTCGACTGCTCCAGTCCTCTGTCAATAATAATGGCCGTAACAAAGGGCATGAGTATTTCCATAATTACTTCGAGAGCGGTCAGTCCAATACACAGAAAGGTATCCCGTTTATACTTTCCCAGCTGTTGTAATACTTTTCTCACTGTAAAAACCTCCTGTCCATTTACTCTTTTACCTTATTTTTAATTTTTCCAGTACCGGATGCTTTTTGTCAGCTTCCGAACTGTCTCCTATTTATTAAATCACAAATTTCCTTGAATGAAAAATGAAAAAATGGTATCATTAATGCTACAAACGCAATAATAGAAAGGAACGGAACCATGAATACACAACAGCTGAAAACATTTGTCCAGGTGGCGGAAAACCTGAACTTTGCAAGAGCCGCTGAATCTCTCAATATTACCCAGTCCGCAGTCTCCCGCCAGATTCATGCTCTGGAAGAGGAACTGGATACCAAACTGCTGCACCGGACCACAAGGACTGTCCGCCTCACCCCTGCCGGAATCAGCTTTCTTGACGATGCAAAGCAGATCATAGAACGACTGAAATACGCTACCGCCAAAATTCAGCACCACACCGCTGCCGCCATGCAGGTGGTCTCCATCGGGTGTGGAAGCGAGGCCCACCTTGATTTTCTAAACGGCATTCTCGATTCCTGCTTAAAGGAGATGCCTGCGTTTCATCCGTTTCTGAGAATCATCTCCCACCGCTCGCTTCTGAATCTGTTTTATCAGGGAGAGCTTGATCTTCTGATCGGATTCCAAAGCGACATCCCTTTAAAAGGAAACGTCGTTTACGATGAACTGCTCCATATCCCGCTTTGCTGCGTATTTCCGCGCGGTCATGCCTATGCCGGAAAAAAGGAAGTTTACGAACAGGATCTTCTTTCAGAACGCCTTGTTTTCTGCAACTCCTATGCGCTTCCTGCCGGCGCCTTGGAATATCAGAACCGCATCACCGGTTATCTGCCGCCCGAATCGGTTTACTTCTGTGATAATTATCAGGCAGCTCTGACACTGGTCCGTACCGGATATGGATACTGCATCCTTCCGCAGTCCCGATTCCCGGATGAACAGCTGTGCTACATTCCTCTCGCCGGCACGGATCCTTTATCCTACGGAATTTTCTATAAAAAAGGAGTGGATAACCCACCCTTGAAAAAATTTATCTCTATCGCAAAAAGGAGTGTGAAAGAGGATTTCCTCTCATGAAAATAAAGCCATGGGAGCTGTCTGTCCCATGGCTTATATTTCCTTACAAAGAATATGGCGGAGCGATCTGCCGTATTTTTCTTTCGTCGCCCGGATTCCGTAACCCCGCTTCTGCACATTGGAAAGGCTGTACGGGTTGTCCGGATGAACGGTCGCCAGCAGATAACGCATGCCCCGTTTCTTCATTTCCTCTTCGCAGACTTCCATCATCCTGTCCTGAAGATGATGCCCGCGGTAAAGAGGAGCCACAGCTGCCGTATCCATATGCGCCGACAAAAGCAGCTGTTCTTTTGAAAATCCCAGATCATTGCCAAGGTTGTACGGGACATCCCCCGGGATCTCCACAAGAAAACATCCTGCAGGAATTCCCTCCTGCTTAGTCCTTGCAATGACCGCAAAACCAGCATTCTCCTCTTCCTTTACGCAGGTTTCCAGAAATTCTTTTCCATCCTCGTAAAACCAGTCCGGATTCTCCATATATGCAACGGTTGTTTCCATCAGCTTCTGAATATCCGCAAGATCCGTTTCTTTGGCTTTCCGGATCACAAATTCGGTCTGCCCGATTTCCTGATATGCCTCTTCGTAGGCTTTCTTTGTTTCTTCATCAAAGCATACCATCACCACTTCCCGGACCGTGCTCTGAGTATGAAGAAATGTGAGAATCTCCCTGACAGCCGTCTTTGCCGCAAGGGAAACCGGGTATCCGTAGATTCCGGTACTGATGGACGGGAAGGCTACAGTATTCCGTTCATAGCAGGCTGCAAGCTTTAAACTGTTCCGGTAACAGGAGGCCAGAATCTGTTCCTCTCCACAGTTTCCGCCACGGTATACCGGCCCCGGTGTGTGAATGACATAGTCCGCCGGAAGTCGGTAGCCTTTTGTGATCTTCGCCTCACCGCGCCTGCATCCATTGAGGGTGCGGCACTCTTCCAGAAGTTCCGGTCCCGCTGCCCGGTGGATGGCTCCGTCCACTCCGCCTCCTCCAAGCAGCGATGGATTCGCCGCATTGACGATGGCATCCGCTCTGCATTTTGTAATATCTCCTTTGATAATCCGAAATGTTCCCATCTGTATTCCTCCAGTTTCTGACTTTACTCTTCCTCTTTGTTCCATTCCAGGATAATCTGCGGAATGCCACAAAGTGTGTCTGCCTTCCGGTCAATGAGCGAAAAAAGCTCCTCATCCGGCTGTGTCAGATCCGGCACCATAATGACACAGCAGCCGGCGCCGGATGCCGCACGAACGCCGTTTGGCGAATCCTCCACCGCCGCACATTCTTCCGGTTTTCTTCCGATCTTCCTGCATGCATATTCATACACATCCGGAAACGGCTTGCCGCGCTCTACCATAGTAGCACAGACGATGTCGTCAAACAGATCCAGAATTCCAATTTCACTTAAATAGCTTCTCGTCCGCTCTTCGTCCGTTGCCGTCACAACGGCAGTCTGATATCCGGCTTCCCGAAGCCCGCAGAGCACTTCGTCCACACCGCCCTTCTTCTCGATTCCATTTGCTCTCAGATGCTCGTTCATCAGCTCTTTTCTCCGCTCCCGGATAGCCCAATAATCGTACTGCTCACCATACGTCCTGGCAAACCACGGGGCAGCGTACCTGCTGGCAAAACTGCGGAACTGATAAGAATCCTCTTCTGTCAGCAAAAGCCCGGCTTCTTCTGCCGCCTGTCTCCAGAACCGGGTCAGGTATTTTTCCGTATCAATCAGAACACCGTCCATATCAAAGAGTACTGCTTTTATTCTCATCTTCTCTTACCATATTCCTTCCATCTTTTCTACAAGCAGGGATTTCACCGCACCCTTTTCCTGTACGTGGAACTCAAAGTTCCCCATCTCGGACTGCTGATAAAACTTCTTCGCTCCTGCCGCCTGCCCTTCATTTAAAAATACCTCACAGACATTCCGGTCCACAAAAACTTCCACCACCGTCACCTGATCAATGTCCGCAGGATAGAGGATATTTTTCGCTCCTTCCCCGACAGTCCGGAAACGGCACTGTCCGTCTTTCTGCTCCAGATAGAGCTTGCGGTCCTTCCATTTATAAAGCGTCATGCGGAAATCCGCCGAATGTTCCAGTTCCAGTCTGACATAGTAGGTGTTCCCTTCGATTCCGGAAAGTTCCACATTCTCGTCACATCCTTCATAGACCGGGTAACGGATCAGCTGATAAATTCCCTGAACCGGATTCTGGTACAGCCTTCCATCCTTGACATGGAGCACCCTCGGAATACTCATGCTTCCGCAGGCTCCATTTACTGATTTGACATGTTCCTTTGCAACATCGCTGATCCAGCCGATGGCAACTCTCCCGATCTCGGTTTCAAGTGTCTGCACGGCATAAAAATCCGCGCCGAAATCATATAGTCCCTTCGTCTCCGCATGGAACTGATCCTGATACCATTCTCCGATATGGTAATAGGTCCCGTTTTTCCTTCCGTGCTCGTCCACATTGCCGCAGTATCCGGCTGTCAGCACCCACTGATTGTCCAGTTTGTAAAGATCCGGGCATTCCAGAGGAAAACATCCTTCCTCCTGCTTTTCCTCGAAGATCTCCTGACAGTACGTCCACTGCACAAGATTGTAGGACTTATAAAGCGCAACCGCCGGGTGTTCCTTTGTCCGTGTGCCGATGATCATCTTGTATTCGCCATCTTCAAAAAATACTTTCGGACCCCGGAAATCCTGGATTTCCTCATCTTCCGGTCCATCGATAATCCGGCTCTCCCGTTCCCACGAAATTCCGTCCCAGCTTTCCGTCATGACCTGGTATTCCCTCATATTCTGCGGTTCTTTCCGCTTTCCGATATGTCTTGTAAAGAACAGCCTCATTTTCTGCTCATCATCAATCAGCGCAGTCCCCGAAAACGCTCCTCCCACAAGTTCCGGATGATTCAGAATCTCCTGCTGCGGCTCCATGCACACCGGGAGGTGTACCCAGTGAATCAGATCCTGGCTGACTGCATGTCCCCAGTACATATTGTCCCACTCTTCCGAGAATGGATGAAACTGGTAAAACAGATGATAGTATCCGTGATAAAAGCAAAAGCCGTTCGGATCATTCATCCATCCCTTCAGTGGTGAGAGATGAAACTGATTTCGCACCGGCGTATCGTACCATCCTGCCCACTGGCTTTTACCGTAAAATCTGCCGTCCTGGATCAGGCAGATTCCCCGCTCCATGATATTTTCACATCCGCTTAAATACGCGTAGGAAATCTCGCAGTCCTCGGGCGTCATCTCATAGGTTGTTCCCTGGTTGACAGCGATCCGCATCCACTTTCTGTACTGGTCAATCCGGAACATCTTGCGCGCGCTTCCGGAAATCATATGAAGTCTGCCTGTCTTCCCAGGTTCTGTCTTAATAAACAATTCCAGCTGTCTGTATTTTTGTGTATTAAATCTCATGTTTTTCCTCCTGTTCTCAGGCGTATTTGTCGTCAGTTATCTACTTCTACTGTACAGTTTATCACAAAGCGCCGCATTAAAAAAGCGGTATCCCTTCCGAACGCTCGACAAAATCCGGCCGGAAACGATACCGCCTTCCCTTTGATGTCTACAGAATGATGCTTACAAGAATTCCCGCAGTCAAAAGAATCAGAAGAATCCCTACACTGACCTGAAGCCATCTAGGATTTTTGACCTCCTGATCTGAAATTTCATCTTCCGGCTCCACATCTATCTCAGATTCCGCAAGAATCGATTCGATAATTACTCCTGCCTGCTCCGCATCCCGTCCATCTACATAGATCTTCTCTCCGAAGATCGAATTCCCCGTATACACATCCATAACTCCTCCGGCCCCTCTGGCCTCGCGGAATCCCTGAATGCCGTTTCTCTGAAGTGCCTCCAAAAGCATCTCGGCCTCGATTCTGTCGCCTGCCGTATAAATGCAGACCGGACTCATAGCCTCCACTTTTTCCCTTCTTACTGCTCTCATACGAACACCTCTTTTCCTTTACACCAGCGGATTTTCTGATCAAAGATTTCTATCTTTATTATACTTCTGTTTTTTCTCATTTTCAATTCGGATTTCCCTTGACAAGACCTGTTTTAAGATCTATTATGATATCAAAATAATATCACTTTAACTCATGTTTGAATGAAGGAGGAAGAGTTATGGAGGCAAAAGAATCCCTGATCCAGGAGGAACGGATTATTCACGCACTGAACGGTTTTCTCATGTTGTTTGTCAGTACCGTAGTACTGATAGCAGGTACCGCTCTTTTTATCGCAGGACCCGTTTTTTACAGCATGGACCGGGTATCCGGCGGACTTTGCGGTGTTCTCGTGACGCTTGGCATCATCCTTTTCGTTGTTGCCATCATTTTGTACTGCGGACTGAAGATTCTCAATCCGAACGAAGCCCTTGTATTTGCACTCTTTGGTAAATACTACGGCACGATCAAAAAGTCCGGCTACTACTGGGTAAACCCTTTCTGCTCGGCAATCAACCCGACAGGAAACAAAGCCGGTTTTACCGTTTCAGCCGGCGGACGTACTTCCGTAACGCCTGCCGCGAAAAAGATTTCTCTTAAGACAATGACTCTCGACAATGCAAAGCAGAAAGTCAATGACGAACTGGGAAATCCGGTGGAGATCGGCGCCATTGTCATCTGGAAGGTTGTAAATCCGACGCAGGCTGTCATCAACGTGGAGAATTATAAAAACTACCTCTCCATCCAGTGCGATGCCATCATCCGTAATACGGCCCGCATGTATCCTTACGACACAAGCGAAAAGGGTGACGAAAAGTCTCTGCGCGGCAGCAGCCAGGAGATTGCGGATATCATGCAGCTGGAGCTTCAGGAAAAGGTAAAAGATGCCGGTATCCAGATCATTGACGTGCGTATCACCCATCTGGCTTACGCACCGGAGATCGCGTCCGCCATGCTTCAGAGGCAGCAGGCCGCAGCCATCATTGACGCACGCCAGAAGATCGTGGAAGGTGCAGTCGGCATGGTGCAGATGGCTCTGGATAAGCTGAATGAAAATGATATTGTAGAGCTTGACGAAGAACGCAAAGCCGCCATGGTCAGCAATCTTCTTGTCGTACTGTGCGGCAACAAGGACGCGCAGCCGATCGTAAACAGCGGTACCATCTATTAAAATCAGGAAAAGGTGGGACACATTTTGGAGAAAAATACGACTGAAAAGGGAAAAGCCAAAAAACAGGTCCCTTTAAGGCTCTCCCAGAGCCTTTATAACGAAATCGCCCAATGGGCAGAAGATGATTTCCGTTCCATGAACGGGCAGATCGAATATCTTTTGACCGAGTGTGTGAAATACCGGAAAAAGAAACTGAATAAAGAGTAAAAAACAGGAAGAGTTTCCAGGCCGGAACTCTTCCTGTTTTTTTATTCTTTATGCTTTTTTCTAAACAAGATGTAACAGGTGTGTTGCCACCTGAAAGTATACCATGATAGAGCAGACGTCCACGATCGTTGTAATCAGCGGCGCCGCCATGATGGCCGGATCCAGGCGCAGCTTCTTTGCGACAAGCGGAAGCACACATCCGATCAGCTTCGCGATCAGAATTGTCGCAACAAGTGAGATCGATACAAGAAGTGCCAGCATCGGATCATGGTAACGGATTACCATATAAATTCCGTTGACTACCGCAAGAGCCGCTCCCACAAGAATGGCCACCCGGAACTCTTTGAAAATCACCTTGAAAATATCTTTAAAATGAATCTCGTCAAGGGCAATACCGCGGATAATCAGCGTCGAGCTCTGGGAGCCGCAGTTTCCGCCGGTGTCCGTCAGCATCGGGATGAAGGAAACGAGAAGCGGAACGGCAGTAAATGCTTCCTGATAGTGCGCGATGATCGTCTGTGTCAGCGTCGCGGAAAGCATCAGCACCAGAAGCCATCCGATCCGGTTTCTTGCGTGTTTGATCACGCCTGTTTCAAAATACGGCTGTTCACTCGGGCTCAAGGCGTTCATGATTTCCATATCTTCTGTCGTCTCATCAACGAGGACATCCATCGCGTCATCGACTGTCACGATTCCGACCATATATCCCTGCTGGTCCAGAACCGGGAGCGCCAGAAGATCATACTTGGAAAGCAGATGCACTGCCTCCTCCTGGTCGGTATGAGTTGTGACGGAAATAATCTCTGTCTCCATCAGCTCTTCCATCGTCATGTCATCGTCCATTGTCATCAGATCCTTGGCAGAGACGATCCCGACAAGCCTTCTATTTTCCAGCACATAACAGGTATAGATCGTTTCTTTGTGAATCCCGGTCTGTTTGATGTGGTCCATGGCCTCTTTGACTGTCGTTTTCCGGCGCAGATCCACATACTCCGTCGTCATAATGCTGCCCGCACTGTCCTCCGGATAATTCAGAATCGTATTGATCTGCGCACGTCTTTCTTTATCGACCTGCTCCAGGATCCGCGTCACCAGATTGGCCGGCAGCTCCTCCAGCAGATCGACCGTGTCATCCATGTAGAGTTCATCAATCAAATCTTTCAGCTCTTTTTCCGTAAACATCTCCACCAGATAGGTCTGCATGGAACTGCTCATCTCCGCAAATACTTCCGCTGCCTTTGACTTCTCAATCAGGCGGAACGCCAGAATCATCTCCTTATCGTCCAGCTCGGCAAGAAGAGCTGCAATGTCCACGGTATTCATGACCTCCAGAATACTTCTGACTGCCTTGAACTCTTTTTTCTTCAAGAGGTCTGTTAAAATCTGTCTGTTCATAGCAATCCCTACTTTCTTTTATGAATTTTTCCATGTAACAATACGAGTCATAACTGCCTCCAGCATCCATTGCACCTCACCTGCCTTTCTTTTATTTGACGTTACTGTTCCCCCCCCCCCCCGAAACAGGGGAAAAACAACGAGTTCCGCAAACGGAGCTCTCGCGCCGGGCGCGGTCGCTTTAGCGACAAATTTCTGCTTTGCGCGAGTACGCATCCCGCGGAGCGTTTTTGTTTAACAGGGAATGAAGTTTCCTGTTAAACAAAAAAATCCCCGGCAAAAACCGGAGATACCTGATCCTGTCCTTTTTCACGTACAAGCTTTAGTATCACAGGGCATAAAAACTGCGTTAGGTTATGCCTTATCGTCGACATAGCCTGTTGACCAGCGCATTGTGTCTCCACAATTTAGCGGCAGCAATCTTAGGTGTCCCAGATCCCTGTGGTAACCTCACCTACCGATTTCCTCTACAATCATACTTCCATTATCCGGCCGTGTCAAGTTTTTGTTTCTTTCTTTTCGGATCTGATTTATACTTGGAAGTATCAAAGGAGGATGATGCATGTGCGTATATTAATTGCGGAAGACGAAAACGATCTGAATCAGATTCTTACTTCGCGCCTGAAGGCCGAGCACTACAGTGTGGATTCCTGCAAAAACGGTCGGGAGGTGCTGGAATATATGGCAGGTGCCGAATACGATGCCCTGATCCTGGATATCATGATGCCGGTACTGGACGGCTTAAGCGTCTTAAAGAAAATCCGGCAAAGAGGCTCTACCGTTCCGGTTCTTCTTCTGACCGCGAAGGACAGCATCGAAGACCGTGTAGCGGGACTCGATGCCGGAGCAAATGATTATCTTGTCAAACCCTTTGCCTTTGAGGAGCTGCTTGCGCGTATCCGGGTACTTCTGCGCAAACCTGCCGGGACTCCATCCAGCTGTCTTCAGACCGCAGATCTGAAGATTCTTCTGGATACCCATCAGGTATTCCGCGGAGATACGGAAATTCGTCTCTCGGGGAAAGAGTTTTCCCTGCTCCGCTATCTGATGCAGAATGAAGGCATTGTGCTGTCACGCGACAAGCTGGAACAGCATATCTGGAACTATGACTATACCGGCGGTTCCAATGTGATCGATGTCTACATCCGGTATCTCCGCCGCAAAATCGATGATGGTTACGAACCAAAACTGATTCACACGGTACGGGGCGCCGGATACGTCCTGAAGGTGGTGTCATGAAACGACTGTCTTTAAAATTAAAAGTCACGCTTCTGTATTCCTTTTTCATGACGCTTCTGACCTGCGCAGCTCTTGCGATTTTATTTTCGCTGAGCAATCAGGAAATCCTTGCCTCCACGCAGAATACGTTGAAAAAACAGGTGCAGGAAAGCATGGAAGATGTCGAATGGGAAGACGGTTCTTTTGACGTGGATTCGGATTTTTATAATCTGGACGGCGGCGTGTATCTGTCTTTGTATACGGAATCCGGAAATCTTCTGTACGGCCGGATTCCCTATGGGTTTGATCTGAATCCGGAATTTTCCGACAGCCAGCTTCAGACGCTGACTGATTCCAGTCAAAGGTGGTACGTGTTTGATCTGGCCCACCGGATCTCCGGTTACGGACTCGTCTATATCCGCGGGATTTCCTCGGTCACGGATGCAGAATCCAGTTTCCGGATTACGATCCATTTCGCAATGATCGTACTTCCTCTTCTGGTTGTGCTGACCGCAGTGATCGGATATCTCTTTACGCGAAGAACGCTCGGACCGGTCCGCAGAATCACGGAGACCGTGCAGGAAATTCAGACAAAACAGGATCTTTCCCGCCGTATCGAGCTTGGAAACGGAAATGATGAAATCTACCAGCTTGCCGATACATTTGATCAGCTGCTTGACCGGCTTGAACATGCCTTTCGCCGGGAGCAGCAGTTTACTTCCGACGTTTCCCACGAACTTCGCACGCCGATTACCGTCATTCTGGCCCAGTGTGACGCGGCACTTGCCGACGAAACCCTGAACGGTGAACACCGTCAGCAGATTGAGCTGATCGAAAAAAAGGCGCGGAATATGGCTCAGATTATTTCCCAGCTTCTGCTGCTCTCAAGGGCAGATCAGGGAAGACAGAAGCTTCAGCTGGAAACGCTCAATCTCAGCGAGCTCACTGAGATGGTCTGCGAAGAGCAGGCGATTCTGGCCGGAGAAAAACAGATCATCATCAACACACAGATTGAGCCGGAACTATATGCCTCCGTCGATGAGACCTTTTATATCCGGATGCTTGTCAACCTGATTTCCAATGCCATCTGTTATGGCAACGAAGGCGGACACATTTTCGTCTCCTGTTTCCGGCAGAACGGATTTATCGCCGGCTCCGTAGAAGATGACGGCATCGGCATTTCCAAAGAAGATCTGCCCCACATCTGGGAACGGTTTTACCGGGCAGACACCTCCCGAAGCGCGTCAGGACATTCAGGACTTGGGCTTTCCATGGTGAAATGGATTATCGAGGCTCATGGCGGTACAATCACAGCGGAAAGCATCCCGGAAAAGGGAACCATATTTACCTTTTTGCTGCCGGAAGAAAAAAAATAAATTTCTGTTTTGCTTTAATGTTCCTTTAATCTTTGGGTACTATACTTATATCAACAACAAAAAAACACCCCGAAAAACCAAAGGGACATCATAGAAAGGAGATTTATTATGAAAAAAAGAATGATTGTTACAGCAGCAGTTACCCTTACACTTCTCGGTCTGGCGGCCGGATGCGGAGGAGGAAATGATATCGGAGAAGCAAAGGCAAAAGAGATCGCTCTGGAAAATGCAGGCGTAGCTGAATCTGATATTTCCAGATTCCAGTCTTCTAAGGAACGGGACGATGGAAGAACTACCTATGAGATTCAGTTCAACTCCGGCGATACAGAATATGACTATGAGATCAACGCAGAAAACGGCGACATCCTGAGTTACGATACGGAAACTGCAGGAAACGGACGCAGTCAGATTCAAAGCGGCACAGACACTGCCGGCAATACAGACACGGCTCAGTCACAGGATGACACCCAGAACAGCACCCAGGATAACACCCAGAATAATACTCAGAACAATACCCAGAGCAATACCGGAACTACCCAGACTCCGAATGTTCAGATCAGTGAAGCGGACGCAAAAGCCGCAGCTTTGGAACGGGTTCCGGGCGCAACCGAGCAGGATCTGCGCATGGAGCTGGAACATGATGATGGAAAATATATCTACGAAGGAGATATCATCTACCAGCAGACCGAGTATGAATTCGAAATTGATGCAAATACAGGAAACTTCCTGAAATGGAGCGAAGAGAGAGCATAACAGCTCCCTGTAAGAAAAACTGAAACATGATGAAAGGCGGCTGTCGTAACCGGTCTGATTTTTGACCGGATCACGGCAGCCGCCTTTTTCTTTTGTCTTTCATTGTCCTTCCCGCCATCTGTTAGAAAAGATCTCTTGTGTAGATCTGCTCCATGCATGTCTCGAAAGACTCTCTTAAAAATGCACTCCATTTTCTAAGCATTTCCGGCACCTCCTTTTAATTTTGATTGCATTGTAGCTTAATTTTCGCTATAATTCTTGTCAAATATATGGAGAAACCGGCCAGATTTTGCAGGAGGGATATGTATATGCACTTTTTTTATGAACTGAAAGAATCCAGTATGGAAATTGAGAAAAAGACTTCTGTCCATGTTCCTCCCCACCTTCACCGGTCACTGGAATGCATTTTTGTTACCAGTGGTACGCTGGAACTTGGCATCGGTACAGAGCTTTTCCATATGAATACCGGCGATTTCGGAATTGTATTTCCTGAGCAGATCCACCACTATCAGGTCTTTGACAGCGCGTTCTGTCAGGCAGTTTATCTGCTTGCCGCCCCTTCGCTTTCGGGTCCATTCTCAGATCATCTTCAAAACTTTGTTCCTGAATATCCTGTCCTGTCTGCGGCAGACGTCCATCCGGACATTACGTATGCCCTGCAGTCTCTTCTGAATCTTGGAACCCCTGCCTGGACTTCAGTGCTTTGTCAGTCCTACACCCAGATCATCCTTTCCCGGACACTTCCGCTTTTCTCTCTACAGCCCAAAAAGGATTTGACAGGGCAGGACATTGTATTTGATGCCGTCTCCTACATGGCAGGACATTTTACAGAAGAGCTCTCTTTGTCCCGGATGGCCAAAGATCTTGGTTACAGCCAGTTTGCGCTTTCCCGTGTCTTTTCCTCCGTTTTTCATACAAACTTTAACCAGTATTTAAATGACCTTCGTCTGAACTGTGCGCTTGGGCTGTTGAAGAACACCTCGCTTCCGGTTACTGAACTTGCCATGAATGCCGGTTTCACCAGTCTGCGCACATTCAACCGTGCCTTTAAGGAGCGCTTTCACATGTCGCCAAGAGAATACCGGAAGCAGCAGGCAGCTCCCGGTTCCTGATTTTCTTCTTTTTCAGGAGACAATTGCTTCATGCTTCCATTTTCCGCTTTTAAAGCGGAGCAGAAAACAGACAGAGCGGGCAACCCAGTCGATAATCATGGCAACCCAGACGCCAAATACACCCATTCCAAAATACTGTCCCAGAATATAGCTGAAAATAATCCGGAAAATCCACATGGAAACCACAGAAATAACCATACACATCCTTGCATCTCCTGCTGCCCGGAATACAGCCGGTGTTGTAAATGCCAGCGGCCAGATCAGTACACTGCATATTGCATAGAATCCGACAATCTGTGTCGTTGTGGATGCCGTAAGCTTCGACAAATGATACGCTTTTAAAATCCACGGCAGTACAAACAGAATAATCGTATTGGTTACAATCATGCTCAAATATGTAATGATCATAAGTTTCTTTGTGTAGTATTTAACCTGCTCATAATCTCCGGCACCCACACATCTGGCAATAACCGTCGTCACTCCCAGTGCGATGGCCATTCCCGGAAGAACCTGAAAAGAAGCAATAGTATTGGAAACCGCATTGGCCGCAATTGCATATGTACCAAATGTAGAAACAAGGCTCAATACAATGATCTTTCCAAGCTGAAACATACTGTTTTCCAGTCCATTCGGAATTCCGACCTTCAAAATGTTCCTGATCATCTGCCAGTCCGGACGGTAATGTAGATTTCTCTCCATGGATATTGTCTGACCCGGACGAAGCAGCAGAGAAATGATCAGTATCGCCGCCACCATTCTGGATATGAGCGTTGGAACAGCCACCCCTTCAGTTCCCCTGTGCAGTCCATAAATCAAACATGCGTTACCTGTCACATTGATAATATTCATAATAACAGACACCCGCATGGAAACTTCCGAATTCCCCATTGTACGGAAAATAGCCGCACCGCCGTTATATAATGCAATGAACGGAACAGATGCCGCCACAATCATCAGATAAATGTCTGCATGCCGCATGACATCCTCTTCGATCTTTCCAAACACTCCATGAAGAATCCAGCTTTTGCACAGATAAATCAGTACGGTAATCACAACTGCACAGATCGTAATAAACCAGATAAGCTGTGTAGCAGCCTGTCTGGCTTTTTCTTTATCTTTTCGTCCAAGATACTGCCCTGCAACCACGGCACCTCCGGTTGCAAGAGCAGAAAACACGTTGATCAGAAGCACCATGATATTATCCACCAGCGACACCCCGGAAACCGCCGCTTCTCCTACATTCGCTACCATAATGCTGTCCGCCATCCCGACCAGTACGGATAAAAGCTGCTCAATTACCAGCGGAATCAGCAAAGCCGTCAGATCCCGGCTGCTGAATAAATATCCGGATCTGTCCACCTTCTCTTTTCCTCTCATTTGTATATCCCCCTTTTCACGTAATGTCTATTATAAAACTTCTGTCCGGAGGATACAATCCTTTCTGCCCGGTTTCTCTATTTCTCGAGCAAACGCACTTTCACATGGTAGGTAAGGGTCTTCCCCGGTTCCAGAAATTTCAGGCGGCCGTCCCTCCTCATGACATCTCTGCCGTCCGGATAACAGTTGCCACATTCCAGGCCAAGCACATAATCCCGGACGCCCATCATTTTCCACTCGGTAAAGCAGTCCAGTTTCTTCGGATCAAACCGGATTTCCAGGCCGATTCCAAGTTTCGGCTGGCAGATGGACGCACGACCCTCTTTTTTACATTCATGGTAATAACAGCGTTCCTCATAGCCTGCCTGCGGTTTCTCCATATGCATCCAGTTTTCCAGGTCTTCTGCCGCATGGGCATTGCGCGGGCGCACCTGTTCCGAGGATACTTCCACAATACTGTCTTCATCCAGGAGTGGATAGCCCATATTCATATGGTACAAAAGCTCAATCGGCTCCGTCCGGTCTCCTTCATTGACAATCCTGTCACAGATCGTAAACGAAGCTTCCGTAAGGCTGACCCGGATCTCTCTTATCAGCTTCAGTTTCCTGCCAAAAATCACCTCGTCCCGCATCTGCGCATGAACAACGATCTCGCCGTCTTCCTCCTCCCACCGGTAATATTCCGCAGGGATATTGGCGATCGAACCGTGCATCGGCACCTGTTCCCCGCCGTCTTCACACGGCACGCCTGCCGATTCCAGACCGCATGTGGTCAAAAATCCTGCTGTAAAGGATTTGAGAAAATGATCCTCTCTCCTGTCATAATATGCCGGTCCCACATACCCGCACGGGGAAAAGTACCCCATATTGATTCCGCGGAACCGAAGTCTGGAAATATCCGCCGCACGGTCCAGCGACACCGTCAGATGCACCCCTGTCCCGCTGCTGATTTCCAGCAGACGCATTCCATCTCCTTTCCCGCCTACAAGGCGGTGTTCTTCCACACTCCAGATCTGCGAATCATGTCCAATATACGGATTCATACCCATTCCTCCTCTTTCTTTATCTGTCAATCTGCTTTCATCCAGACCTGCATTTCTCCTTCACCCCGGTTGTTCCACAAATAATACGGGACAGCCCGGACTTTGACTTTTTCCTTCACCGGACGATACGGCATGTAAAGGTCCTGCCCCTCCGGCAGTTTGATCCGGACAGCATCTGCCTCCAGCTCCACATATCCATTCCACTCCGGACGGGCCGTCTCCCGGATTCCCGCTTCCGTATTCAGCACCAGTTCATCCAGACGCGGCCCGTTGTCCGCTTCCTCCAGGCAGTACACCAGTGGTCCTCTTGTCATGGCCGCCCTGCCAAGATCATAATGGATCTTCGGATTTGCCCCGACAAACTGTGCTTTCATCTCAAAATCTGCCTGAATCGTGGTCTCCTGTTTCCAGTTCCTGCAAAACACAGCATATCCCTTTTCAACCTGATCCGGCACCACCGCTTCTCCATTGATCGTAAAGCGCCAGTTTTCTGCCCAGCCGGGAATCCGAAGCGCAAATTCAATATCTCTTTCTCCATCACCCTGAATCGTAAAGCTGATCTTGCCATCGTTCGGATACTCTGTTTTCTGGATGACCGAAAGCGTCTGTCCCCCTGTATTCAGATGCGCAGTCCCTGCAATATACAGCTGGACATTGACCCGGCTTTCCCCGACCGTATAAATATATTTCCAAAGACTTCCGATCAGCCTTGCGAGATTCGGCGGACAGCAGGCACATGAGAACCATTTCCTGCGGAGAGTCCCGACATGATGCCGCTCCGGATTTGCCTTGCTTACCTCCGGAACCGCTTCCAGCGGATTCACATAGAAAAACCGGTTCCCTTCATAGTTCATTCCGCCAAGCACAGTATTATACAGAGCCTGCTCCATTACATCCCCGTATACCGAATCCGTTTCGCACTGCAGCATTCTATGAGCAAAAAAAATCAGTCCGATGGACGCGCAGGTCTCGGAATAATTCGTATCATTCGGCAGATCGTAGTCTTGCGTAAACGCTTCTCCGGACGAAGTCGCACCGATTCCGCCGGTCAGATACATCTGCTTTGTAGTCACATCATCCCACAGCCTTCTGCAGACCCGGTAAAGTTCCTGGTCCTTCGTCTTTGCCGCAAGATCAGCCATCGCCGTGTACATATACATGGCTCGCACCGCATGGCCAACCGCCGTCTCCTGCTGCCGGACCGGTGCATGAAACTGATTGTAATAGCTATAAGGATAGTGATTGTACCTCTCATTGGGTTCCGGAATTTTTGCCCCGTTCCAGAAAGTGGTCCTTCCGCGCTTTTCAAACTCCTCCTCAAAAAAGCGGTTCGTCCCTCTGGTCTCCAGAAAATATGAAGCAAGCCGCAGATACTGCTCTTCTCCCGAAACCTCGTACAGCTTCAGCAATGCAAGTTCAATCTCCTGATGCCCCGGGTAACCGTGCATCTTTCCCTCTTCCTGTCCAAAGATTTGCGTCAGATAATCCGCAAGACGACAGGCCGCCCGGTAGATCTTTTCTTTTCCCGTTGCCTGATAATAAGCAATCGCTCCCTCGATCATATGCCCCGCACAATAAAGCTCATGGCACTCCAGCAGATCACTCCACTTTTTGTCCGGCTCCCGAATCGTAAAATAGGTATCCAGATACCCGTCCGGCTCCTGCGCTTTTACAATCAGATCAATCAGAGAATCCGCCTGCTCCTCCAGATGAGGATCACGCTCCAGCATTAAAATATTTCCGACAGCCTCCAGCCACTTATACACATCACTGTCCTGAAACACCTGCCCGTAAAACGCCCCCTCCATCTCACCTGCCGCAATCCGGAAATTGTCGATCGCATGACTGGGCTCGGCATCCTCTCTCCGATCATTCAAAATATCCCACTGATACGGAATTACACCATTCCGTATCACCCCGATATACCGGTTCCAGAATCCACTCTCAATCCTGCAGGACCCCTGCCCCGGAATCTCATTTCTCTCCACTGTCCATCACTCCTCACCTTCCTTGATACATATCCTATATTACAGGTTGCTCCTATAAACATACTATATCTTCCACACACCACTTCCGTCAACATAAAAACTTGGGGACGTGTACCGATGCACAGGAACCCGTCCCCAATGGTGTTATTTCCTACCATCTCAGTAGGTTATTCTTGATAGCGAATCCGTTCGACGATGGATTCTTTTTTGATGTTTCGGCTCAGGATGAAGGAAAGTGAGATCTGTAGTGCCGTGAGGATGATAATCATGGCAGCGATCTCGATGACCGGGATGTGGTACACATCCAGACCGAAGTATCCGTGTTCTCTTCCGTAGCAGAAAAGTGCGTATCCTGCCGGCATGCCGACGAGGAGGGATACGAGGATACTTCCGGCGGTGAAGAGGACTCCTTCGTTTCTGAGCATGCTGTTCATCTGGCTGTTTGTCATGCCGAGTGCCTGCATGACGCCGAGTTCTCGTTTTCGTGTGATGATGCTGATGATTATGGTATTTGCCATATTCATGAATGCGATCAGTCCGACGAGGAGGAGGAAGCCGTAGGCAAGTGTCTCGAACATGCCGAGGCTGCTTTCGGATGTCTCCAGTGCGCCCTGGTAGGTGCTGAATTCGTAATGCTGTTTATCCGTGAGCAGGTCTTCCAGCTGGTTTTGTACGTCTGCGCAGTCCTGTGGGCGGCAGTCTACCCAGATGGTACCGATGCTTTTTCCGGAAAGTCCCAGCTGATCATAGGCTTCATCTGTGATAATCCAGTCGTAATTGCTGCTTCCGAAGGCTCCTGTCATTGTTCCCTGGAACCTGGCTTCGCCGCCTGCGTCTCCCATAGTCATGGTAACGGTATCGCCGAGATCATAACCGCTCTCTTCGATGAAATAAGACCAGCCGTAAAGGATGTCTCCGTTTTTCGCTGCGGTTTCGTAGTCAACTTCTCCTTTTAATGACCCTTGGTATTCTTCGTCATCGAACTGTTCTTTGTTCAGAACGCCGATGGACTGAAGATTGCCGTTCTGATCATAAGCGTACATCATGTAGCGGATCTTGACATCTGTAACGGCATCGATTTTCCTGATCTGTTCCACCAGTTCCTCATCCAGAGGGTTGGCTTTTAAGATGGAGTCCAGATTGTTTTCCGGATAGGCCGTATCAGCCTTGCTGTAGGTAAGGTCGATCTGGAACTGTCCGTACGGTACCTGTTTTCTTGCGTCATATCTGGTGCTGACATTTCCGGTAAAGTTGGCTGCCACTACAAAGAGGACACAGGAAAGTCCCATGGAAATAATTGTGGTGATGGTCCGCTTCCGGTTCATGGACATATTAGCCTGGGTCAACTGGCGCACGCCCATCTGTTTTCTGCCCCTGCGAAGTCCTTTGTTTTTCTTCTGACTGCCCTGAAAACGGATTGCTTCCACCGGCGAAATCCTGGAAATCACTTTCATCGGACGTTTCAATGCCGCCCATACCGCAATGGCTGATGCTGCCGCGCAGAGGAGAAGTAATGGAATCGATACCATATTAACCTGTACCACATCCTGGTTTCCTAAGGTTGTGCTCTGAGAGAGCCAGCTGTTCATAAAGCCAATGGAAACGGTGGTTCCGACAATCAGTCCTGCCGGAATACTGATTATGGTAAGCAGCATTCCTTCCCGGAATACCAGTTTTTTCATCTGTTTTTTCGTTGCGCCAAGCGCCTTGATTTTTCCGTATTCCTGAATCTTCTGAATCAGTCCTACCTGAAAAATGTTGTAAATGACCATTACTGCAAAGAATACTACAATCAGTGCCACAACGATGCAGCCGACAATCATTTCCATACCCGGATCCAGAACCCACATAGAATAATACATATTGTCAAAGGCATATTCCGGATTGATCCCGCATTCCTCCGCCAGGTCTTTGATGGTCATCTCCAGAGTGGAGGAATTTACATCCACGGAATCGGACAGGCTGAAATAAATCGTATATGCCCGTTCTTCCGGTGCATAGAGGGATTCATAGCAGGCTTTGGAGACGTAGGCCGTATAAGACTGATTTTCCTGCTCTTTCACCGTCTGGCTCATGATGCCGCTTACAAGAAACTCTTTTTCCTGATAGGTCTCGTGAGTATTTCTCCGGAACCGGATGTTCACCTTGTCTCCCACTTTCACATCCGGATAACCGATCCGCTCAAACATGGCCTTCTGCCCCGCAATTTCATTTTCCTGGTCCGGGAAGGCACCTTCCTGTAGCTGCCTGTCAAGATTAGCCAGATCCCTGGTCTCATTATCCATCCAGACCATGGAAATGCTTCTCGCGTTTTCAATAGTTCCAATAGTTGCCGCTCTTCCGATCCGGTCAAATTCGCTCCTCTTTTCCATCTCGCCGATCTGATCTTCGGTTACTCCGGCGTAGGAGCCGTAATAGGAACCATAAAATTCTTCTGCGTTTGCACTCTGGAATTTGATCTGGCCGTACCCGAACGTGGCGATTGCTGAAAGCAGTACCGTGGTAAGGAAGATGGAAAGCATAATAAGAATGCTTCTTGTCTTATTCTTTTTATTGTTACTCAGTGCAAGTTTTGTGATCATTTTCATCTTAACTCTTCCACCTTTCCGTCCTCAATCACGAGAATCCGGTCCGCGATCTGGGCAATGTCTTCGTCGTGTGTAATCATAACCAGTGTCTGTCCGTATTTTTCCACGGACATTTTCAGAAGTGCTATGACCTCGTCACTTGTCCGTGAATCCAGATTTCCCGTTGGCTCATCGGCAAAGAGGATATCCGGGCGGGAAGCAAGCGCCCTTGCGATGGCAACTCTTTGCTGCTGACCTCCGGAAAGTGTATTTGGAAGATTGTGAAGCTTCTTTTCCAGTCCCAGCGTCTTTACAATATCCATGACAAATGCTTCATCCGCTTTGCGTCCGTCCAGTCCGATCGGGAGCACAATATTTTCCCACACATTAATGGAGGAAACCAGGTTAAACGACTGGAAAATAAAACCTATTTTTCTTCTCCGAAAGACTGCAAGAGCGTCTTCTTTGTACGAGAAAATGTCTTTCCCGCGGATAAATACTTTCCCGCTTGTCGGGGTGTCAAGCCCGCCCAGCATATGAAGCAGCGTGCTTTTTCCGGAACCGGATTTTCCGACAATCGCGACAAATTCTCCTTTCTGGATGTCAATGTTGGCATTCTGCACCGCTCTTACTTCGTTTTCGCCGCTTCCATAATATTTACATAAATTTTCTGTTCTTAAAATTTTATCCATATCATCTGATTCCTTTCTGCTGTCATTTTCCTGTTCTGTCATCTATCTTACCGCGCCTGTCTTTCATTTCCCTTGCAGAAACAGAAAAAAAGCCTTACAGTTTTGTAAGACTTCTCTTCTACCGATATGGAATCTGCACTACAAACACGGATCCTTTCTCTTTTTTCATCTTCTTTCCATCCAGAGAAATGGTGCCGTGATGGCCTTCAATGATCTTCCGGGCAAGGTAAAGCCCCACACCGGAACCTTCCTCCTTTTGAACTTCCTTTTCATCCCCCCGGTAAAATCTCTGAAAGACTTTGTGATAGTTTTCTCTGGCAATTCCGATTCCCTGATCCTGGATCTCTATTCTCAAAAAGGATGCCATTCTGGCTGCGCGGATCGTCACGGTTGTTCCCGGCGGACTGTATTTTACCGCGTTATCCAGCAGATTAATCAGCGCCTCACACAGCCATTTGGAGTCGAGCGGAAGAATAAGATCTTCCAGCTTGTCTTCCGCCTCCATCTCGATTTCAATCTCCTTTTTCTGAGCCTTTACCCATACACGGTTGACCGCTTCCAGAATCACATCAAAGATTCTGCCCTCTGTAAGCTTCAACTCAATCATTCCGATCTCCATCCGGGAAATATTCACAAGTGCTTCCACCAGCTGTCCCAGACTTTTCAGCTGTTCTTCCAGTCTGCCTTCAAACTCCCGGCGCTCATCCTTTGTCAGATCCTCGTTTTTCAGCACCTCGAAGCAGGAATTGAGAGCCGCCACCGGTGTCTTCAGCTGATGGGAAATATCGGTGACCAGCGTCTTCGTCTCCTGCTTCTCCTGCTGTGCCTGTGCTTCCATCATTTCCACGTAATTTCCGAGAGAATCCAGCTCATCCAGAATCCGGTCTTCACTTTCTTCCTCTTCATACCAGTCCATAAGATCCTGCCGGTAATCACCCTCCCGGATTCTCGCAATCCCGTCTGCCGCCTTTTTGCTCTGTTCTTCCATTTCCTTTTTATGTCTGCGTTTTTCATAGAAAACAACGGCCGCATAGCCAAGATAAAGAGCCACTGCACCGCCTACCGTCCATCCGCAGTTTCTCAGAAAACGTTGCCCTTCCAGACTGTCCCTGACATGCTCATATCCGTAGTCTCCGAGAATATCCTGCACTTCTTCTGTATTCAGATCCCCGTCCTCTTTCAGAATCTGAAACACCTCTTCCGCTGGATTTTCCGCCAAAAGCAGTCTTGCCCTGGAAGCCAGATTTTCCAGATATGTCTCATACTGCAAGAACAAAATCATTGCTGTCACGGCGGCCGTCACAAGAAATCCGAGAACCAGTTCTGTAATACACCGCTTTGTCTCTTTTTTCATGACCTGTTCCCCTGCCTTTTCTGGCAGTCCTGGTCCCAGATGTATCCCAGCCCCCGGACATTCCGGATATACTGAGGATGTGAAATATCCGGCTCAATCTTTTCACGAAGCCTTCTGATATTGACTGCCACTGTATTTTCATCTACGAATTCACCATCCACATCAAAGAGCTGATCCAAAATCTGTCCCTTAGACAGGATCTGTCTTGGATGTTCCAGAAAAAGTTTCAGCATCTTCCATTCATTTTTTGTAAACGAGACTTCCCCGTCCCCCTTTTTTGCGCACATCCTGGACATGGAAAAGACGAGTTCCCCGGATTCGATTTCATCTGCCGCCGCTTTCTGATGCCGTTTAAAAAAGGCGTTCACTTTCAGGACAAGCACCGACAGGCTGAACGGTTTTGTGACGTAATCATCCGCCCCTGCCTCGTATCCCATAACCTGATCCATTTCCGTATCCATCGCGGTCAGGCAGATCACATGCGTCATGCTGTCTTTTCTGATCCGCCGGATCAGATCCAGACTGTTGCCATCCGGCAGATTCACATCACAGATCATCAGACCCGGCTCGTCTTTCAAGAACATCTCCCAGGCCTCTTTGATCGTTCTGGCGCTATCCACCTCATACCCTTCTTTTTTTAATGTGAACTCAATCCCACGATTGACACTTTCCTCATCTTCCAGCAATAAAATTTCTGCCATGCCTTTCACTCCTGTCTATTGCTTTTACGTCTCTTTCTCTGCACGCACTGCCAAAAATGTCGGGATTCCATGCTCATGAAGATTCCCTTCTCCATTCGTGTCTTCATAAAGATGGGTAAGACAAAATCCAGCCTTTAGAAGCCCGCCGATCTGCTCCTCCACCGTATGAGAAAACTGAATCCCGTCACCGCTTTGCATCGCTTCCTCATACAGTTTCCTGTCTTTCAACGGATTGTACGGAAGTCCATGAACCAGACGTGTCTCGGTCTCATCAAAGATATAATTGATTCCGTTATCCACGCCGGCAAGAAGAATCCCGCCCTTTTTCAACACACGGTAACATTCTTTCCATACCGGCAGGACTTCTTCCACATAGCAGTTGGAAACCGGATGGAAAATCAGGTCAAAGGTCTCATCCGCAAACGGAAAGGTCTTAGTCATATCCGCTTTGACAATCTCAATGTCGTACCCTTCCCTTTTTGCCACCATCTCTTCACTTGCAAGCTGCCGGTCCGAATAGTCCAGCACAGTACAGATCCCGCCAAGCGCCGCAAAAATGGGCATCTGCTGTCCACCTCCGGAGGCAAGCCCCAGAATCTTCTTACCTTTCAACTCCGGAAACCAGGATTTTGGAACCGGCTTTGTCGGTGTCAGCACCATCTCCCATTCTCCGTTTACGGCCTTTTCATATACCTCGTGGGAAATCGGTATGCCCCAGATCCAGCCTTCCTCTACCCACTGGTCGATTGTTTTTGCGTTTTCTTTTGTGTAATCCTTCTCATGCATCATCGCTCTTCCCTCCCTATGCTATCTATGATACCACAGCCAGAGTATGGAAGAAAACAAAAAACTGACAGGTCTTCCCGTCAGCTTCTGTTCTTTTCTATTTACTTTTTTATCTCATCCAGCCGGTTTTCCAATGCAAGGCGCATTGCAAAGGCCGCACCGTCCTCATCATTGGTTTTTGTAATGTAACCTGCCGCTTCCAGTATCTTTTCATGGGCATTTCCCATCGCTACTGCCGCGCCGAATCCGGCCTGAAACATGGACAGATCATTCAGACTGTCTCCAAGTACCATCACTTCTTCTTTCCGGTACCCCAGCTTTTCCATATATCTTGAGATCGCATGCCCTTTTTGTGCTTTCTCATCCGTCAGCTCCAGATTGTTAAAAAAGGAAGATGCAACCGCAATTCCCGGAATCTTTTCCATCTCTTTCCAGATCTCCTGAATGATTTCCCCGGTCTTTGCGTTGATAAACACTTTATAAATCGGAATCTTCATCTCCCAGAGCTCCTCCAGGCTCCCGATTCGGCACATGCGCCTCAGCAGCTGCTGAAACTGATCCGATTCAAGGATTTCTTCATCCGTATTTCCCGGGAAAAACAACCTGGACTCTTCCAGAAGCTTCTGCTCCAGATCTTCTTCCTCTGTCAGGACAATATCCTTTCCCGTCGTGCAGAAACGGATATACGCCGGGAACTTCTCCACACAGGAAACGATCTGTTCAAAGCACTTCTGATCCATAGGTATCGTCTGAAGAAGCTCTCCATCTCGGTTTCGGATCTCCGCGCCACTTCCCGTCACCCAGTCACAGTCCAGCGGAAAATTTTTTAATGTATCGGATGCCGATGGATAATCCCTTCCTGTTGCGATCATAAAACGGATTCCACCCTGTTGAACATCCTGTATTGTCTGATAAGTCTGCTCTGAAATCGTATGTCCGGAATTTAAAAGCGTTCCGTCCATATCCGCTGCTATTACTTTTATCATCTCTTTTCTCCTTGTCCCTGCATGCTCGTCTCCTTTATCTTATCACAGGAGAAAAAACCATACAATCTACATTCTGTCTATGATTTTCTTTCTTATTTCCGGTTCTGTAGGCAGATTTTCCAGATCAGTGTGAAACGGGGACGTGTTTCGATGCATCGGAACACGTCCCCAATGGTGTTAATCCCTATCTTTCCGATAGAGTTTCTTGAGATTTTGTACTTTGCCGAGGCGTTCGGCGGACTGGGATGCCATGCGTTCGGAGATGGCTAGTACCATGGCGTCGATCATGGCAACGGCGGTGGTCATGGAGTGGTATTCTTCTTTTTCTCCCCGGTATACGTAAATGTTGATGTCTGCCCGCTGGTCGCTTGGTGCGTAGAGTCTGCTTGTGAAGGCAAGTGTCTGGTAGCCTGCGGTCTGTGCGTAGTCCAGGATGATCCTTCCTTCTGTGGATACTTTGGAGTAACTGAAGATGATAACGAGGTCTCCTTCGCCTGCGTGTGCGATTCCTTCGATCACTTCGGAACCGCCGGATGGCACCATGGTCACATCAAATCCAAGTCTGCGAAGCCGGAAAAACAGCAGTTGTCCGGCAGATGCAGATGCGTTTTTGGCGTGGATATAGATTCGTCTGGCTTTCTGGATTGCGGTGAGTGCTTTATCCATTTCACCGATATCAATCTGATTCTGAGTCCGTTCAAGGCATTCCTGCTGGTAGGTAAACCATTTTCGGATGTCAAATCCCTGAATTTTCATCAGGGTGCCTGCGATTTTTCTGGCCGGTCCTTTTCCTACTTTGCGGGCGGCCACATGGTTTTTCATTTCTTTAAAATCGGTATAGCCGATATGTCTTGCGAATCTGGAGATGGTCGCTTCGGACATGTCCAGCCGTTTTGCAAGCTGTCCGATACTCATAAAAAGGAATTCATCCGTATAGTTCTCGATAAAGTCCATAATTTTTAAATCTGATTTTGTATACTTGCTGTCCTCATCCGGCATCAGCCATTCCATCTTTCTTCCTCCGTAATCTTAAGTAGTTTCTGAAATTCTTCCCGGATTTTTGGTGTGCATGCCATGGTATCCGGTCCCTCTATGACTGTCGTTCCGCCTGCTTCTGTGACCAGAAGGCTTCCGGCCGCGTAGTCCCAGATTTTCAGGTTCTCTTCATAAAATCCATCCAGACGCCCGCATGCCACATAGGAAAGTTCCAGTGCCGCGCTCCCGATTCTTCGTATATCCTGGCACTGATCATAGATGCGCCTCATTCTGGCAAAATTTTCGTCCGCGTGTTCCCGGCATCCTGGTGAGGTGCCTATGGCAGTCAGGCAGTCGCCAAGCTGTTCTTTTTTGCTTACCTGAATCGGCTTTCCATTTAAAAATGCGCCTTTCCCGAGTTCCGCAGTAAAGCATTCTTCATGAAATGGATCATAGACGACTCCAAACAGAATTGTTCCTCCTTTGGCATAAGCAAGAGAAATGGTGCTGTGCTGAAAATCATGGATCAGGTTCGTTGTCCCGTCCACCGGATCCAGAATCCAGATGCTCCCCTTCCGGTCGATTCCCTCATTCTCTTTCTCTTCTCCAAGAAGCTGAGCTGTTGGATCCAGTTCTTTTAACTCCGCAAAAATCTGCCGTTGTACCCGGATGTCCACTTCTGTTACATAGTCGGTCCGTCCTTTTTCCCGGATGGTGTCTGCCCCGTCTCTTCCGGTGAGCTCCGCCCCGTTTTTCTTTACAATCTCAACAGCTTTTTCAAATATCATTTCCATTTCCCTGTCTCTCCTAACCGCTCGATGTGCTCTGTCCGAAAACATTACGCCTGCTTTTCCACCAGCACGTTCACATAATTTCCGCCAAGGGCATCGATTTCTTTCAGTGCTTTCTTCAAAATTCCTGCTGTCCGGACCTTGAAAGAAGCATTGTCAGATATGAGAATCTCATACGCTCCTTTTTTCATCTCTGCATAAAGATCGCTTACTGTAACGATTTCTTTTTCAAATTTTGTCCGAATGCATCCGTACTGAACTGCCTGATGGGTGTCGCTTCCACTTACCACCGGGATCCCTAGCTTGTTCCCGAGCCGGTATGTCTTTTCTTCGGTACCTTTCCGGTCCTGCGCAACATCCTTCCCGTTAAGATCCAGAAAATGGAAACGGCCAAGCTGTTCCATCGGAAGTTCCGGAATATGTCCTCCCTCCCGGAACGGATGCCCTGCTCCTACTATTATAGGATATTTCTCAAACAAATTCATCAGTTTTTCGAACGTGAGAAAGGATCCTTTCTCCTTATTCGGTTCCAGTCTCCGGTTCAGTTCCAGAATATTCTCCGGCGTCCCGATTGATAAAATATGACCACCTTCTGCAATATCTGTCTCCATTCCGGCAAAAATCCGGAGCCCGCCTTCCGTAACGAGCGTATCCCCGTCCCTCCGGCATGTTTTCATCAGATAGCCGTAAAGTTCATCAAACTGTAAGGTGTTAAAATGTTCAGTCAGGCAAAGTGCATTCAGTCCTGCGTCCTTTGCCTCTCCAAACAGCCAGTCAGTGTATACCGTAGAAAACGGCAGTTTTTTTGCCAGTTTTCCGTGGGTGTGAAAATCAAGATACATGTGCGCCTCCTATATCATTACCATAACCAGTACAACGACCGCGATCCACAAAAACGAAACCGCTGCGAACAGCATGTCATTGTACGTCACCTTTAAGGAAGATAGTTTCATCTTCTTTACTTCTTTGTTCACCGCCGCATAGCGGTACCCTTTGATCTCCAGGGCTTCCACTGTAGTTCTGGACCGTTTTGCCGTATTAAGCATAAGCGGATAAAAGGAATGGATAATGACCTTCACCTGGTAAATCAGATAACGGATCTTTCCCATCACGCCTTTGCTGTCCGGTGCGTTTCCCCTCAACCGGTAAGAAAGTAGCACATTCTGAAACTCCTCCATCAGCATCGGCAGCATCCGGTATGCATAGGAAATGGAAAAGGACAGCTTTTCCGGGCATCCATACCACATCAGCCCATTCGACAGACGGTCCGGATCCAGACCGGAAAATACGGTAATCGAGGCCAGTGAGACTGTTGCCACCTTTAATGTCAGTACAAGCAGCGGCACAATTGTCTCCGTATTGCCTCCAAAAAGAAGCGAGACAACAAACAGATATCCTGTCTGCGAAAACACTCCGAGACCGAATAAAACCAGCACCAGTCCTGCCACGCGTGCCATGATCGTGGTCACTGCCACCAGAAGAAAGCATCCAAGCAGAAATACCAGATCATTCATAAACCATGGTACAACAGCAAAAAACAGATACCAGACGAGCAGCACTCTCGGATCCGTCTTTGCAATCAATGTATCATCATTTCCATACGCATTTTTCAGAACCTGATTCCGCAGAAAATCCATGGAAAACTTATCCAGAATGTTCTCGGACATCTTTTTCATCATTCCACTCATCTTAGTTTCCTCCAAATCCCTGTACAAATTCATCCACTGTGTAACAGAATGCGTCCGACTGAATCTCCTGTCCAAGGGTAAAAATCTCCGGTGGTCGGATTCCGGATTTTTTTACGACTTCCATATCCCCGAAAATCTCATCTCTCGTTCCGTCCGCAATGACTTCTCCCTGACACAGTACAATGATCCGTTCCGCCCACTCGCATACAAGCTGCATATCGTGCGTCGCTATCATCACTGTCTCTGTGATTTCTTTTATATCATTCAGTGTGCGCATAATCTCTTTTCTCGTCGCAATATCCAGATTGGCCGTCGGCTCATCCAGAAGCAGAATCTCAGGATTGAGGGCAATTCCGATGGCAAGTGATGCCCTTCTCATCTGTCCGCCGGATAAAAGCCGTCCGTCCCGGTCCTTGAATTCCGTGAGCCGGAACCGCTCGAGAAGTGCTTTCGTCCTCTCTTCCCAGTCCGATTCATTCCGGACTTTCATGGCGAACGCCACATCTGACTCAATGGAGTCTTTGATAAACATATCTTCCGGATTCTGGTACACCAAAGATACATACCTGGAAAGCTGTTCCGGCTTCGTATCCTTGATGGATTTCCCCTTTAAGAGGACCTCACCTTTTGCCGGCTTTATAAGACCGGTCATCATTTTCATCATTGTAGACTTTCCGGCACCGTTGGAACCAATCAGGGCGATCTTCTCCCCTCTGTGAATTTCCAGATTCAGTCCGCCAAACACTTGAGCTGCCTTGCCTTTCACTGCCCGGTAGGAGACAGAAACGTCCCGAAACTGCACCATCGTCTCAGTTTCGGATATAACAGCACCTTCACGATCACCTCTTCTTTGGCATACAAGACCTCCCAGAAGCCGGATTCCATCTTCCATGCTGGACGGCAGCATGTCCGGCTTTGGAATGACCTGTTTTTTGACCATCTCGTAGGCTGCCAGTGTCACCTGAGGCGGAAAAATGTTGCAGGACTGGAGTTCTTCTACCCGGCATAACGCTTCTTTTGTCGGCTTCTTCCATTCCATATGCCCATCTTTCATCAGAATCACATGTTTACAGTACTCCGCAATATACTCGGTATGATGTTCAATCACAATAATTGTTTTTCCATACTTCTCATTCAGATTTTTTAAGATCTGATAAATCAGATCCGCATGATGAGGATCCAGCTGTGCAATCGGTTCGTCCAGAATCAGTACTTCCGGTTCCAGAGATACTACGCCCGCCAGTGCAAGCAGATGGGTCTGCCCTCCGGAAAGCTGCCAGATATACTCATTTTCTCTACCTTCCAGCCCGCACTGCGCCAGTGCTTTCATTCCCCGCTCTTTATAATCCGGCATGGCATAATTCATGCAGGCATAGGAAGCATCGTCCAGCACAGTCGGCCGGACGATCTGATTTTCGAAATCCTGATAGACATATCCCACTTTTCTTGCCAGAGTTCCGATGTCTGAATCCTGAACCTTTACCCCGTCTGCCTCCACACTTCCGGAATACGTTCCGGTGATAAAGTGTGGAATCAGCCCGTTCATTGTCTTGCATAATGTCGATTTCCCGCAGCCATTGTTACCGACAATCGCTGCAAAATCTCCCTTTTCAATTTCCAGGTTTACATCATTTAATGTATTTTTCTCCGCTCCCGGATAAGCAAATGTCAAGTGTTTGATTTCAATACTGTTCATATCTGTCTTTTCTGCTTCCTTTTATACTTATGCATTTTCCAGTTTGTTATCTGTCGCTTCCGCCTTTTTCTTCATCACAAGAAGCATCACAACCGCAAGTGCCGCTGCCACAACCATGCCTGCCGCCACTGCGGTACCGCTCTCTGCCCAGCTTGCTTCCCAGTCAATGATCGAAGTGCCGCTCTCTGCCAGCATTTCCGCTCCGATCGCCGCCGCAAATGCCACCAGCGCGCCGATCACTACTTTTGCATTGATTGCTCCCAGAGCTGTTTCCTCTGTCCTCGGCTGCATGCCAAGAAGCGGCTCGATTTTCCCATAAAGTCTTGGCACAAGGAATATCGTCGGAAGCAGGCAGAACAGGATTCCTGAAAACAGGATATCATTTAAGCATGCAAAACCTTCTGTCGCAAATACACTTTCCGGGAGTCCCGGTACCGCCTCAAAATCCGTTACCGCAAACTGAACCTTTAATATATCCACAATCGTTCCCAAAAGCTGCTGTAAAATCACACCCGTCATCGATGCAATTCCTACCATTGTCCGGTTTTTCGGATTTCTCACAAGTCTTCCCGCAATATAGACACCGATTGTGACTGTAATAAACTTTTCCAGCTCTCCAAGCCCGCCAAACTGTCCCAGCATGATCTCACTGAATACCAGTTCTCCGGTAGCCGCTCCGAGTGCAGCTGACATCGGATCAAACAGAATCGCAAGAACCAGCGGAATAAACAGAAAATATTCTACGGAAAATTCCACAATTCCCACCTGAAATTTCGGAATCAATTCTGTAAATAACGTAGCCAGACCGTAAAGTGACATCGTAAGAACAAAAATCATAAGTTTCTGCGACTGTGTCGCTGTCTGTTGTTTCGTAACCATTCTCTTTTCCTCCTGAAAACTTTCACGCTTTTTACATTAGAAATCATAACAATCCGAAGTAAAGTTTTCTTTCATTCTTTAGTTAAATGTAAGTAAATTTTCTTTCACTTAGTTTATGAAAGTTTATTTTCTCTTGTCTTCGAAAACGATATCGAAGAACACTTTCTTTTTATTTCCCTTTTTCGTCAGAACTTGTCATATTTTTCACGTTATTAATAGAACTTTTACAATTTAAAAATAAATTTTTTCACTTTTCCCGTCCCATCCATGATATGATAGATCTAACTTATCAATTTTCAACTAAAAGGAGGTAGTGTAAAATGAAAGGCTATGCAATGCTAAAAATCGGTGAATCCGGCTGGATTGAGAAAGACCGCCCTGAATGCGGGCCGCTTGATGCGATCTGTAAACCACTTGCTGTCGCAATCTGCACATCTGATGTTCATACGCTGTGGGAAGGTGCTATCGGAGAACGCCACAACATGATTCTTGGCCACGAATGCTGTGCTGAAGTTGTAGAAGTCGGCTCTCTTGTCAAAGATTTCAAACCAGGTGACCGTGTTCTGGTTCCGGCCATCACTCCGGACTGGAACTCTCTCGAAGCACAGGCAGGATATTCCATGCACTCCGGCGGAATGCTGGCAGGATGGAAATTCTCCAACTTCAAAGACGGTGTCTTCTCTGAATTCTTCCATGTCAATGACGCAGATGGAAACCTTGCGCTTCTGCCGTCCAATATCGACCCGGTAGATGCATGTATGCTCTCCGACATGGTTCCGACCGGATTCCACGGTGTCGAACTTGCCGACGTTCAGTTCGGTGACACCGTTCTCGTTATCGGAATCGGCCCGGTAGGACTGATGTCTGTTGCCGGCGCCAATATGCGCGGTGCATCCCGCATTATTGCAGTCGGCACAAGACCTGTCTGCGTAGAGGCGGCCAGAGGATACGGCGCTGTTGATTTTATCAGTTACAAAGACGGAAGCATAGAAGACCAGGTTCTTGCCATGACAGACGGAAAAGGCGTGGACAAAGTCGTTGTCGCAGGAGGCGGCTGTGAAACGTTTGAATCTGCTGTCAAAGCATTAAAACCAGGTGGAAAGATCGGTAATGTCAACTATCTTGGAAGCGGCACCTATGTCAATATCCCGCGCGCTGAATGGGGTGTCGGCATGGGACACAAACAGATCAACGGCGGTCTCATGCCAGGCGGACGTCTCCGCATGGAAAAACTCGGTGCACTTGTTTCCGCAGGCAAACTGGATGTACACCCGCTCGTATCCCATGTATTTGACGGATGGGAACATCTGGAAGAAGCACTCTTCCTTATGAGAGACAAGCCAAGAGACCTGATCAAACCAGTCGTTAAAATCGAAGACTAACCAGAAAATCGGAGGATATTATGAAGATACTTGTCGTTTCCGGCTTCCTCGGTGCCGGGAAAACTACGTTTATTAAAGAAATGGCGCAGAAGACAAAGCAGGATTTTGTCGTCATGGAAAATGAATACGGGGAAGTCGGTATCGACAAAACCATTTTAGATGAGGAGAAAGATATCAATATCTGGGAACTGACGGAAGGCTGTATCTGCTGTTCCATGAAATCGGACTTTGCCTCCTCCATCCTGACCATCGCCAACACCCTCGATCCGGAATATCTCATTGTAGAGCCGACCGGTGTGGGCGTACTGTCCAATGTCATTCATAATATCCGGCAGATCGAGTACGAACGGATTTCCCTTTTAAGTCCCGTTACCATTGTGGATGCCAACTGCTTTGACCACTATATGCGGGACTACCGGGATATCTTTGAAGATCAGTTAAAGGCAGCCGGGACCATCGTCATTTCCAAACGTAACTTCGATACACCGGAAGAGATGGATACTCTGGTTTCCAAAATCCGGGATGTCAATCCTGACGCCCGAATCCAGGCAGAGCATTACAGCCATATGGAGCTGTCCTGGTGGGAGACCTTGTTACATACGGATCTGAGCGGGAACTCCATCACACCCGAACAGATGGACACTCCAAACCTGCTCTCCCTCGGCCTTACAGATATTTCCCTGCCGGGCCCCGATCATCTGATCTGGTTTCTGGAACAGCTGATCCACGGTACTTACGGGACGATCTGCCGGGCCAAAGGATTCGTTGACGCCGGAGGCTGTCTTCTCCGCTTTGATGTGGTGGACGACCGTTACACCATCACCGGATTTGACGAAACCGAACAGCCAAAGAGTATTTTCATCGGCCCGAAAATCAAACGCCGGGAACTGCGCAAACTACTGATCAAAGAATTGCGAGAATCTTCTTAATTTCATGTGAGGCCTTCCGGATCAGCATTGCAAAGTCCGGAGGGCCTTTCTGCCCTTTCTGTGACTTCATCACGGAACTCTCCATTTAAATCTGAGATAATAATGCCAGAAAAAGCAAAGGAGGATTCCACCATGAAATTTCATCTTGACGAACGGTTAATTGAGCATATGAAAAAATCCAATCATAAAAATATCCTGATTACCCCAATGATGTGCCACACATGAGGCGGCTCCCGTCTGGATATATCGGCAAGGTTTGTCGATTCGGAAGAAACAGCCGTCCTAAAACGTGAGCATTTCTTAAGCTTCCCTCACGAATTCGGGGAGATTCTGATCCGCAGGATCCCACAGCGTGTCGAAGAAACTGTAACCCTTGGGCTCTCCCGGTTTTTCCGGCAGATCACCGTACAGGGCATTTACTCCGCATGACAATAAGACGCCGGAACAGAGCAAAACTCTGCACCGGCGCCTTATTGCCTTTAATCTGTGTACAAACCAATCAGTTTTTCCTGATAGCCTGCCTTTTTTTCTTCTCTCATTCGTTCCACTGCCGGAAGCAGCCGTGGATCCGTAATTTTCTCCAGCATTTTCATTCTCCTTTCGGAGATCGTTTCTTTCGACATCGCCTGCTCATAATCCTGACGTGTCATATGCCAGAAAATAAAATCTCCCCGGTAATACTGTTTCAGTTTTTGTGCAATTAAAAGCCCCTCCGGGTCAAAGTCTCCGGCATAGTAAATCCTGACTCCGCTCCCTGCAAGCAGATCCAGCAGAAGAAGAGAACTGAGTCTTGGCTGTCCGTTCATACACATACAGGATCGTTTTCCTTTCCATTTCCCGCAAAGGACAGAAAATACCGATGGATTCTCCACAAGAAATAATTCCTGCTCCCTGCATTCCACCCGTCCCCACTTTGCTATAGAAGCAAGTGAAACCTGCACGGCCTCCTCTTCTTCTAAATATCCGCATATTCCCTGATGCAGTTTTCCATTCTCTTTCCACGCACGAATTCCAAAAACAGTAGTGTAATTCGATACATCATCTTTTAAGATTCCTGCCTGAAGATACAGTTTCTGCGTGTGAAGTGCCGGAAAGATGTTATGATTCGGCTGACAGGACTCTTCCTTGTTGTTTTGTCCATTCTGATTCTGCCTGGCAAACCAGTTCAAAATGAGTGTAAGAAGCGCACTGTCCTGTTCTCCACGGTCAAATGCGTGCGGATTTCCTGTTACCTTTGCCGCAAATACAGCTTGATATTCCACGTTCCCTTTCCAGTATGGGAGCGCATTGATCATCCGGGCAACCATGGAAACCTGTTTTCGGATCTCATGTTCACTGCTTTTTGACTCGCCACAGCGTTTTTTCAAATAGCGGTATATCTCCTGCGCACATACGGAAACATCAGAACTGACGCCTTTTTCCAACACATCCTTAAGATTCTCAATCCAGCCGGCCGCAGGCGTTCCTGCCGCTTCTTTACCTGCCTGTTTCAGGATACTCTTCCACATCTGTTCATATAATCTTTTTTCTTCGCTTTTTGCCTCCGGCTTTTTATCGAAATAGATTTCCAGAACTTTCTCCGGTGAAATTTCACCAAACCGGCTGTTTTTCCAGGCATTTCTGAATTTTGCCGCAGAGACAGCGGCACTCTTTTTCCCATGAAAATTTTTTCCAAAAAATCCTTCCAGTTCCTCTCTCTCTTCTTCTGTCAGATTCCGTAATTCTACTGTCCCTGTAAACATCCCGTATGATTCATATTTTTTCCAGAACCCTTTCAGCAGTCTTTCAAATACTTTCTGCTCTTTCAGATAGGTAAGGCATTCTTTTTCAAGCTTTGGCAGCCCGCTGTTCCATCTCATCTTCATCTTCCATTAATTCCTTTGTCTTTCCGTTCCAAAGATACGGCATTACTGTCACAAACTTTGCGTTTTCCGGACGTATCAGCTGATAGATCGCAAGAGCGTCCAGTGTGTCGCAGTCTCCCCAAAGTACCTGTGAATTAATCAAAAAATCAAACCGGAATTCCGTCATCAGCCGGAACATGTCTCTGATATTTCTGTTATCCACACCTGCAAATGCTTCATCGAGAGAAATCAGCCTTGGAGCGTCTTCCCTTCCGCCTTCATATTTTGCTACTACAGCCGAAAACAGAGGCACATACATTGCCATCGCCTTTTCACCGCCGCTGAACGTACCAAACATACTGTTCGTCAGTTCTTTTACCTTTTCACCACCTTTTTGAAAGAACAGCTGAAATTCAAACCATTTCCTGTAATCCAGCGTCTCCTTCATTACCTGATAGAAAGAAACCATTCCTCCGCTGTCTCTCGCGTTTTTCCGTGCCTCTTCTACTTTTGAGCGGAAATGCATGGAGAGTCGTTCTGCCTCCTCTTCCCGCATCAGCCGGTAATCTTTTTTCAAAAGTTCTACCAGTTCTTTTGTATCCAGCTGCCCCTCTGTTTCTGCCGTCCGGCTTCTCCAGCGGAGACTGAGCTTCAGGCCGCTTGACGTATTCATCGCTCCCATCAGGTGATTCATATTTTCCACCCATGAAATGGAACTGTTGATCTTTCCACGGATTTTCCGGCTCACCGTATTTGCCAGAATATCTTCAAAAAGCTCTCTGTCTCCTTCCCGGATCAATTCTGTCAGATCTTGAATTTCCTCCTCCAGATATCCGAGCAGTTTTCCAAACGGAATGACGGATCCCTGATATCTTGCCGTCATATCAATTCTCTTCGGAGATGGCAGTCCTTCTCTGATCTCCCCGTCTCCAAACAGTTCTTTCTGCATCGGCTGATAGTCATTTAAGACGCCCCGGTTTTCAAAATAAACCTGATTCAAATCCTGAATAATACTGTTTCGATCCATTTTTTGACATTCTACGCTCAATGCTCTTCTGACTTCTTCCGGTTTTTCCTCAAATTCTGGCGAAAATCCTGCATATTCAAGAACCAGTTCCTCCCGGAAGCAACGCTTCAAATATTCCTCTTTGTCCTCCAATTCCAGTTTTTTGTCCTTCAATTTCTCTATCTGCTCCCGGATTCCCCGAATCTGTTCTTCTTTCTGCGCCTTTTCTTCCACACACTCCTGCAGTCTCTTCGGATAAGCATTCAGCCATTCAATGCAGGTATCCAGCCGTTTTTTGATTTTCTCATAATCTGTCAACTTCAACTGCTCTCTGACCGAATCGTATTCCACCTTATCTTTATTCATCTGTCTTTCTAAGATCCCGATGTCATACCGGATCTGATCCATGTCAAAATCCAGCCCTTCCAGCTGTTCCTCCAGTTCTTTTTGGTAACGGATCATCTGGATATATACTTCATGGCCGGCTTTTAATTGATAGAACGCTTTTTCATATGTTCTGGAAGCTCCATCCGCCTTCTGAAAGATATCAAGCCGGCATGACAGATACAGTTTATCCGCAATCTCTCCGGCTTTTGTTTTCAATTCTCTCAGTTCTGCGGCTGCTGTTCCAATCTCGCCTTCCAGTCTTCTGCCCTCTTCCCGCAGTTTCTGCTCCCTTTCTTCTGCCTCTGTAAGCATTTTCCAGGCAGTCCTAAGATCCTGATCTCCCGGAAGTGCCTGATATTCACTTTCCAGAATCTCCATTCTTTTACTCAAAACCCCGGTTTCTTGTTCCAGACAGGTTATCTCTTCCTCGAGCACATTCATATATTCTCCGCACAGCCGGATTTTTTCCTGACGGTTTCTCTCTCTGGCCTGTGTTCCGAGAAATCCCGCTTCATAATTCCCTGTCACAGTTCCCGTCAGCACACCAATCTGGTAAATTCCTTCTTTCGTTACGATCGTACTTTCCTGCATATCTTCTCCATAAGCAATTCGTCCCAGAATATTCGTGATTGTCTGATTAAAGAAAAGATTATTCACTGTATCGTTTAAATCCAGCACGGAGAGCAGACTGTTCTCAACATGCCCGTTCTGTACAAACAGATACCTGTCACATCCTGTTGTATCCAGATGCAGCACCTGATCCTTATATGATTCATCAATCACAAGTGCATCCAGAATCCCCATATAAGCCAACGCTTCTTCCAGCCGGTCACATTCTTCTTTACTCAGGTTCTGCCCAAATTCAATGACTTTATAAAATTCCTGGTATGGAATCTGTTTTTCCCGAAGCGCCCGGCGGTTTTCCACAACCGCTTCACTCCTGTCCGGTTCCGGCTCTTTCCTGTTCTGCCAGTCAGCGAGTTCTTTTTTGGTTTTTTCGTATTGCTGTTCCAGATCCTGAATTCTTACTTTTCGTTCCCGTCTCTGCCGGTCAAGTTCATCTCTTTTTTTCATCCAGATATCTGCCGCCTGAGTCCGAACTTCTGCAAAATCTGAATGATCTCCATAATGTTCTGCGAATCCGGACATTCCTTTTAACGTATTCGATGGAATATTTAATTCTTCATTGCTGCCTGCCCATCTGTACAACATCTCTTTCCATTCGTTTTGTGCCTGAATCAACAGATTCTCCTGCTCCTGCGCCTTCCTTGCTGACAGATCTTCTGCCCTCTGGTGTCGTTCCCTCTGCAGACGCAGTTCCTCCAGACGTCGCTCTTTTCCATCTGCCGCCTGTAAAATTTTCAGGCCTTCTCCAATACGTTCCTGTACAATTTCCATCTGGTTTTGATGACTTTCAAATCCATATGGTTCTTCTATATTCTGCAATAATTCATCTGCAAAAAAGGTATGCTCCTCAAAAGCCATGTCCCCGGCATCCTCATCCATCTCTTCTAAAAGATGCCCAATCTCGCTTTTCTTTTCGAATGCCTTATCTTCTTCCTGCTTCTTTTTCTTCTCTGTCTCAATATATGTGTCCTGCTTGTCCGCAAGCTGCCCTTTCTTTTTTTGAAGCTGGATTTCCTGATCAGAAATCCTCTTTTCCAATTCCACTTCCCGCTCTTTTAAACCGACAGCGTCACTTTCCTTCAGAGAATCTCGTTCTTTTTCCATCGTCTTCCGTCCGGCATCCAGCTCTTCTTGTTCAGCGATGAGTTCCTGTACCCGTTCCTGATGTTTCTGAAGCAGCTTCTCATCTTCTTCCTGCTCTCTTTTTGTGTCATTGAGCCGTTTCTTTGCTTCACAGTAATTCTGGACTTTCTCATAAAGTACCAGTCGATTATACTTCTCAAATACCCTGTTGATCTTTTCCGCAGCCTGTTTCCCTTCCCGGCGCGCTTTCAGATTCATGTTCATGGTGTCCATATTTTCAATTGCTTCCGACATCGGCAGAAGATCTTCGTCTGACAACGGCTGCAGGGAATCGCTCAAAATTTCATTGATAATTGACGGTTTAAAATCTTTTGACAGTTTCGGCGTACGCAGCTGAATCAAGAGATCGATCATCTCTTTGTATTCTTCCACATTCTCAAAGCCAAAAATCTGACGATTGACATATTCCATATACTCTGCCTGCCGTTCTATAACCCGGCCCCCGTCTCCAATCCGGTTTTCCAGTTCTCTTTTGGAAAGAGTGATCTTCTCATCCAGCTCTTTATAAAGCCAGAAATCCTTTCCGATTCTTCTTCCGTCTGTGATGGCAAAATACCATTTATCCAGCGGCTTTCCTTTTCTGGCACGAATCCCCATCCCGATCGTCAGATAGTTCTCGCTGTCACATCGTTTAAACTCCAGATAGAGGTATCCTGTCCTCTCTTCTCTCTCATCTCCGTCTTCCAGAAGGTAACTGCTCATCTTACGATCTCTCGATCCAAAAGGATCCAGACGTTCCGGATTCATATTTCCGTCCAGAAGAAGAGGAATCACACTCTGCATTGTTACTGACTTCCCCGAACCATTGGAACCCCTGAGAAGCATTCTCCCTTTCGCAAAAGAAAACTCCTGCTCATCATAGTACCAGAAATTGATCAAACCGATCTTGTTCGCCTGCCATCTACTGTTCATCTCTATCTCCTCCTGCGTAATCTGCCGGGTATCTTCCCTGTATTTTTCCTGCTGCCGGATAGATGCCAACCATGTGATCCTTCTCCATTACCCGGATAAAACTCCAGATCCGCATTTCTTCCATCATGGTTTCTACATATTCTCCTTCCTGCATTTCCCGAAACTGCTTGGTAAATCCATTTCCATACGTTCTCTTCACTTCTTTTAGAAGTCTCTCAAATTCCATCTGATCTACCAGGATCATCTCATCTGTCTCTGCTTTCCAGATTCCTTCTTCAACTTTCCGCCTTACTTCCCGGCACACAAGCAGAATCATGTCTGATACTGCATTATTTCCCGGAAATTGTATTCCAAGCCTGCTTCCTTCCTGCGGAAGGGCATAAGCGCTGCCTCTGTGAATATGCAGATCACAGTCCAGATGTTCATTCAAATCTTCTGCCAGACGTCTTCCATAATATTTCAGATATTCGAAATCCTCCGCTGTTCCCTCGCTTCTGTACATTCCGGGTGAAAACAAAAGACGCTTATAGACACGGTGTCTCCTGGCAATTCCCCGGTCTTCATCCACGCCAAACCACTCGCTTTCCAAAAAATCCTCCGGTTCAGAATAAGACATAATATCTGTAGAGAAATTTTTCATAAAATACCTGGACGCTCCTGTATTTTCATAAAGGACCTGCCCATTTTGATCTTCCATAAAATTTTCATCATTCCCGTCTGTTACCTGAATAATCCCCTGCGTCTTTGCATAACGCATCACCTTCACCAGCCTCCGCCTGTGCGTGTAGAGTGTCCAATCCACCTTTTCTGCCGGCATATTAGCGGAAATATAATCCGTCAGCATAGAAATCGTAAACTGATATTCTGTATCTTTATCCTCCAGAAACATCAACAGTACACAAAGAAAGGCATATTCCTCTCTGGATGTAAACTCCCGGATTCCCATCCATTCCTCCGGCACTGCCGGAATCTTCTCCATTTTGATCAGCAGCGAATTGGCAATGATCTGGCAGCCCATTTTTTCTGTTGCAAACTTCCGTATTTCACCTGCCGCATCCCTCAGCCTGTAATACAGTTCTTTCTCTTCCGCCTTTAATACCCATCTTCGATTCATTAAAATCTCAAGTTCTTCTCTCATTACTCATCCTCTTGAAATACAATACTGATTTTTGGCATCGTAAAATTTCCATCTTCACAGTGAACCACACACTTCTCCTGCGCATATTTCATATCAAGTACAAACCGTCTGCCATCATCGGTCCGTGCAGAATATTCTGCATCTTCCATCGCATCGGACAGCCATCTTAAAAGGATCTCTCTGACTCTTGGTTCAATTACCGGAAGTGTGGAAAAATCAATTCTTCCATTCTGAATCAGCTCTCCTGCCTTTTCCCTGTCTTCTTTGATCTGCTTTAACATCTGCTCACGCACCCTGGCTTTTTCTGTTCCATGGTCACGAAGACCGCTTCTTATACTCTTTTCCCGATATGTCCGGATCCTCGGTTTTAATACGAACTCCTCCGGAGCTTCCTCATACACGGTCGTATTCATACTGTCTGTCTCACGTTCTTTTTTTACATTCAAATGGAATGGTTTCTCCAATCCGAAAATCATTGCCGCCATCTTATGCGCCTGCTGCACGTCCTCACAGGCCATAAAGATAGACGCCGCCTTTTTATATTCTTCCTTGCGGTTTGCTCCAAGAGCATTCCTCTCACTGATCTGTGCCGCGTACCGGGTGATCTTTCGAATAATTTCGTTCGTAGCATCAAACAGTTTTCCCGCCTCATTCTCCTGGCCATTCTCCGGAACAAACCAGTCATAGATACTTTGAAATCTGCCGTAAATATTATCAGCAATCAACGTCTCTGACATTTCCACATCCATTCTTGGTATTGACATCGAATACTGTACTACCTTATTCAAGACAGTCTCTTTCGTTTCTTCCGGCAGTCCCCGGATTTCTTCCTCAATGATTCCCACATTTCTCTGCAGTCCTTTGATAAAATTCCTCAGATATTCAATCAAACGGTCTTTGAATACAAGAAATGCCCGTGTCCTCATCATCTCTTCCGCTCTTACGCTGTTCAGATCCCGGATATAATCCTGGTAATTCTGATTCAGCCGGATGAAATCATTATTGAGATCTGTCCACCATGTGTAAACTGCATCTAATGGCTCGGATACCATCTGAGGAAATCTCCCCACATTGATCCGGATCCGTTCCAACAGCGTCGGTTCCAATGATGCTCCCTCAATAAACAGATTTTCCAGTCTGAGAACCAGTCTCTCAATCTCCACACTGTATTCTGACATCTGATACCGGAACCTGCGGTTGCTGAACTCCTCCAGCGATGTGACTTTCCGCGTATCCTGATCCGCAATCAGATTTTTCCAGGCAGTCAGCGCATTTAAATCCTGCTGGCACTGCTCCATCTTATAATCAGCAAAATATGGATCCTGTTTTAATTCGTCATAAACTTCCTCCTGATACATCCAATATTTTAACTTTTCATAATTATCAAAAAAAATGCGCATAATGCACCGATACCGGTCCACATTATCCGCATTTAAATATTTTACTTCTGTTAACGGCTTCGTAAGTTTATCTGTCACGTACATTTCCAGCGTCCTCCTAAAACAGACTCTGGAATTATTATAAACTGTCATCTGCCGATTCACAAGGAAAAGCAAAAAATATATCATATCACCTACAAATGACATTTTCATGCTACTTGCAGGGGTTCTCTCCTGTGTTTCTGTTTATTCCTAATCATCACTTTTAGAAGCACTCTCTTCTTCCAGCTCCCAGATATGTTTATCTCTCCGAAACCAGAGGCATACTCCGATTCCTGCAAATGCGATGACAAAGAAAAGTACTGCTGCCCCGGAGCCTTTTCCGCTTCCAAATATCCGGATCAGGATGCTTCCTTCTTTCTGTGCTGCCATCAACGGCTCAAAAACATGATCGACGAGAAATCCTCCCAGGAAATATCCGATCGGGATCGTAAAAAACTGAAGGGAATTCCGTACAGAGTACACTCTTCCCTGCATTTCCATCGGAATCCTGCTTCTCAGGATGACGTCCAGATTCGTATTCATCAGCGGAATCGCAATCCATCCCAGGAATCCTCCGATACACCAGACAAGCGGTGTCCTTCCCAGTGCAAGCAGAAAGTTCTCAAAACTCATGGCAAAAAGCAGGCTGTTGCAGATGACCCGCACACGGCTTTTCGGCTTTGGCAGTACCGATGCCAGAATACTTCCCAGAAGTGTGGCGGCACCGATCACGGCGTTCACCAGTCCCATCGCAGTTTGGCTTCCGCCTTTTCTGGAGAGCATCATTGCCGGAAGGGCCGCATCATAGATGGATGCCACCAGATTAATTGCCGCAAGAAACAGAATCAGTCCAAAGATTCCTTTTTCTGTTCTGAGATATGCGATTCCTTTCCCTGCAGATATAAGCAACGATTCATTCCCCGGCGCTTCTTCTCTCCCTTCTGGAATTTGAATTCCAAACGCCAATGTCATAAATGCCGCTCCAAATGTAAACAGGTCAAATGCGATCACCGCATCCATTCCTGCGATTCCCAGTACAGCCGTTGCTATAATCGGCGTAAGAATCGAATTCAAAGCATTGGCCAGATACCGCATTCCTCCGACTTTCTGATAATACTTTGGCGGCAGAATTCTCGTCACAGCTACCTCGGATGCCGGCTGCTGTACCGTATTCATCAGTCCGTTGACAATATTGATCAGATAAAGATGTCCTACCTGCAGCATCTGCTGTTTCATGAGAACCAGCATTACCACGGTGGATACCGCCGCAACCGTATCGCAGACTAACATTGTCGCCTTTTTATTCCAGCGGTCGCTCAACGCCCCGGCAGAAATGCTGAAGATGACATATGGCGCATAAGAGCAGACCATTAATAATGATGTCATCAGAGCCGATTGTTTATGTGTATAGGACCAGATTACAAGTGCATAACTGGTCATCGCACTTCCCAGCGCGGAGAATGCCTGTGTCCCCCACAGCATGAGAAATGGTTTCATTTCGTGTAATGTTGTTTTATATGTTTTCATAAGACTTTGCTCCTTTTTTCTTTCTTCCCGGCAAAGTCTCTGACTGATCATCTTACTCCATGCAATGTGATCTTACAAGACTTTGCATGGAGGTAATGCAATGCATAATCTCATTGTTGCTCCCTCTTTCTACTCTTTCAATCTGTTATTTTCCCATCCATTTACGAATCAGTTCCATCTTCCCAGTGCCCGGTCTCTCTGTTATGCTTTGTGGTTTCATAACTTCCCCCATTCGTAAATTATATTCTCATTATACAGTCCTTCTTCTTTTTTTACAAATACCGAATCAAAAAAAGACCGTATTCCGGTGTTTTTATACCTGAATACGGTCTAAATAATTTAGAATCTTTATGCAATGGCACCTCATCCATCATGCCAGTCCATGCTCTTCCAGCCACACCATCCATGTATTTTTGCCTTCCCGCATTTTCCGGGATCTCACAGTG
Organism: Drancourtella sp. An12; assembly: GCF_002160935.1. NCBI lineage: Bacteria > Bacillati > Bacillota > Clostridia > Eubacteriales > Oscillospiraceae > Drancourtella > Drancourtella sp. An12. The sequence goes on along the minus strand of NZ_NFLO01000002.1, from coordinate 134,366 downwards.
AACTCCAGAATCGTAAGTCCTGTAAATACAAGGAACAGAATCAGCAGGAAAATGAGACATCCCCGGATACTCTCGCCGCCGCTTATGGTACTGCGGAACGCCTGCACCGTATAGGTAAACGGCACCCAGTCATGAAGATACGGCACAAATGATCCGGACAGTTCATAAGGGTACGTACCTACAGAACCGGCCAGCTGGATCACCATGAATATCAGCATCAGGAAACTTCCTACACGGCCCAGCAGACTGGTAAAGAAGTACATCACCGACATAAATGCAAGCGATGCTCCACACGCTACCAGAACGGTCTTTCCAATTTCCGCAGGAGTAAAACCATCAAATATATGGAGTGCACCAATCATAACTACCGCCTGTAGAACTGCTGTCAGATAGAGCACAGATGCCTTGCTGATCCACCAGCGGAAGCCGGATTTCATTTTTCCTCCATAACTGGTCAGCGGATACATCAGGCTGAACGCAATACAGCCGACCCACAGCCCTACAGACATCATATACGGCGCCATTGCATGGCCGTTGTTGGCAACCTCCGTGATCTGTGTCTCTTCTGTATCTACCGGTGCAGCAAACATATCCGTCGCCTCATCTGACGTATTCGTTTCCCGGATCTGCGCCGCACCGCTTCCCAGTTCTTTTGACAACGTATCCGCACCGTCCGAAACCTGATCGATCCCATCGCCCAGTTCGCGACTGCCGTCAGAAAGTTGTTCCGCTCCTTTGCTGATCTGGCCGGCTCCATCTGTCAACTTTGCCGCCCCCTCCGTCAATGCTTTACTGTTCAAAGTAAGCTTGCCGGCTCCGGAAACAAGCGTATCCGTTCCGTCTTTCAGCTTCGTACTTCCCTGTGCCAACGCTCCAAGGCCACTGTTCAGTTCCGCAGCTCCTTTCCGGAGCGCTGATGTTCCCTGCTTCTGAAGCTGATCTGCTCCTGAAGCAGCAGCGGAAATTCCTCTCACCAGTACCGGAGCCTGCTCTGCCAGTGCGGACGTCCCGGACTGAAGCTGTCCGATCCCGTTTTTCAGGGAATCCGCACCATTCTGCACAGTGGAAATACCATTCTGAAGTTCCGGGATCTTCGATGCAAGCTGTGTGCTTCCTGCTGCCGCTTCATCAACACCGTATGTATAATCGGAAACACCTGCAGACAATATTTCTGCCTGTTGCTGTACTGCTGCAATCTGTGTCCTCAGTTCTTCCGGTACGCCTTCTGCTCCGGCAAGTGCCGCCAGCGCCTGGCTGATCCCGGCCGCCCCATTACGCAACGACCGGGAACTGGAAGCAGCAGACTGTAGACCGGAGCTAAGAGAATCCGCTCCGTCCTTCAAGTTGGCCGCTCCTTCAGACAGAGCTGTAATCCCGCCTGAAAGCTGTTTTGCTCCGTCATTTAAAGAAGCTGCTCCGTCATTCAGCGCATCTGCCGCATCCGGAAGGGCAGATGCGGCCACATTCAGTTCGGACAGTCCGGCGTTGAGAGCAGTCATATTATCATCCACATCCGCCGCACCGGCTGCCAGATCGGAGCCGCCTTTCTGTGCATCATTTACGCCGCTGTCCAGCGCATTTACACCGTTTTGCAATTCTTCTGCTCCTGCTGCCGCCGCACTGACTCCATCTGTATACTGCTCAAGCCCTACTTCTAATTCCTGACTTCCATCCGCGAATACCAGAGCGCTCTTGGAAAGAATCTGCAGATTGTCAGTAATCGTCCGATTTCCGTCGGCCAACTGATCCGCCCCGTCTTTCAATTCACCAGAACCGTCAGCTGCCTCCTGCATTCCGTCCCCCACTTCCGCAAGTTTATCAAACAGGACTTCTGTATACGTCCTGGTAACCTCTTCCCGTACTGAACTTTCCAGTTCTTTCATCGCCGTCTCGCTCATCTTGGATGCGATATAATTTGTTCCCGGATTCGTTTCATAGGACAACGTCATCTTTTCCGGGTTCGCATCCGTCAGCGATGCGGCATGAGCTGAAAACTCTTCCGGTATGGTAATAACCATATAGTATGTACCATCCTTAAGTCCTTTCTGCGCTTCTTTGTCTGACGGGAACTGAAAGTCAAGAGAATCGTTGTCTTTCAGTTCGTCCATCAATGTGCCGCCAATATCCAGCTTCTGATCTGCATAAGTCACCGGAACGTCATGATTGATGACAGCCACCGGAAGCTTATCAAGATTTCCGTATGGATCCCACATAGATCCAAGGAAAAGTGTCGTATAGATTGTCGGGATCGCGATGACCGCGACTGTAACAATCAGTAAAATCTTATTTTTGAACAGACTGTGCCATTCCTGCCTCAACATCTTTTTTCTCCTCTCTTTTTGCAACATTAATTCTATTAATAGATATTGTGTTGATTTTTCTATCACCATGAATTATAGTAAAATCAGAAAAGAGATACAACCATTAATGTGACGGCTCTCTGTCTGTTAATGGATAAGCAAACGACATAATGTCTATTATTTTAAGAGGAGGATTTATTTCATGCCAAAAACTATGGACCGGCGGATTCGCAAGACAAGAGCCCAGCTCCGTCAGGGGCTGGCCGAACTTCTGAAAGAAAAAAGCTTAAAGGAGATCACCATTAAAGAACTCGTAGAAAAAGTGGACATTAACCGCTCCACCTTCTATTTACACTATACGGATATCTATGACATGATGGAAAAGATTGAAAATGAACTGACCGGGGAGATTGAAGATCTGATCCATACCCATCCGATCAGCCCTTTCAATGAGGACAGCTTCCCGTTCATCGAAGACATTTTCTCTATCCTTGCGGAAAACCGTGATATTTGTGCCGCCCTCCTGGGACCTAACGGAGACATCTCTTTCCTGCACCGGATTGAGAATATTCTTTCCGAACACAGTCTGAATGCTCTGAAAGAAACATTTCCGGGGAAGATGGATGATCTGACATATTATTATGCCTTTTGTCTTTCCGGCTGCATCGGTCTGGTCAAGACCTGGCTGTCAGAAGAATCCTCCGCAAGCCCCCAGCATATGGCTGAACTTACATTTAAACTCATTATGAATACACTGAGAGGTTTCTATCCGGACTTTTCCGTAAGACATTCCTGATATTTACGAAAAGATAAAGCTTAAAAAGGGATTGCCGTTCGGCAATCCCTTAAATCTTCGCTATATTCGATTACTCGATGATTGTAGCAACACGTCCAGATCCTACTGTACGTCCACCTTCACGGATAGCGAAACGAAGTCCCTGCTCCATAGCTACTGGATGGATCAGTTCAACTGTCATTTCTACGTTATCTCCAGGCATGCACATTTCTGTTCCTTCCGGAAGTTCGCAAACACCTGTTACGTCTGTTGTTCTGAAGTAGAACTGTGGACGGTAGTTGTTGAAGAATGGAGTATGACGTCCACCTTCATCTTTTGTCAGAACGTAAACCTGAGCTGTAAATTTGTGGTGGCATGTTACAGAACCTGGTTTACAAAGAACCTGTCCTCTTTCGATTTCTGTTCTCTGAACACCACGAAGCAGAGCACCGATGTTGTCACCAGCCTGAGCTTCATCAAGAAGTTTACGGAACATTTCAACACCTGTTACAACAACTTTACGTGTTTCTTCATGGATACCAACGATTTCTACTTCATCAGATACGTGAAGTGTACCACGCTCTACTCTACCTGTAGCAACTGTACCACGTCCTGTGATAGAGAATACGTCTTCGACCGGCATAAGGAACGGTTTGTCTGTGTCACGTTCCGGATCCGGAATGTAGCTGTCAACAGCATCCATAAGTTCCATGATCTTGTCTCCCCATTCTCCGCTCGGATCTTCCAGAGCTTTCAGAGCAGATCCTCTGATGATCGGAGTGTCATCTCCCGGGAATTCATACTCGTCAAGGAGTTCACGGATTTCCATTTCTACTAATTCAAGAAGTTCTTCGTCGTCTACCATATCACATTTGTTCATGAATACAACGATGTAAGGTACACCTACCTGACGGGACAGAAGGATGTGCTCTCTTGTCTGAGCCATAACACCATCTGTAGCAGCTACTACAAGGATAGCTCCGTCCATCTGAGCTGCTCCTGTGATCATGTTCTTAACGTAGTCAGCATGACCCGGGCAGTCAACGTGTGCGTAGTGACGTTTCTCTGTTTCGTACTCTACGTGAGCTGTGGAGATTGTGATACCACGTTCTCTTTCTTCTGGTGCTTTATCGATATTTTCGAAATCTACTGCAGCGTTACCAGCAACTCTTGTGGAAAGTACTTTTGTGATAGCAGCTGTTAAAGTAGTTTTACCATGGTCAACGTGTCCGATTGTACCAATATTACAATGTGGTTTTGTTCTTTCAAATTTAGCCTTTGCCATTTGAATAATCCTCCTTAATTCTACCCTCAAGCAGGGCAATTTTTTTAATTTAAAAGTTTACTCAGCTACATCTGATTATATTTCAAAACTGCTGAATTTTCAAGCCTTTTTAAGCTTTTTTATTGGATAATACCTTTTCCTGTACATTCTTCGGTACCTGCTCATATTTCTCAAAGAACATAGAGTAGTTACCACGTCCCTGTGTTCTGGAACGAAGATCTGTAGAGTATCCGAACATTTCAGAAAGCGGTACATATGCACGTACAATCTTTCCTCCGCCCAGGTCATCCATTCCTTCGATACGTCCACGACGGGAGTTGATGTCACCGATAACATCACCCATATATTCTTCCGGCATTGTTACTTCTACTTTCATGATAGGTTCAAGAAGTACCGGAGCTGATTTTGCCATCGCATCCTTGAATGCAAGGGAACCAGCGATATGGAATGCCATTTCGGATGAGTCGACTTCATGGTAGGATCCATCGTATACATTTGCGTGGATACCAACAACCGGGAATCCTCCAAGGATACCGGATTTCATAGCTTCTTCGATACCTTCACCTACTGCCGGGATATATTCCTTCGGAATAGCACCGCCGACAACAGTGGATTCGAATTTATATGTTTCTTCACCGTTGACATCCATTGGCTCGAATTTAACTTTACAATGTCCGTACTGTCCACGTCCACCGGACTGTTTAGCGTACTTGCTGTCTACATCAACCGGTTTTGTGAAAGTTTCTTTGTAAGCAACCTGAGGTGCACCTACATTAGCCTCTACCTTGAATTCACGGAGAAGTCTGTCTACGATGATTTCAAGATGGAGCTCACCCATACCGGCGATGATGGTCTGTCCTGTCTCATGGTCTGTATGAGCACGGAATGTCGGGTCTTCTTCTGCAAGTTTTGCAAGAGATTCACCAAGTTTGCCCTGAGAAGCTTTTGTCTTCGGCTCGATAGCAAGCTCGATAACCGGTTCCGGGAATTCCATGGATTCAAGGATTACCGGGTGCTGATCGTCACAGATTGTATCTCCTGTTGTGGAGAATTTGAATCCGATCGCTGCAGCGATATCTCCAGAGTAAACTTTGTCAAGTTCTGCTCTCTTGTTGGCATGCATCTGAAGGATACGTCCAACACGTTCTTTTTTATTCTTTGTCGCGTTCAGGACATAAGAACCGGAGTTCATTGTTCCTGAATATACACGGAAGTAAGCAAGCTTACCTACGAACGGGTCTGTCATGATCTTGAATACGAGAGCGGAGAACGGCTCTTCGTCAGAAGAATGTCTCTCTACTTCGTTTCCGTCTTCATCAACACCCTTGATAGCCGGGATATCTGTCGGAGCCGGCATATATTCAAGGATTGCATCCAGAAGTTTCTGAACACCTTTGTTTCTGTAAGCAGATCCACAGCATACCGGAACAGCTGTACATTCGCATGTCGCTTTTCTCAGTACTCTCTTCAGATCTTCTACTGCCGGTTCTTCACCTTCCAGATATTCCATCATCAGGTCGTCGTCAAGTTCACAGATCTTTTCAACGAGCTCTGTACGATATAATTCCGCATCATCTTTCATTTCTTCCGGAATGTCGCATACAGTGATGTCATCACCTTTTTCATCATTGTAGATGTATGCCTGCATTTCCATCAGGTCGATGATACCTTTGAATTCGTCTTCTTTTCCGATTGGAAGCTGAAGACAGATTGCGTTTTTACCTAATCTTGTTTTGATCTGTTCAACTGCATTGTAGAAATCTGCACCCAGAATGTCCATCTTGTTGATGAAAGCCATACGAGGTACGTTGTAAGTGTCAGCCTGACGCCATACGTTTTCTGACTGAGGCTCTACACCACCTTTGGCACAGAACACACCTACAGCACCGTCAAGTACACGCAGGGAACGCTCTACTTCTACTGTGAAGTCAACGTGTCCCGGAGTATCGATGATGTTGATACGGTGCTCAAGAGCGCCCGGCTTCGGTTTCGTCTTTTCTTCCAGTGTCCAGTGACATGTTGTAGCAGCTGAAGTGATCGTGATACCTCTTTCCTGCTCCTGCTCCATCCAGTCCATGGTAGCAGTACCTTCATGTGTATCACCGATCTTGTAGTTTACACCGGTATAGTAGAGAATACGCTCTGTCAGCGTAGTCTTACCAGCATCGATGTGAGCCATGATACCGATGTTTCTTGTTCTCTCTAATGGATATTCTCTTCCAGCCAAGACTTTTTCCTCCTAAACTAATAAGATCGACTGTTTCCTGCCATATCCGGCAGAACCGTCTCCAGGGAGAATCCTTAGAAACGGTAGTGAGCAAACGCTTTGTTTGCTTCTGCCATCTTGTGCATATCTTCTTTTCTCTTCACAGATGCTCCTGTGTTGTTTGCAGCATCCAGAATTTCGTTGGCCAATCTTTCTTCCATTGTCTTTTCTCCTCTGTTACGGGAGAATGTTGTCAGCCAGCGAAGAGCTAACGCCTGTCTTCTGTCAGCACGTACTTCGATCGGTACCTGGTATGTTGCACCTCCGATACGTCTTGCCTTTACTTCCAGTACAGGCATGATGTTGTTCATTGCCTCTTCGAATACTTCGATCGCCGGTTTGTCAGCTTTCTCGGCAACTCTTTCAAATGCGCCATATACAATCTTCTGTGCTACACCTTTCTTACCATCCAGCATGATGTTGTTGATAAGCTTTGTAACAACTTTGTTATTGTATAATGGATCCGCTAATACGTCTCTTTTCTGAGTATGTCCTTTACGTGGCACGGTCCTTCCCTCCTTAATCATAATTGGATTAAATCATCAGTACTCGCTTCACAGTTTGCGTTCGTGCGGCAGGGACATATCAGTGTATGTCAATCCGCAACCTACTAATTTCATAGTCCTGTGATACGATAACGATTTTGTTACTTTAAACTTTTACTTATTTCTTTGCGTCTTTCGGTCTCTTAGCACCATATTTTGAACGTGCCTGACGTCTCTTTGCAACACCTGCTGTATCAAGTGTTCCGCGGACGATGTGGTATCTTGTACCTGGCAGGTCCTTAACACGGCCTCCACGGATCAGAACAACGCTGTGTTCCTGAAGGTTGTGTCCTTCTCCCGGGATGTAGCTTGTTACTTCGATTCCGTTAGACAGACGAACTCTGGCAATTTTTCTAAGAGCTGAGTTAGGCTTCTTAGGTGTAGCTGTCTTAACTGCTGTACATACACCTCTCTTCTGCGGAGCAGATGCATTGATAGCTCTTTTTCTCAGAGAGTTGTATCCTTTCTGAAGCGCCGGAGCTGTAGATTTCTTTACAGAAACCTCACGTCCTTTTTTTACTAACTGGTTGAATGTTGGCATTCCTTTCACCTCCTACGAATAATTAATAGGTTTGCTTGAAAATTTCTGATTTGCGCACAAAAATATCACGTATTTCCACACGCGCTTAATCATTGTATTACGTCTAAAAGGAAAAGTCAAGGCTTTTTACATTAATTTATCATCATTCCCATGATGTAAAGGTCATAGTAAACGCCGTTCAGAAGTGTGGAGTTTTTCCGGCATCCTTCGATCTCAAATCCGAATTTCATGTAGAGAGCAACGGCAGGGATGTTGTCCGCTCTGGTGTCCAGGCTGATTCTGGTTGTAACGCCGTTTCCTTTGCACCAGTCGATCAGCATCTGGATCAGTCTGCTTCCGATTCCCTGTTTCTGATATTTCTTTGCCACTACAATTCCCAGTTCACCGTCGTGGCGTGCTTTGATTTTGTGTGTGGAATGAATTGTAGCAATTCCTGCAATCTCCTCTCCGTCCATGGCAAGGAGCATCCGATTCGTCTGATTCCCTTCCAGGGAGCGGATCTCATCTTCCTGCTCGCTTACGGTCATCGGATACTCATCCTTCTCAAAGCTTAAATAGCTTGTCTCTCCTCCTACATAATTGTAGAATGCCACAATCTTTTCGGCATCCTCCACTTTGGCATCTCTGTAAATAATTTCTGACATGATTGTTCCCTCCTTTTTTCTTCTATCATATCTGATTTTTCATTTTCTGGCAAAAAGACAGGGTGCTTCCTGCACCCTGCCCGATTACTTCCTTTATGATCGCTTTTTCTTCGGAACGACATGGACAGCCCCGCCTTCCAGTTCTTCCAGTGCCTCTCCGATTCCTTCATTATAGGTAGGATGGGCTCTCATTCCCTTTAAGAGCTGAGATACTGTCATCCGATTGGTTATGGCCGTCACGAATTCTCCAATCATGTCCGTTGCCCGCGCGCACATCATCTGTGCTCCCAGTATGGTCTTTGTCTCCTTATCCGCCACCACTTTGATAAATCCACGCTCTTCTTTTGTGATCAGCGACTTCCCGTTGGCACTCATAATGAATTTGCCGGTTTCCACCTGAATCCCTTTTTCCTTTGCTTCCTCTTCTGTTATTCCGGCCGATGCTATTTCCGGATCTGTGTAGACGCACCCCGGAACAATTCTCAGATCCACCGACCGCTCCCGGCCTGCCAGGTGTTCCGCCACGGCAATGCCCTGGGCACTCGCTGCATGAGCCAGCTGGGCTCCGCCGATCAGGTCACCGATGGCATATACATGCGGAATGCTTGTCTCAAAGTCTGCATCTACGGTTACACGCCCGCGTTCTATCTCAGGCGCCGCCCCCTCCGCAAACAGGCCGTCCATATTGGCGCACCTGCCCACCGCACAGAGCACACAGTCTCCTTTTGCCTCCTGCTCTTTTTCCTTTTCCACATACCGGCACCGGTATCCGTCTCCATCCTGTTCCACTGCCTGTACCGACGCGGATGTATGGATCTCGATTCCTCGCTTTTTCAGGATCATCTTCAGATTCTGGGAAATTTCTTTGTCCATATTCGGAACGATTCTCGGCATCGCCTCCAGAATCGTCACCCGGCTTCCCAGGGCCGCATAGACAGTGGCAAATTCCACACTGATGACACCGCCTCCGATAATCACCATGCTCTGCGGCGGTTCTTCCATCCGGAACAACTCATCACTTGTGATGACTCCAGGCAGCTCTATTCCCGGAATCGGAATCTTAAGCGGTTTTGATCCGGACGCCAGAAGCACGTTCGATGCCTTGTATCTCTGTTCTCCATCCCCCGATGAGACAAGGACTTCCTTCTCTTCTCCATTTTCAGGAAGCAGGGTGCCGGTCCCTTTCACCACCGTCACGCCATTTGCCTTTAAAAGCTGTTCAATTCCCTGAACAAGCTGCTGTGTCGTCTCTTCCTTATATGCCAGGATTTTCCCGTAATCATAGGTGACATCAGAGGCGCAGATTCCAAATTCCGCGCAGTGCTGCATCTCCCTGTACAGAGAGGATGCATGAATCATGGCCTTTGCCGGAATACAGCCCCGGTTCAGGCAGGTACCTCCGATATCCCTGTTCTCGACAACTGCCGTGCGAAGCCCCAGTTTCGCGGCTTTGATGGCAGCCGCATAGCCGCCCGGCCCTGCGCCGATTACAATCAGATCAAATTGTCCTTCCATCTACCATTCCTCTTCTTTCATCCATTCTATCAGATCTTTCAGCATCTTCTCTTCTTCCGGATCTTCTGACCAGTACAGACCCAGTTCGATACAGATGCTTCTGCTGGAAAACCGTACTCCGTTCAGATAGTTCGGAAGAGCTTCAATCACCCCGGTTTTGAGGGCATCCGAATAGACTGCCGTATCCTTGATCTTCCCGTTTTCCACCTGAAACCGGATGGTTACCTCGCCCCATGGGAATTTCCTCGTGATTTCATGCTGAAAAGGGATCTTTCTTCCATAGAGCCATTCCCAGGATCTGAAATATTCCGCCCTGCTTTCTATTTCCTTTTTCTCCCGGTCATCCAGCTTCCGTTCCTGTACCGGAAGGCCATACACCTCTCCAAAGGCCTGGCGGAGAGCGTACTTCAGATCATCAATGGTCAGATCCGGAAGATACGTTCTCAGATTCGCCACTCTGGACCGTACTGAATCCACTCCTTTGGATTTCAGTTTCTCCCTGGAGACGGTCAGATAGCTTCCCAGTTTTTCCTTGTCCACATCCAGCATGATCGTTCCATGGTGATAGCAGTGGTCTCCATGGCGGTAAAATGCGTTCCCGGAAAATTTCTTCCCGTCAATCAAAAGATCATTCCGGCCGGACGCCTCAATGTGCAGTCCCAGATGTTCCAGCGCCCCGGCAATGACCGAAAGCTGCCGTTTGACATCATAATATTCTCCGGAAACCAGAAAGGTAAAATTCAAATTTCCCAGATCATGATATACCGCTCCTCCTCCGGAAAGCCGTCTTGCCAGATGGCCTCCGTCCCTCTCCAGCTGTTCTGTTCTGCATTCTTTCCATGCGTTCTGGTTTTTCCCGATCACCACGGTCTTTTCGTTCTGCCAGAGGTAGAGAATGCACTCCTTCTCCTTACATCCAAAGAGAAGAAACTCCTCCAGCGCAAGATTTCTGTACGGATCGGTTCCGTGACTTTCTATATATGTAAGTGTTTCCAACATGTCGCTTCACCCTATTCATCAAAATGCCAGCGCAGCACCGGATGTCTGGCTGCCTCCACTTCATCCAGCCGTGTAACCGGTGTGGTAACCGGAGCACGATGCAGTTGATCCGGATATTCCAGTGCCTGACGATACAGATTATGGAAGACCTCCAGCGCTTCATCCAGCGTTTCGCGTGATTCTGTCTCTGTCGGCTCGATCATCAATGCCTCGTCGACAATCAGCGGAAAATACATGGTCGGCGGATGAATGCCATTGTCAAGCAGTCCTTTGGCGATATCCATGGCGGAAATACCCGTCTTCTTTTTCAGATCGGCAAGGCTGATGACAAACTCATGCATGCAGCTCTTTCCGTATGCCGCCGGGAAGATATCCTTTAACCCGTTCATCATATAATTGGCATTTAATACTGCATTCCTGCCTGCTTCCGGGATGCCTTCTTTTCCAAGCGTCATCAGGTAGGAAAGGGCCCGCACCACGACGAGGAAGTTGCCGTAAAAGCTTTTCATTTCCCCGATGCTGTGTTCCGGTTTCTTCATATAATAATGCTCGTCTTTTTCCACAAGAACGGAAGGAAGGAACTCTGCGAGCAGTTCTTTACATCCTACCGGTCCGCTTCCCGGCCCTCCGCCTCCATGCGGGGTGGAAAAAGTTTTGTGAAGATTCAGATGGACAACATCAAATCCCATGTCTCCCGGACGGACCGTTCCCATTACCGCGTTCAGATTCGCCCCGTCATAGTAGCAGAGTCCGCCGCATTCATGGATGATTTCCGTAATCTCCAGGATGTGTTTTTCAAAAATTCCAAGAGTATTCGGATTCGTCAGCATGATTCCTGCGGTCTCTTCGTCCGCCGCTTCTTTCAGCTTTTCCAGGTCCACGCAGCCATCCGCGTCTGACGGAACACTGACCACTTTATAGCCTGCCATCACCGCGCTGGCCGGGTTGGTTCCGTGTGCGGAATCCGGCACCAGAATCTTCGTTCTCCTGGTATCTCCCCTGCTTTCGTGGTAGGCCCGGATCAGGAGAAGTCCCGTAAACTCGCCGTGGGCTCCTGCCGCCGGCTGGAATACCATCCGGTCCATACCGGTAATGGCGCAGAGATATTTCTCCGCCTTATCGAGTACTTCCAGGCATCCCTGTACGGTATGTTCCGGCTGAAGCGGGTGAATCCCGGTAAATCCCGGAAGTGCCGCTGCCGCCTCGTTGATCTTCGGGTTATATTTCATCGTACAAGAACCAAGCGGATAAAATCCATCGTTGACTCCGTGGGACTTTCTCGCCAGTTCACTGTAATGTCTGCTCAGATCCCCCTCTGCGATTTCCGGAAGATGGAGGGCTTTCTGTCTCTGGTCTTCCTGCGGAAGTCTGGTCTCTTCCACATCGCACGCAGGAAGCATTCTGCATCCGCGTCCCGGTCTGCTTTTTTCAAAGATTAACATCCCTGCACCTCCTTCAGAATCCGGATGACCTCATCCATTTCTTCTTTTGTATTGATCTCCGTACAACACCAGAGAATCCGGTGCTCATCCAGCGGATATCCTCCCAGAATTCCGTGTTCCTCCAAAGCCTTCAAGGTCTCCCCTGCCGGCACCCTGGATTCCGTCACAAATTCATGGAAAAAGTTCCCCTGATTTTTCGTGCGGTATCCGATTTTCTCCAGCTCTCCTGCCAGATAGTGTGCCTTGGAGACACACTGCACCGCCGCCTCTTTCAGTCCGTCCGGTCCCATGGACGCCAGGTATACCGTCACCGCCAGTGCACAGAGCGCCTGGTTGGAACAGATATTGCTGGACGCTTTCTCTCTCCGGATATGCTGTTCTCTTGCCTGAAGTGTCAGCACATAACCGGTCTTTCCGTTTTTGTCTTTTGTCTGTCCGACAATTCTGCCGGGCAGCTTCCGCATCATCTTGTCCGTACATGCCATAAAACCAAGGTACGGTCCTCCAAATGCCAGTGGAAGCCCCATCGGCTGTCCTTCTCCGACCGCCACATCCGCTCCGTATTCAGCCGGTGTTTTTAAAATGCCAAGGGAAACCGGATTGACTCCCATCACATATTTTGCCCCGTCTTCATGGGCAATCTGTCCAATTTCTTCTGCATCCTCCAGATTTCCGTAATAATTGGGATGCTGTATGTAAACACACGCCGTTTGTGCATCGATTTGTTCTCTGAGAATCTCTTTGTCCGTACGCCCGTCCTTTTCCGGAATCAGCTCCACCTGCATTCCATTTCCGTGGCAGTAGGTCTGCACCGTCCGGATCACATACGGGGAGGACGTCTGTGAAATCAGGACTTTCTGCCGTTTTCGTTCCCGGCACATGGAAACTCCTTCTGCGGCTGCAGAAGCGCCGTCATAGACTGACGCATTGGACGCATCCATCCCGGTCAGATCACAGATCATTGTCTGATATTCAAAGATGGACTGCAGAATTCCCTGGCTGATTTCCGCCTGATACGGGGTATAGGCCGTCACAAAATTTTCCTTGGATGTGATGTTTGTGACAGCTGCCGGGATATAGTGCCGGTACGCTCCGGCACCCCGGAAAATGGTAGGAAAAAGTTGGTTCTTTCCGGCCATTTTCTCCATTTCTCTTCTGACAGACAGTTCCGGCATGCCTGCCGGGATCTCAAGCTCCCCTTTCAGTCTGACTTCATCTGGAATGTCCGCAAAGAGCTCATTCATGTCAGAATATCCGGCCGCCTGCAGCATTTCCTGTCTTTCTTTCTCTGTATTCGGTACATAGCCGCCCATCCGAACTCACCGCCTCTCTGTTATTCTTTCTCGCTCTCTACAAACGCCTCATACTCCGCTCCTGAGAGCAGCTCTTCTTTTTCTGTGATGTCTTTCACTTTGATAAACCACGCATCATACGGAGCCTCGTTGATATATTCCGGCTCATCCAGCAGTCTTTCGTTGATTTCACATACCACACCGGATACCGGAGAGTACACATCGGACACCGCTTTGACGGATTCCACATCGCCAAATGCCTCTCCTACCGTCACCTCATCTCCCTCTTCCGGAAGATTGACAAACACCAGATCTCCAAGCTCTGACTGGGCGTAGTCCGTCAGCCCGATCACTGCAACTCCGTCTTCCTCTTTTACCCACTCATGTGATTTTACATACTTTAATTCTTCTCTGATTTCCATATCCGTTTCTCCTTTTCTGATTTTTATTTCTGTCTTTTATAAAATGGAAGATCTACAACTTCCGCCTCCACGCTTCGTCCGCGCACGTCAACCTCCACCTTGTCTCCTGTCCTGACCGCTCCTGCCTTCACAAGCGCCATGGCGATCGGATATCCAAGGTACGGGCAGTGTGTGCCGGATGTCGTCGTTCCAATCTCTGTGCCTTCCAGCGAAACCTTCTGCTCTTCCCGGATAATGCCCCGCCCGGTCACTTTCAATCCGATCCGTTCTCTCTTTGGCTCTCCTGCTTCTTCCAGCGCCTTCTTCCCGATAAAATTTTCTTTTGCCATTTTTACGGCAAACTGAAGTCCCGCTTCCAGAGGAGTCACTTCTTCGTTCATCTCGTGTCCGTAGAGCGGCATTGCAGCTTCCATCCGCAGGGTATCTCTTGCTCCCAGTCCGCACGGAATCAGTCCTTCCTCTTTTCCTGCTTCCAGAAGCGCATTCCACATCTGCGGCGCGTATTCTGCCGCCAGATACAGCTCCACGCCGTCCTCACCTGTATAGCCGGTCCTGGAAACGATACAAGGGATTTCTGCCACCCTGCCATCAAACACTGCGTGATAATATTTCTCCGGAATACTCTCTTCGTCCGTCAGTTTTCTTAAAATCTCAAGGGCTTTCGGTCCCTGGAGGGCAAGCTGCGCATACTGGTCGGAAACGTCCGTAAATGCCACGTTTCCAAACTGGTGATCCAGCATCCACTGGTAGTCCTTCCCCTTGTTTGCCGCATTGACAACGATCAGGTATTCTTCTTCGAATTTCCGGTAGACAATCAGATCATCCACCGTGCCTCCGTGTTCGTTGCACATCGGGCTGTACTTGGCCTGGCCGTCCTTGATCTTCGTATAATCATTGGTGAGAAGCATCTGAAGATTTGCCTTCGCATCTTCTCCCGTGCAGAGAATCTCTCCCATATGGGAAACATCAAAGAGCCCTGCCCGGGTGCGCACCGCCATGTGTTCCTTGATCACTCCGGTCGGATACTGTACCGGAAGAGAGTAGCCTGCAAACGGAACCATCTTTCCTCCGGCTTTTACATGTTCTTCATAAAGTGGTGTTTTTAATTCCATCTCCGTCTCCTCCTTATTCATATAATGGATGTCTGCCGCAGATTTCATTGACTGTGCTGCGGATCTCGTCTGCCTTTGCATCAAAGTCTGTTACCGCCATCTTGATCAGCTTTGCAATCGTTCTCATCTCGTCTTCCTTGAGTCCCCGTGTTGTCACAGCCGGCGTTCCGATCCGGATGCCGCTTGTCACAAACGGACTTGCCGGGTCATTTGGCACCGCGTTTTTATTGACTGTAATATAAACCTCGTCCAGACGGCGCTGCAGTTCTTTTCCGGTAATATTCATATTCTGAAGATCGACCAGCATCAGATGGTTGTCCGTTCCGCCGCTGACCAGGTTGAAGCCTTCTTCCTTCAGTGCTTCAGCCAGTGCTTTTGCATTCTTTAAAATCTGTTCCTGATAGGTCTTGAATTCCGGTTTTAACGCTTCCCCAAAGCAGACTGCCTTCGCGGCGATGATATGCATCAAAGGCCCACCCTGGGTTCCTGGAAATACCGCCTTGTTGATGGCCTTTGCGTGTTCTTCCTTGCACATGATCATGCCGCCTCTTGGTCCCCGCAGCGTCTTGTGGGTGGTCGTTGTCACCACATCTGCATAAGGAACCGGGCTCTGATGGAGTCCGGCCGCAACCAGTCCGGCAATATGCGCCATATCCACAAACAAAACGGCGCCCACTTCTTTCGCAATCTCCGCAAACCGGTCAAACCGGATCTCTCTTGGATATGCAGACGCCCCTGCAACAATCATCTTCGGTTTGCATTCCAGTGCTGTCTTTCGGATTTCATCGTAGTCCAGAAATCCTTCTTCATTGATGCTGTATGGTACAAAATGATAAAGAATTCCGGACATATTCACCGGTGAGCCGTGGGTCAGGTGTCCGCCATGGTCCAGATTGAGTCCCATCACCGTATCTCCCGGCTTCAGAAAGGCCTGATAAACCGCAATATTGGCGCTTGCCCCCGAATGTGGCTGCACACAGGCATGTTCGCATCCAAACAGCTGTTTTGCACGCTCGATTGCCAGATTTTCAATCACATCTACATATTCACAGCCTCCGTAATACCGTTTCCCCGGATATCCTTCCGCATACTTGTTTGTCGGGACCGTCCCCATCGCAAGCATCACCGCCGGGCTTACTATATTTTCCGATGCGATCAGCTCCAGATTTCTTCTCTGCCTTCCAAGTTCCTGTTCCAGAGCCCCGCCGACTTCCGGATCGTACTCTTTGATGTAGTTCGTAACATCTCCTACCATACTCATACGTATTTCCTCCTCAAATCAATATTCTTGCTTTTTCTGTCGATACGGATTCCGGCCGAAAATCCGGGGCAACAAAAAAAGCAGATCAAGTAACTTCTCCATCATGAGAAGTCCTTTCATCTGCCTCTGTCCTTTTACCTGAAAGATTATCCAGCAGTGCTGTGCTGCACGCCAGATTACTTCTTCGGTACAATCATATTGTTCTCCAGAGTGTTGTCCGAACCTGTTCCTTTTGCCTGAGAGTTTCTTGCATGCCCCTTCGGCTCCGGCTATCATTCCCGCGCCGCACACTGCGCTATAGTGGTATCTCACAGGTTCATCATTCAACTTTAAAGTTATTATAAAATTCACTTACTCCAGAGTCAAGTGTTAAATAATAAACTTGTCAGTTAATATTTTGACAGTTATTTTGTAGACAATTTCTTCTTGTTTATCGTTTTTCTTTATACATTTTCCTTCTTAACCAAGCACCAGACACCAGAGCGGGAGTGTCAGAAGCGACAGCAGCGTACTGAGGAAAATCATCCCCGTCGCATACCGCTCATCCCCATGGTATTTGGAAGAAAGAAGTGCTGTTGTGACAGGCGCCGGCATTCCGGCCATGATTACGGTAATCCCCCGCAGCACCGGATCCACCGGAAGAAAGGCTGTCAGAGCAAAGACGACCGCCGGGATCAATACAAGGCGGACTGCCGCATAAAATACCATGGTACGGTCAATCAATCCTCTTGGATCCATCTCCGCAAGCATCATTCCGATCAGCATCATACTCATGGGTGTATTGGCGCTGCTTAAGCCTTCCGCCGCCCGGGTAAAAAAGTCCGGCCAGGATATCGGAAGGAGCATAACGATCAGCCCCAGATAAATTGAAACAATGCAGGGATGAGTGACAACCTTTTTCAACACATTCTTTTTCCGGCCCGGCAGAAAGCAGGAGACGCCAACCGACCACATGACCACCCGGACCGGAAGCATGAAGACTGACGCATACAAAAGCCCGGACGTCCCGTAAATACTTTCAATTACCGGATTTCCCAGAAAGCCGCCGTTAGAAACAATCGTCCCGTACCGGAGCGGCTTTCTCTTTTCCTCATCTGTTTTTTTGTACAACAGAAACGCTGACGCCACAGATATCATATTATACAGCACGGATAACAGCACCGTCATGACAACCGGCTTCCAGACATCATGATGGGGCTGTACAAGAAACGCATGAAAAATGTTAAACGGCAGCAGCACATACAGACACAGATCCACCATGTTCAACCTTCCTGTCGTGCCTACTATTCCTCTTTTTCTTACGATAAATCCAACGATCACAAAGAAGAACATCATCCCCTGCATCGTCAGCATATTTTCAAATACCATCTGCCTGCTCCTACAATCCAATCCGGTCCGCAATACCGCGCATTGCTTCCAGTGCAATGTCGATAAATTCGTCAAAATCCATGCCCGTAAATTCAATCGCTTCCATATAGTCGCGGTTGGCACCGGCTGCAAACCGAAGCTCACGGAAACGTTTGAGCACAGATTTATGTTTGACGCTTGCAATCTTTTTATCCGGATAGATCTGAGCAATGGCTTTCAAAAAACCACTCATCGGATCGGATGCAAGAATCGCATACTGAAGTTTTGTTTTTGCTTTCACGCCGCTTTCCGGATTGTGGGCACAAATGGCGTCAAACAGTACCGGATCATCAATTCCTTCTTTTTTCAGGATTTCCACCGATGTCGGTCCGTGGGTCTCCGGGTGCTCCTTCCACTCGCAGTGTTCCTCATCCAGATCATGAAGGAGCCCCACTACGCCCCAGTATTCCACTTCTTCAGGAGCAAGCTTTTCTGCGACTCCCCGCATGATCGCTTCCACCGCATAGGAATGCTCCAGGTAGCGTTCTCCTTCCATGTATTTATGTAAAATCTCATATGCCTGATCGCGTGTAATCGCCATTGTTCTTTCCTCCTGAATACATTTTTGTCAAGTATGTTATCGAGCCAGTGTTCCCATCGGATCCCATGGATTCAGATGAACCGGTTCCTGCGCAGCCTCCTCAAGCTGCTCTTTGGTCAAATATTTTTTATTAATCACTGCCTGGTACACATACCGGTCAAACCAGTCCGCGCTCATCAGATAGTATCCCTTTTCACCGTGCTCATCACTCCAGCTGTTCTGGATTTTCCATTTGAGTGCTTTTCCTTCCTCATCCAGATCCACACCGGTAATCACCATGGCATGGTTCATCGCGCTCTCCCGGTAGTCAAGCCCGGCACCTTTTTCCATATCAAATTGCATGCCGTAGGTACCCTCAAAATCATAGCACTCCGTGCACCAGAGTCCCATGTCTCTTTCGCCGTATTTTCCAACATCACTTCCGAACCATACGACCTCTCCGTCTGACAGCTGGCGGATAATCAGACCTTTCAGCGTATCCATCGGCAGATTATAGTAACGCACCGGAGCGCCCTCTGCCACATTGCCAAGATAGTCTACCGTGTAACTTTTCCCAAACGGCTTGTCTTCGGTCGGCGAATTGATAATGCTGACATAATCTTCATGGAGCTTCAGTCCCACATACTCCTCATAAAAAGTCTTTGGAGTCAGATTCCGTACTACATGGTACTTCTTCTCTTTATCTACATACTCAAAATCAAAGGTCTTCGGCGGCTTGCCGAAGCACATGCACAGGAAGCTGTAGATATCTGCCATCATCTCTTTTTTCTCTTCATGGGCATCCCCGCCGTTTCGTACAGTCTCACGAAGCTTTGCAGCACACAGGCGCAGTCTGGAATTCAGAAGCGCATTCATATCTCTCGTATTGCTGCTCTGGTAGGTTTCCTCCATGGCACTCTTCGGAACCACTCCGTACTTTTCCACGAGATTGACAAACATATCCCACTGGCCTCCATCGCCGACGCCTTCTGAAAGAATGTGGCACACGGTACGGTCGTCCACCGGGCGGTCCGCCAGATCAATGATGCTCTCCAGCATATAATTGGCCTTTTCAAACTTATCCCAGAATGCTGTGTAGTTCTGGGAAAGCTCAAATTTGTCCAGATTGCATTTCTTTGCCGTCACTTCACGAAGCACATTCAGCGCAGAGAAAATCCAGCAGCGTCCGCTGGCTTTCTGATTCGTCACCGGAAGCGTCGGAATATCAATGGAGAATGCATACTGGGAGGATGCAAGCCCTGCATGGCAAAACGCCGCATCCTTTACCGAATGCTTGTAAAGCGCATTCGTCATCGCTCGGCAGAGCGCACTGCCTGCATACTTTTCCTCAAACCCGGAGAGATCATCTGCTGTCAATCCTTGAAACTGATTCATTTTTCATCATCCTTTCCCTTTATCTTTTGTCTCTGCCCTATAGTATAGCATGAATTTGAAAACGGCGAAATACCCGATACTTGCTTTACATGGCAAAATATAAGCGCCCTGCGGGATTTCCCGCAGGGCGCTATGCTTTACCTGAGTAAACTATTCTACAGATCGTTCTTATTCTTCTGTTTCTGTCTCCTGGCTTTCCTCTTCGGATGTTTCTTCGGAAACTTCCTCTGCCGTCTCTTCAGCTGTTTCCGCTTCCGGCTCTTCTGTCAGATCCAGATCTGCACCAAGAATCTCTGCATCCTCCTCAGCTGCTTCGGATTCTGCTTTCTCGTCTTCTTTTGCATTTTCCTTTTCTTCAGCTTCTCTGCGGAGGCGTGCCTCTTCTTCTTTCTGAGCTTCGATCATCGCATCTGTATTCAGCTTGATATTGCGGTATTTGCTCATACCGGTACCAACCGGAATCAGTTTACCGATGATAACGTTCTCTTTCAGACCGATCAGCGGATCGACTTTTCCTTTGATGGCTGCTTCTGTGAGGACTTTTGTTGTCTCCTGGAAGGAAGCTGCGGACAGGAAGGAGTTTGTAGCAAGTGCCGCCTTGGTAATACCAAGCATGATCTGCTCTCCTGTTGCCGGCTCTTTACCTTCAGCCACGAGTTCTTTATTTCTGTCTTCGAACTCAAGGGCGTCTACCATAGTGCCCGGAAGGAATTCGGAATCTCCGTTCTCCTCGATACGGACTTTCTTCAGCATCTGACGCACAATGACTTCGATGTGCTTATCGTTGATATCTACACCCTGGAGACGGTATACCCTCTGCACTTCCTGGATCATGTAATCCTGTACAGCACGCAGACCTTTGATTCTCAGGATATCATGCGGGTTGACACTACCTTCTGTAAGCTCGTCTCCGGCTTCCAGTTCCGCGCCATCCTGAATCTTGATTCTGGAACCGTACGGAATGAGGTATGCCTTGGATTCCCCTGTCTCATTGTTGGTAACGATGATCTCACGTTTCTTCTTTGTATCGTTGATCGTTGCTTTTCCGGCGAACTCTGTAATGATTGCAAGTCCCTTCGGCTTTCTTGCCTCGAAAAGCTCTTCGACACGAGGAAGACCCTGTGTGATATCGTCACCGGCAACACCACCTGTATGGAAGGTACGCATGGTAAGCTGTGTACCAGGCTCACCGATGGACTGGGCAGCAATGATTCCGACTGCCTCGCCGACCTGTACCGGCTCTCCTGTTGCCATGTTGGCGCCGTAACATTTTGCGCAGACACCCAGATGGGATTTACATGTCAGGATAGTACGGATCTTCACCTTTTTGATCTCGTTGCCGTTTTCATCCACACCTTTTGTTACGATCGCAGCCGCACGTTTCGGCGTAATCATGTGGTTTGCTTTGACAATCACATTGCCTTCTCTGTCACAGATTGTCTCGCAGGAATAACGTCCTGTGATACGCTCCTGAAGGCTTTCAATCTCTTCATTTCCGTCCGTAAATGCCTTGACATACATTCCCGGGATTTCTTCTCCCTTCTCCACGCAGTCTACTTCGCGGATAGAAAGTTCCTGAGAAACGTCTACAAGACGTCTAGTCAGGTAACCGGAATCGGCTGTACGAAGCGCCGTATCGGACAGACCTTTACGAGCTCCATGGGCGGACATGAAGTATTCCAGTACGTCCAGACCTTCACGGAAGTTGGACTTGATCGGCAGCTCGATCGTACGTCCGGTCGTATCTGCCATCAAACCACGCATACCGGCAAGCTGTTTGATCTGTTTGTCAGAACCACGGGCTCCGGAATCCGCCATCATGAAGATATTGTTGTATTTATCCAGACCGGAAAGCAGTGCCTCTGTCAGGGCATCGTCAGTTGCCTTCCATGTCTCAACGACTTCTTTGTAACGCTCCTCCTCTGTGATGAGACCACGTTTGAAGTTTCTTGTGATCTTATCTACCGTATCCTGTGCCTGCTGGATCATCTGCGGCTTCTGCGGCGGAACGGTCATATCGGAGATGGATACTGTCATCGCAGCTCTCGTAGAGAACTTGTATCCGATGGATTTTACATTATCAAGTACTTCTGCTGTTGCGGATGCACCATGTGTATTGATAACCTTTTCCAGGATCTTCTTTAACTGCTTCTTGCCGACATGGAAATCGACTTCCAGAAGAAGCTCATTTCCTTCTACGGTTCTATCCACGAATCCGAGATCCTGCGGAATGATTTCGTTGAAGAGGAACCGTCCCAGTGTGGACTCTACTGTTCCTGACTTCACTGTTCCGTCCGGCATTGTCTTGGAGACACGTACCTTGATCCGTGAGTGCAGTGTGATTACCTGGTTTTCGTAGGCAAGGATTGCTTCGTTTACGCTCTTGAAGAACTTGCCTTCACCTTTCACGCCTGGTCTTTCCTGTGTCAGGTAGTAGATACCAAGTACCATATCCTGTGAAGGAACGGCTACCGGACCGCCGTCTGAAGGTTTCAGAAGGTTGTTCGGTGAAAGGAGAAGGAAACGGCACTCTGCCTGTGCTTCTACGGAAAGCGGAAGATGAACCGCCATCTGGTCACCGTCGAAGTCGGCGTTGAACGCTGTACATACGAGCGGGTGAAGCTTGATTGCCTTACCTTCTACAAGAATCGGCTCGAATGCCTGGATACCAAGTCTGTGCAGTGTAGGGGCACGGTTCAGCATAACCGGATGCTCTTTAATGACATCTTCCAGGACATCCCAGACTTCTGTCTGAAGTCTTTCCACCATTTTCTTTGCGTTTTTGATATTGTGTGCTGTACCGTTTGCAACAAGTTCTTTCATTACGAACGGTTTGAACAGCTCGATTGCCATTTCTTTCGGCAGACCGCACTGATAGATCTTCAGTTCCGGTCCTACTACGATAACGGAACGTCCGGAGTAGTCAACACGTTTTCCGAGCAGGTTCTGACGGAAACGTCCGGATTTTCCTTTTAACATATCGGAAAGAGATTTCAGGGCACGGTTTCCCGGTCCTGTAACCGGACGGCCGCGGCGGCCGTTGTCGATCAGGGCGTCAACTGCTTCCTGAAGCATTCTCTTTTCGTTTCTTACGATGATATCCGGGGCTCCAAGCTCCAGAAGTCTTCTCAGACGGTTGTTACGGTTGATGATTCTTCTGTAAAGGTCATTTAAGTCAGATGTCGCGAAACGTCCTCCATCAAGCTGAACCATCGGACGCAGATCCGGCGGAATAACCGGGATGACCGTCATGATCATCCACTCCGGTTTGTTTCCGGATTCACGGAACGCTTCCACAACTTCCAGACGTTTTACGATTCTTGCACGTTTCTGTCCGGTCGCTCCTTCGAGTCCGTCTCTTAACTCATGGTATTCCTTTTCCAGATCAATATTCTTTAACAGTTCCTGAATCGCTTCCGCGCCCATGCCGACACGGAATGCGCTTCCCCATTTTTCTCTTGCTTCCTGATATTCCTGTTCAGAGAGCACCTGTTTGTACTGTAAATCTGTCTCCCCTTTATCGAGTACAATGTAGGAAGCAAAGTACAGTACTTTCTCCAGTGTTCTCGGAGAAAGGTCGAGAATCAGTCCCATCCGGCTCGGGATTCCTTTAAAATACCAGATATGGGATACCGGAGCCGCCAGTGCGATATGCCCCATACGCTCACGGCGTACTGCAGATTTCGTAACCTCAACACCGCAGCGGTCACAGATCACACCTTTATAACGGATTTTCTTATATTTACCACAGTGACATTCCCAGTCCTTGCTTGGTCCGAAAATACGTTCGCAGAACAGCCCGTCGCGTTCCGGCTTTAAAGTTCTGTAGTTGATGGTCTCCGGCTTTGTTACCTCGCCTCTTGACCACTCCAGAATCTTTTCAGGTGATGCCAGCCCGATCTTGATCGCATCAAAGGTCATCGGCTGATACGTCGCTTCATTATTGTTTCCCGTCATTACGGCACCCCTTTCTATTCTTCATCTGACATTTCGTCAAAATCAATCGTAAAGTCTTCGTCGTTAAAATCCAGTTCTTCTTCATCCTGTCCTTCTTCGATGTCAACTAATTCTTCTCCCTGGAATTCCTGCTGTGAGAAACCATGCTCTCCGTAGGACTCCCTGTCGTTGGAATACCTTCTGTCTCCTTCAATGATTGCATTTAAGTTCGTCTCACCGTAATCGGATGTCTCCATGATCTCAACTTCTGTATTGTCGTCTCTGAGCACACGTACATCCAGTCCGAGAGACTGAAGCTCTTTTAAAAGTACCTTGAAGGACTCCGGAATACCCGGCTCCGGAATGTTGTCTCCTTTGATGATGGCTTCGTATGTCTTCACACGGCCGATCACATCGTCGGATTTTACTGTCAGGATCTCCTGCAGGGTGTAGGACGCACCGTATGCCTCCAGTGCCCATACCTCCATCTCTCCGAAACGCTGTCCACCGAACTGTGCTTTACCACCGAGCGGCTGCTGTGTAACGAGGGAGTAAGGACCTGTGGAACGTGCATGGATCTTGTCATCAACAAGGTGGTGCAGTTTCAGGTAGTGCATGTGTCCGATCGTAACCGGGCTGTCGAAGTACTCACCTGTACGTCCGTCTCTCAGGCGTACTTTACCGTCTCTGGAAATCGGCACGCCTTTCCACAGCTTTCTGTGTTCCCTGTTGTCATAGAGATACTGCATTACTTCAGGAAGAAGCTCCTCTTTATGCTTTTCTTCAAATTCTTCCCAGGAAAGATTTACATAATCGTTCGCCAGGTCAAGTGTATCCATAATGTCATTTTCGTTTGCTCCGTCGAATACCGGAGTTGCCACATTAAATCCAAGTGCTTTTGCCGCAAGACTCAGGTGAATCTCAAGTACCTGTCCGATGTTCATACGGGAAGGCACACCAAGCGGGTTCAGCACGATATCAAGCGGACGTCCGTTTGGAAGGAACGGCATATCCTCTACCGGGAGCACGCGGGAAACGACACCCTTGTTTCCGTGACGTCCGGCCATTTTATCTCCTACAGAGATCTTTCTCTTCTGGGCAATGTAAATGCGCACTGCCTGGTTAACTCCCGGAGAAAGTTCGTCTCCGTTTTCTCTTGTGAATACTTTGGCATCTACGACAATACCATATTCACCATGCGGTACTTTCAGAGAAGTATCTCTGACTTCGCGGGCTTTCTCACCGAAGATCGCTCTTAACAGACGCTCTTCCGCTGTCAGCTCCGTCTCTCCTTTCGGAGTAACCTTTCCGACAAGGATATCGCCGGCACGTACTTCCGCACCGATACGGATGATTCCTCTTTCATCCAGGTCTTTAAGTGCATCATCACCGACACCCGGGATATCCCGTGTAATCTCTTCCGGTCCCAGCTTCGTGTCACGTGCTTCTGCCTCATATTCTTCTATATGAACGGATGTATATACATCATCCTGAACAAGGCGCTCGCTTAAGAGAACGGCATCCTCGTAGTTATATCCTTCCCATGTCATGAATCCGATCAGCGGGTTCTTACCAAGAGCCATCTCACCGTTGGATGTGGACGGTCCGTCTGCGATGACTTCTCCCTTCTCCACTCTGTCGCCCTTGAATACAATCGGTCTCTGGTTGTAGCAGTTGGACTGGTTGCTTCGTAAGAACTTGGTCAGCTTGTAAGTCTTCTTCACGCCGTCGTCCTGACGGATAATGATCTCTGTGGAAGCAGCTCTTTCTACAACGCCTGCTTCCTCTGCAACGACGCAGACACCGGAGTCTACCGCGGATTTCTCTTCCATACCTGTACCGACTACCGGAGCCTCTGTTGTCAGAAGCGGTACTGCCTGACGCTGCATGTTGGATCCCATCAGCGCACGGTTGGCATCATCGTTTTCCAGGAAAGGAATCAGCGCTGTAGCAACGGAGAATACCATCTTCGGAGACACGTCCATGTAGTCAAATTTGCTTCTCTCGTATTCCTGTGTCTCTTCACGGTAACGACCGGATACATTCTTTCTCACAAAATGTCCTTCTGCATCCAGCGGTTCGTTCGCCTGTGCTACGTGGTAGTTGTCCTCTTCGTCTGCTGTCATGTAGACAACTTCGTCTGTTACGACCGGATTTTCCGGATCGCTCTTGTCGATCTTCCGGTACGGAGCCTCGACAAAACCATATTTATTGATTCTTGCGTAAGTTGCAAGAGAGTTGATCAGACCGATGTTCGGACCTTCAGGCGTCTCGATCGGGCACATTCTTCCGTAATGGGAATAGTGAACGTCTCGCACCTCGAATCCTGCACGGTCTCTGGAAAGACCTCCCGGTCCAAGTGCGGAAAGACGTCTCTTGTGTGTCAGCTCGCCAAGCGGATTGTTCTGATCCATGAACTGGGACAGCTGTGAGGAACCGAAGAACTCCTTCACCGCCGCGGTCACCGGTTTGATGTTGATCAGAGACTGTGGTGAGATACCTTCCAGATCCTGTGTTGTCATTCTTTCACGGACAACTCTTTCCAGACGGGAAAGTCCGATCCGGTACTGGTTCTGGAGAAGTTCTCCTACCGCACGGATACGTCTGTTGCCCAGATGGTCGATATCATCGTCATTTCCAAGGCCGTATTCCAGATGCATGTTGTAGTTGATGGACGCAAAAATGTCCTCCTTTGTGATATGCTTCGGAACAAGCTCATGGAGATTCTTTCTGACTGCTTCTTTGAGCTCTTCTGTATCGCCTGCCGCTTCTTCCATCAGATCTGCAAGAACCGGGTAATACACAAGCTCGGAAACTCCTACTTCTTTTGGTTCAATGCCGGTCACCTCTTTGAGATCTACCGCCATATTGGAAAGGACTTTGATGTCCCTATCCTCGCCCTCACGGCTGATCCATACAAACGGCACCGCATTGTTCTGAATCGTATCGGCAAGCTCCCTTGTCACTTCCGTTCCTGCTTCCGCCAGGATCTCGCCTGTCAATGGACTGAACACTTCTCTTGCAAGAACATGTCCTGTGATTCTGTTCTTAAGGAGTAATTTCTTATTAAATTTGTAACGTCCGACTCTTGCAAGGTCATATCTTCTTGGATCGAAGAACATGCTTGTAATCAGGCTTTCCGCACTGTCTACTGCAAGCGGCTCGCCCGGACGGATCTTTTTGTAAAGTTCGAGGAGACCTTCCTGATAGTTTTCAGCAGTATCTTTGCCGAAACTTGCAAGAATCTTCGGCTCTTCGCCGAACATTTCGATGATCTCCGGATTGGTGCCCACGCCAAGCGCACGGATCAGCACGGTGATCGGCACCTTTCTTGTTCTGTCTACCCTTACATAGAAAACGTCATTAGAGTCTGTCTCATATTCCAGCCATGCACCACGGTTCGGAATCACGGTACAGGAATAGAGCTGCTTACCGATTTTGTCATGTGCGATTCCGTAGTAAATGCCAGGCGAACGTACAAGCTGGCTTACGATGACACGTTCCGCACCATTGATGACAAAAGTACCTGTCTTCGTCATAATAGGCAGATCGCCCATAAAGATCTCGTGTTCGTTGATCTCATCCGTTTCCTTATTATAAAGCCTTACCCTTACTTTCAAAGGCGCTGCATAAGTCGCATCCCGCTCTTTGCATTCCTCGATCGTATACTTCACATCATCTTCGCATAATGTAAAATCGACAAATTCCAGGCTCAGCTGTCCGCTGTAATCCGTAATCGGCGAAATGTCGTCGAACACTTCTTTCAAACCCTCGTCGAGGAACCACTGATAGGAATCTTTCTGAACCTCAATCAGATTTGGCATCTCAAGAACTTCTTTTTGTCTGGAATAGGTCATCCGGGAACTTCTTCCGCTTTTCATGGGACGAATTCTGTTTTTCTCCATTGACGTTTCACTCCTTGTATTATTATTCTCGTGAAAATCACCAGTTTTCATAGTTTATTGCGGGAAATTCAAGCATTTTCTGCTCTCTTCACAGCCCATCTTCCCACAATAGTGCATTTTATTGTATCACAAGCACATTCCACGTGTCAAGAAAAATTTTTATTTTTTTCACCCCTTGTAATTCTCCATATATTATGCTATGTTGATAACAAGAATTGTTACTATTTTTTTAGAATTACAATTATTTGGAGGAAACAGATATGATAAATATTAGAAAAGCCGCTATCATCGGCTGCGGATTTGTCGGAGCTTCATCCGCATTCAGCCTGGTACACAAAGGATTATTTTCAGAGCTGGTTCTGATCGATGCCAACCATGCCAAAGCAGAAGGCGAAGCCATGGATTTGAGTCACGGCCGGCCGTTTACTTCCCCTATGAAAATTTACGCCGGAAGTTACGACGACATCAGCGACTGTTCGCTGATTATCATTACAGCGGGCGCCAACCAGAAACCCGGTGAGACAAGACTGGATCTCGTCCACAAGAATGTAGCTATTTTCAAATCCATCATTCCCGAAATCACAAAGAGAAATTTTGAAGGAATCCTGCTGATCGTGGCAAATCCGGTTGACATCCTCACCTACGCCGCCCTCAAAATTTCCGGCTACCCAAAAGAACGGGTCCTCGGAAGCGGCACCGTGCTTGATTCCGCCCGTTTCCGCTACCTCTTAAGCGAGCATCTCAATGTGGACAGCCGAAGCGTTCACGCCTATATTATCGGTGAACACGGCGACAGCGAGCTTGCCGTCTGGAGCAGCGCCAATGTCTCCGGTATCGGCATCAATGATTTCTGCGAGCTCCGCGGCCACTACGAGCATGATGAGGCCATGGACCGGATTTACCGGACCGTGCGGGACAGCGCTTACGAAATCATCGAGCGGAAAGGCGCCACCTACTACGGTGTTGCCATGGCGGTGAGCCGGATCGCGGAGAGCATTATCCGCAACGAGCATTCCGTGCTCCCGGTTTCCAGTCTGATGGAGGGAGAATACGGGCTCACGGATCTGTGCATCAGTGTTCCTACCATTGTCTCCGCAAAAGGCGCCGAACAGGTACTGGAAATCCCGCTGAGTCAGGAGGAAAAAGAAAAACTTCAGAAATCCGCTGCAGAATTAAAGAAGGTCCTTGACTCTGCCATTTGACAAATGCCTGCCAATACCTCTAAAATAGAAATGCTGCCAGATTTATGGCAGCATTTCTTAGAAGGAAGGCAGGAATTTTCATGAAACAATCTACGTTCTTCCGTGTACTGTTCTATATCATCGGTCTTCTGGTGCTCGCACTGGGTCTGACCTTGAACACCAAGACAGGGCTCGGAGTCTCACCTATTATCTCAGTCGCTTACAGCACGGCAGTCATCTCCGGACATAATTTCGGCAACATGACTCTTGCTCTCTATTCCCTCTTTGTGGTCATCGAACTTATTCTTCATCTCATAAGAGAACACCGCTATGTAGAAGAATCACACGGCGCACTGTCCCAGGCAGGAAAGCGTGACCGGAAGCTGATTTTCCTGATGGACATTCTCCAGATCCCTTTAAGCCTCATTTTTACGCGGTTTCTCAATGCATTCTCCGCTTTGATCCCGGCTCTTTACTCCGGTTCAGAAAGCAGTGCAGGAGAAATGGCATTTCGCGTCATCGTTCTGGTCATCGCAATCATTCTAACCGGGATCGGAGCCGCCATGTCCCTGAATATGCGCATCGTACCAAATCCAGGTGATGGAATTGTTCAGGCCATCGCAGATACGGCACACAAAAGCGTCGGCTTTACCAAAAACTGCTTCGATGTGCTCAATATTTCCATCACAATCACATTAAGCCTCACTTTCGCCGGGCATCTGATAGGCATCGGCGTCGGCACGATTCTTGCCATGATCGGAGTGGGACGCACGATTGCCGTCTTCAACCACTTTACATACGATAAAATGAAACAGCTGGCCGGCATCGAAAACTAAACAAGGCGAAACAAGTTTCTCAATACAAAAAATCCCCTCCGGGAATCCGCACACCAGCGGCGCGGTCATTTCCGAAGGGGATTTTTCACTTTCTTATATTATTCCCTGTCAGAATCTACAGGAACTCTTCTATTCCAGGGCTGATTTATACAAATCTTACTCCCTGTGAATATACGGTTTTTCCACCAAGGTATACCGTATTGACATTATAAACACAGGAGATGTCTTTGCTCAGATCTCCGTCTACTACAAGAATGTCTGCCAGCAGACCTTCTTTAATCATTCCAAGTTCATCTTCTCTTCCGAGAACTTTTGCAGGGTTTGCTGTTGATGTCTGAATCGCCTGTACCGGAGTGATTCCGTATTTTACCATCAGCTCCATTTCCTGAGCGATTGGAAGAACCGGAGCACCGTACATTACCATATCGCTTCCGGTGCAGACCGTCACACCTGTATCATAAAGCTCTTTAAAATGATCACGGTAGGCTTCATATGCCGGCTCATAGAACTGATAATCCCTCTGCTCTTTTGCGGCAACCGGATCATTGAATACATCCGCGTTTCCCTCCTCGATGTTCTTCTTGCACACTTCATATAAATATGTATAGGCAAAAATCGTCGGCGTCCACGCAATTCCCTTTTCTTTCATCTGCTGCGCCTGCTCTACTGTCAGGAATGTTCCGTGTTCAATCGTATCGAACCCGGCATCAATACACATCTGAATCGATGGATGAGTTCCCGCGTGAACAACACATTTGATTCCTCTTCTGTGGCACTCATCTGCCGCCGCATCTAATTCTTCCTGGGTGTACTCCGGAATATGGGAACGGTGGCTTGTAAGCAGTTTGATCCATTCCGCTCCATCTCTTCTCTGCTTTCTGATCTCTTTGCGGATTGCCCATGGTCCATCCACTTCAACAACTTCATCCCAGCAGTGTCCACCCGTCATACACATACCTTCTCCCACATGCGTGATACGGGGAATCGTGATAAATCCTTTCTCCTCCGCAAGTTTCAATGTCTTGCACACTCCGTGCGGAGAATAGCAGTCTCTGACACTTGTGATTCCTTTCGTAAATGCCGCCTGCGCATGCTGAAGTGCATACATCATAATCATCTGATCATTATAGTTGAAGCTGTCCGGCTGGCTGAACCAGTATCCCAGATGTGCATGCATATCGGTAAGTCCCGGCAAAATTGTTGCCTCCCCATAATCTTTGACTTCTTCCTCCGGATATTGGGCAGTCAATTCTTCCTTCTTCCCTACTTTTGCAATTTTGCCATCCTTTCCGATCAGCACTGCCGCCTTCTCAAGCACGGTGCTTCCGTCTCCGGTAATCAGATGTTCCGCTGTGATTATCATGTCTTTTTCCTCCTTGATCCCATACTGTCATATGATATTTCTCTTTCATCCCAAAGAGAAATCATCTCCATGCCATTTATTATAATGCACAATTAATCTTATTACAACTGGTGAAAAATATATATTTTGCACAATTTATTTCTGTTCACCCATGCTCAGAAAGGGAACATCTATCATTTGCAGGAAACGAAGCTTCCTGTTAAACAAAAAATGGCAGGATTCCTGCGAATCCTGCCATCATCATTCCATCAACGAAATTATTTAACGTTAACTTCAGCGCCTTCTCCTTCGAGTTTAGCTTTGATTTCTTCAGCTTCTTCTTTGGATACAGCTTCTTTTACTACCTTCGGAGCGTTGTCAACAAGGTCTTTTGCTTCTTTTAATCCAAGTCCTGTGATTTCACGAACAACTTTGATTACTTTAACTTTGGAAGCACCTGCAGAAACAAGTTCTACATCGAACTCTGTCTTTTCTTCAGCTGCTGCTGCTTCTCCGCCTGCTGCTGCTACAACAACACCTGCTGCTGCGGATACACCAAATTCTTCTTCACATGCTTTTACTAAATCGTTTAATTCTAATACAGATAATTCTTTGATAGCTTCAATAAATTCAGCTGTTGTTAATTTTGCCATTTTATTTACCTCCATATTTTGTATCGGTTTCGTTCTCTTGAATCAATGATTCTGAATCAATTACTCAGCTGGTGTTTCAGCTGGTTCTTCTGCCGGAGCTTCCTCTGCTGCTGCCTCGCACGCCTCTGCTCCACCCTGTTCAGCGATCTGATTAAGTACACGAGCAAGATTTGTGATAGGTGACTGTAAGCTTCCAAGCAATTTGGAAAGGAGCTCTTCTCTTGAAGGAATCTTGGAAAGTTCTGTGATTCCTGCTGCATCGTAAACAGTTCCTTCTACTACACCGGCTTTTACTTCCAGAGCCTCTGCTGTCTTGGCGAACTTGCAGATGATTCTTGCCGGAGCTGTAGCATCGTCTTTAGATACAACCATTGCGCTCGGTCCTTCCAGGTATTCTTCCAGACCTGCGAAATCCGTACCTTCAAAAGCTCTTTTCATCATTGTGTTCTTGCAGACTTTGTAAATGACACCTGCTTCTCTTAACTGTTTACGCAGTTCTGTGTCCTGTGCTACTGTAAGTCCACGGTAGTCAACAATGACAACTGACTGTGCATCCTTGATGTCATCAGCGATCGCCTGCACGATTGGCTGTTTTAATTCCACTTTTGCCACGATTAACGCACCTCCTTGTAGTATTTGTGAGCTGCCAGAAAAAACCTCTCTGCAAAAAGACAGAGAGGTCAACATTCAAGTAAAGAATTTTGTC
Organism: Drancourtella sp. An12; assembly: GCF_002160935.1. Lineage (NCBI taxonomy): Bacteria > Bacillati > Bacillota > Clostridia > Eubacteriales > Oscillospiraceae > Drancourtella > Drancourtella sp. An12. Next base: position 102,086 of record NZ_NFLO01000002.1, on the reverse strand, counting down.
TTCCTCGGTAGGCGTTTTGATCCTTATGCCGTCCGGCACCTACTGTCTTCGGCAGTTACTTCGTAACAATACCATATATACTCATGGTTGTCAATATTTTTTGCTAATTTTTATGTTACTGCAGGGAGCAAGGTCAGAACCAACGTCATGCTCTGCCAGTTTTCACTGCCAAAAGCAATCATAAATCCCGCCGAAACTACTACGACAGCCAGCACACCCCACGCGTAGCAGGAATGAAGGCGGCTTTTGTGATCCGATATCGTTCCATTTTCATTCTCATAGCCCCCCCTCTTCATATTTAAGCTTCATCCTATCATATTGAAATCAGATGATGCAAGAAATCTTCTTTCGGGTTTCTATAATACCCAGATTCCATCATTCATGGTACAATGATCCTGAATAAAGCAAAAAAACGGCATCCGGATTCCGGATGCGGCTGACGGAGGATTTGAACATGATTTTAATCAAACAAGCAGAAGTCTATACACCTCACATTATCGGAATCAAAGATGTACTCGTCTGCGGAGGACAGATCGAAGCCATAGAGGACCGCATCTCTCTCCCGCTTCCATCCTGTCATGTGATTGACGGAACAGGAAAACTGCTCATTCCCGGAATCATCGATCCGCACGTGCACGTCACCGGAGGCGGCGGCGAAGGCAGTTTTCACACTCAGGTTCCTCCTGTCTCCCTGTCAGATCTGATTCGGGGCGGTGTCACTACTGTAGTCGGTCTTCTCGGAACAGACGGAATTACCAGAAGCGTTGAAAATCTGCTTGCCCGTGTCAAAGCACTGAAAGAAGAAGGAATCAGCACCTATGCCTGCACCGGTTCCTATGACTTTCCGTCCGTCACTCTGACCGGAGACGTCAAAAGAGATCTCGTATTTATCGATGAGATTTTGGGGGTGAAACTCGCCCTTTCGGATCACAGAGCGCCAAACGTCACTGTCAATGAGCTCATGCGGCTCGGAAGTGACACCCGTACCGCCGGAATGCTCTCCGGAAAATGCGGTATCGTTGTCCTTCACATGGGCGATGCCCCGTCCGGTCTTGCACCTGTCCGGGAAGCACTTGCACAGACAGCCATTCCGGTCAAGATCTTTCATCCGACCCACGTCAACCGCAAACGTGAGCTTCTGGAGGAAGCGTTTGCGTTTGCCCGTCAGGGCGGCTTCATCGATCTGACCTGCGGGATTGACGGAGCCGGACGCCCGGCCGCCTGTATCATGGAGGCCAGAGAACGTGGTATCCCGATGGAGCAGATCACCATAAGTTCCGATGGAATGGGAAGCTGGTCCACTTATGATGAATCCGGCAGTCTTCTTGCAATCGGATACGCACCGGTAGATACGGTTCTGAAGGAGGTCAAAGTCCTCGTCCAGGAATATCAGCTCCCTCTGGAAGAGGCTCTGTGCTTTGCCACTTCCAACACGGCCAGATCGCTGGAACTCTTTCCGAAAAAAGGATGTATCCGTGCCGGCTCCGATGCAGACCTTTTACTTCTGGAAGAAGATCTTTCCATCCATACGGTCATTGCCGGCGGCAGGCGTATGCTGGAAGATCATGTGCTTCTTCAGAAAGGCACCTACGAAATCTGATCCGATACTGTGAAATTTCTGCTAAACAAAAAAGCAGGCACGGTCCGGGATGTCTGATTCCCGGCCGATGCCTGTTTTTCAATACTTATACTTATTTCAATGCTTATTCATGAATGGTCATTCGGATGGTACCGTCGGCCTCTTCCAGCAGTTGTGTGCGGAAAAAGATTTCTGACGCTTGTTCCAGATACACAAGATCCTTGATTCCCGAAGTCTCATAGGATGAATGCATGGCAAGCTGCGGGAGCCCGATATCAACGGCTTTCATAGACATCTGCGCCATGGCAAGATTGCCAAGCGTGCTTCCTCCGGCCATGTCAGAGCGGTTGGCAAAATACTGTACCGGCACCCCCGCTTTCCGGCAGATTTCCTGAAACAGCGCCGTACTGATGCCGTCACTTGTATATTTCTGTCCCGCATGGGACTTAATAACAATTCCCTCATTTAAATATGCACAGTTCCCCTCATCGGTTTTCTGAGGGTAATTCGGATGCACAGCATGTGCATTGTCACAGCTCAGAAGAAAGCTGGATGCAGCTGCCCGGCAGAAATCATCTTCCCCTTTTCCAAGGGCTCGGTTGACCCGTTTCAGGACATCTGTCAGGAACGTGGATGCAGCACCCTGTTTGGTCCCGGATCCCACTTCCTCGTTGTCAAAGCACGCAAAGACATTGATGCCTCCCGGATTTTTCCCTTTCAGGAATCCTTTCAAAGATGCATAGGCGCATTGAAGGTCATCCAGCTGAGGGCAGGAAAGGAACTCTTCCTCCAGCCCCCAGATCGAAGGTTTCATCCTGTTATATAAGAAAAGATCCATTCCAAGAATATGTTCCGGCCTTATCTGCAATTCCTCCGCGATCAGCTTTCTGACCGTATCCGGCTCCAGTTCCCTGGCAGACAACAGAGGCAGCATATCCTCCTGAAGGTTAAATTTCTGTCCCTCATTGACTTTACGGTTCATGTGAATTGCAAGACTCGGAATCAACAGAAGATCTCTGTCGATCTTCACCAGACGCTCCTGTATTCCGTCTTTTGTGCGCACGACTGCTCTCCCCGCCAGAGAAAGCGGGCGGTCAAACCACGGTGCGCAGAGCATTCCACCATAGCCTTCTGTGTTAAGCTTTGTATAATGCCCTTTCACTGTCATTTCGGCACGCTCTTTTACCTTGAATGTCGGGGAATCACTGTGAGACGCCGCAATCTGGAATCCATAGTCCTGCACATCGTTCCCCACTTCAAACGCCAGAATACTGGAATGATTGCGGGTCACATAATAGCGCCCTCCCCTGTGGATTTCCCATCTTGCGGATTCTGCCAGCGGGAGAAATCCCTCCCGCCTCAAAATCTCCGTCATCTGCTCCACCGCATGGAACGGTGTCGGCGAATTCTGAATAAAGGCTGCCAGTTCCAGCGCCTCATCTTTGCACACCTGCGTATCCATCATCTTATTATGCATCCTGTACCATTCCTTTCTCCCGTTCCCGCTTTGCAATCTTTGGCAGGATCAGGCCAAGTGCAGTCAGAACAATCGGTGTGATGATGTTGAGCGCCATGGTCATCGGATCTTTGCTGTACATTCCCATAATACAGCACGCCGCTGTCACAACAAAACACCAGCCTCCGAAGAAATATGCTATCTTTTGGCTCTTCACAAACCGGTACTCTGCCGGAATACGCTTGATCGCTCTCCGCAGCGCAAGGTAGGCTACAAATACCCACAGATAACGGAGCGGCATACAGACAGAATTCAATCTTGTCAGCTGCTGAAGAACGGATGCCGCTCCAGGCATCACGGTCTGGATCAAAATAATTGCGCCGGAAAGAATGACCACCAGCCAGATTCCATTGCTGAACGCACCGTATTTGTTCTTTTTCAACAGTTTGCTTGGAATGAATTCTTTCGTCTTCTCGTTGTCAAGAAGCATACGAAGAGGTGCGTCAATACTTAAAATCAAAATTGCGAACTGTCCGATCATGTTGCAGAGCGCATAAAGAACCAGGAACAAGTCTCCCACATGGTAATACTCGCCCAGACGCTGGAACGCCCAATAAGCACCGTTCGCGGCATAAGAATCAAACGTCTCCTGGCTTTCATTGATCACCGCCGGATCAAACATCATTCCCATGGCGATTGTTCCAAGGATCGCACATCCTGCCACCATGACCGCCATAAAGATAATTCCCTTTGGAAAACCTTTACTTGGATCTTTTACTTTATTGACATAAGGAGAAATTTTCTCGCATCCGCCTACCGCAAAGACCAGAATGGAAAGGCTTGTGAAGTAACCCATATTAAAATTCGGAATCAAATTATCCAGACTGAAATCCAGACTGATAAAATCTGCGCCCGGGTTAATCGCAGGTGCAGCGAACATCATTACGATGTACAAAAGGGACATGACAAACATGCTGGTTCCGGCAATCGTTGTCAGCTTCTTCAATGGATTAAGGCCTCTGCTGGCAATATAGCAACAGATCAGAAATACTGCCAGTGTCGCAAGCTGTACATAAACCGTCGGAATCGCATCATAGGTCTCATGATCACGGAAAATCGCCCAGCTCAGCGCTTTAAGCCCGCCGCTTCCCTTGCTGGCAATGTAAGTGATGTGACATGCCCAGTACGTCCATCCTGCATAATAAGCGATCTTCGGTCCTGTTGTCTCATAGATCCAGGAATTGACACCGCTTCCGCTGTTCTTGAAAGCGGAGCCCAGTTCTCCGACCATCAGGGCATACGGAATAAAGTACAGGGCAAACATCAGTATCCAGCTGAGCATTACCTGCGTTCCGTTAAAATAGATAAATCCGTTTAATACATTTCCAAATCCCCACACGGTAGAGAATGACATAAATGCAAGGACATACCATTGTATTTTCTTATCTTGTGTTTTCATATTTCTTCTACCTTTCTACTGTTTTACGTACAGGGAAAGAATTTCTTTGATCACTCTCACGGCAAGATACATTCCTTCCGCTATATCATGTTCATACGGCCCGTGGTACGCATGTCCGCCCGTTCTCCCACAGACCGGAGGTTCATCCTCTCTTCCTTTTAGATTTTCCGGCAGTTCCCTGCCTTTTCGTTCAAGCGCTTTTCACATGATTCCATTATAATTTTTATAAATATCAGTTTCAAATAACTAATCAGAATGACTTATATAACTGTTCCTTTATAATCCCTTTTATTTTGACTGATAATTTTCTCTTTGTATCCATAAATTGTATATCTTTCCCACACAAAAAAACAGCGCCCGAAAACTTTCCTTTTTTCCGGGTACTGTTTTTCTTCTTATTATTTGTTTCTTTTATATGTTTCATAACAGAATGTTTATAATTCTTTTTCTTCCACCGCAATTTTCATAAATTCTGCCATACACTTTGTGAAATATTTATTTTTGCGGTAATAAAAATATACATTACGCTGCGCTGCCGGATCATCAATTTTATAGTATATAATATTCCGGTTGTACGGAAGGCTTTTTACTACCGTGTCACTTACAATCGCGATCCCCATCTCCCGTTCTGTATATGCCAGGATAGACAGAATCTGATCCATCTTAAACGCCACACGCGGCACAAATCCGGCCCGTTTGCAGATTGCCTCCACCCGTTCTCTTGTATCATTGTGAGCCCGCAGCATAAGGAACGGATCCTGCTCAAACAGTTTCAGCGCCACACCGTAGAGTTCCGGACGCATATGGACATTCTGCTTGATATCATCCGATGTCATACCCCATGCCTGAGCCGCTTTGTTGCTTTCAAACGAAGCAGGCACGGCAAGCAGCAGATTCTCTTTCATAAAAAACCGCCTGTCATAGATCTCCTCATCCATCGGATAGTTATCCAGCATCAGATCCACTTCCCCTGAAAAGAGCTTCTTCTCGATCTGGGAAGTGTGCGCTTCCACAAGGTTCAGTTTGATCTGCGGAAATTTCTCACGGAATTTCTTGATAATCCCCGGCAGTACAAACGAGATAAACAGATAGGTCCCGCCGATGCTCAGGCGCCCTGTGAGCATGTCATTCAGATTCCCGACATAACACTCAAACTCCTCCTCCAGATCCATGATCTTTTCTGCCGTCTTGATATATTTTTTCCCGCACTCCGTCAACTGAACCGGCACCGTACTTCTGTCGAACAGCGGCATTCCGATCTTCTTTTCAATCTTCTTTACCGTTGCACTAAGAGCAGGCTGCGAAATGTAAAGATTGGCCGCCGCCCTGGAAAAGCTTCCTTCTTTATAAACTTCATAGACATATTCCATGTTTGCAAATGTATTTTCCTTCATGATTCTTCCTTCTCTTTTTTGCTTTCCGCCAGCCGGCACACCGCTCTGCCATCCGCCGCATCCAGATACAATACCGCATGTCCCCGCACATCATACACTTTTACGATCCGCAGCAGTTCCACCGCGGTTTCTCCGGCTAATCTCTCTGTCACTTCCGGGCATGCCGAAAGCATCTCCGGGCGGTAGATTCTTGTCTTGCTGTTCTCGTTGATCGCTCCGTAGTAAACGTCAGCCTCAACCAGATTCTGGAACATGTGGCTTCCATAGGAAAGTTCCGGCCGGTACCCTGCCTTCCCGTACGCCACTTCACAGATAGCTCCGAAACTGCTGATATCCGCATAGGAAACCGGAACACCAAGTTCCGGTGACGAAGTCCCGATTCTGCCGGGAGCCAGAAGGAGTGCTTTCTCCTCCGTCTCCTCCAGATAATGATTGATCTTTCCGATCACATGCCCAACATCCGGTTTCTTCTTATATGGATAGTCATAGTACGCCTGCGGATCCACCCAGACAATATAATCAAGCTTCTGCTCTTTGGAACGCCGCATAGAAGTCCGCCGCACATCAAACAGGAATTCTCCATCTTTATCTTTCGGGATCTTGACCTGATCCGAAATTCCCGAACGCAGCGGCCTGCACTGTACAAGGGTTACTTTCCATCCATCTTCCGATGCATTCACGGCAAACTCGATATCCACCGGCTGCCGGTAATTCTCCTCCAGTTTTTTCAGAAGCGTTTTCATCATCCGGATAAACGTACGGTCTTCCACCAGTCCCTGACAGTCCGCAAAATAGATCTTCCTGTAGTCTCCCCGTCTTGCAAGCAGTTCTTCCGCATCCGTATCCCGGTCCAGAAGCAGCCGACGATAAGATTTCGGGAAGATATCCAGAAGCTCCGACAGATTTTTCGTACAGATCTTACGGGCATCCAGATCGATCACATCCACCTGACGCTGAGAGTACTTGTGTTTCTCCCCTGTCGTTCCCCAGAGATTCCCCTGCGCGCAGTCCAGGCCTACCAGCCGCGGATAATCCCCCGGTGTCCGGGTTACGGCTCTCGTTCCAAGCCCTGCCACCAGCCGGAGCATCCCTGCTTCTGGATTGATGTGTTCCATCCATTTGTATGGATTGTAGGAGCATCCCATCCCCGCAGCAGCCGGAAAATACAGACTTCCGATCTGTGTCCCCGCTGCCTTTTGAATCAGAAGCCCCATCTGCTCTTCCTGATCTTTCCGATGCCATTTCTTCCGGTATTCCACCGCTTCCTGATTCTTCACACTGTCGTAGACTCTTGAAACCGCGTTCAGCATTTCCCGGATCCGCTCTTCTTCTGTCCCCTGATTCGAGCAGAAAACGGACTCATACTTTCCAAAAAAAGCATTGTCATACCCGTCTTCCATCAGGCTGCTGGAACGGACGATATACGGTGCTCCGTTAAAATAATTCAGGATCCTCTCAAACTCTCCCCGGAACGTTTCGATCGTTTTTCCGTCCCGTACCTGGCAGAAAATCTCCGTTCCCACAAACCAGGAGGGACAGCGCTCCCACCGGTCTGCATACTCGCCAAGAAGTGTCTCCATCATCTTCTCCACCAGGACAAATCCGCATGCCTTCCCGCCGATCACTCCGCCTCCTGTCTTATGATCAGAAATCCTCTGAAAATCTTCCTCTTCAAAATATGTGAGGATTGTTCTCGCAAGTCTCGGATCCTGCGTCATCATTTCGCGGCAAAGCTCCCTCTTTTTTTCCTCTTCCATAATTCCTCATCCTCTCTGCTCTTCTACTTAAAAGTTTATCCCCTGACATCTCCGATTTCAAATACAGCTCGTCTATAGTCTCTATAACTGTTTATTTATATCATAGCTGTTTTGTCTAATTATTTCAAAATATTTTTGATTTTTTTGTCTATTTTTTTGATTATTCTATGGGCTGCTATAGATTTTCTTTTATAAAATTTATACAAATATAAATATTTGTTTTTTCTCCCGGCCGTTTCTATAATGAGGGCAGAGCAAGGAGGAAAACGATCATGACATCTCTCAGAGCACTCTCCAAAGAAAAACTGACAGATCTTCAGTCTGCACTTTGGAATGAATACAGACAGGAACAGGCGAAGGGACTTCATTTAAATATGTCCCGCGGAAAGCCGGCCCCGGATCAGCTGGATCTTTCCATGGATCTTCTCCGTCTCCCTGATTCCTGTATATTGGAAGACGGCACCGATGCCAGAAACTATGGGATCCTACAGGGTATCCCCGAATGCCGGAAGCTGTTCGGGAATCTGCTCGGTATACCGGCAGATCAGATTATTATGGGAGGAAATGCCAGCTTAAATCTCATGTTTGATACAATGGCTTTCCTGTTTTTGTTCGGCACAGGCGGAAACAGGCCGTGGGCCGATTATCGGACCGTGGGACGTACCGTCAGATTTTTATGCCCGGTTCCAGGCTACGACCGCCACTTCCGGATCTGCGAAGAACTCGGCATCGAAATGATCCCTGTCCGTCTTCTGGAAGACGGCCCGGATATGAACCAGGTGAAAGAACTGGTCAAAAACGACGAGCAGATCAAGGGCATCTGGTGTGTCCCGCTGCACTCCAACCCGCAGGGTGTCTGCTACAGCGATGCTGTGGTAGAGGAACTTGCTTCCATGGAAACAGCCGCGGATGATTTCCGGATTTTCTGGGACAACGCGTACGGAATCCACCATATATACGAAGAGGTACCGCTGAAAGATATCCTTACAGCCTGTGAAAAGGCCGGCCATCCAAACCGGTGCTACTATTTTTTCTCTACCTCAAAAATTACCTTTCCGGGAGCCGGTGTTTCTCTGATCGCCGCAAGTCCGGACAATATAAAAGAGCTTCTGGGCCATATGTCCGCCCAGACAATCAGCCACGACAAGCTGAATCAGCTCCGGCATGTACAGTTTTTCGGTACGCCGGAAAAGATTCTGATTCATATGCAGAAACTTGCTGATCTTCTGCGCCCTAAATTTGATATCGTCCTTCAGAAACTGGAGGAAGGTATCGGTCAGGATTCTTCCATTGCATCCTGGAGCCGTCCGAAAGGAGGCTACTTCATCTCCCTGAATGTCTCCGACGGATGCGCAAAACGGACGGTCGAGCTTGCCGGGCAGGCCGGAGTCACGTTGACAGTAGCCGGCGCCTCTTATCCGTACGGAAAGGATCCTGATGACAGCAATATCCGTATTGCCCCGTCTTACCCTTCCGAAGAAGAACTGGCACAGGCCATGGACATCTTGATTCTATGTATAAAAATCGCATATCTTGAAAAACTGCTGGGGAACCAGCCAAAATAGAAAGGTCATCAAAAAGGAGAAATGTAATCATGAAACAGAGCTACAATCCGTATGACAATGTACTGAAGGTAGTACAGGACGCAGCTGCCATTCTTGGATACAGTGACAGCGACATTGAAGCAATCAAATATCCGGAGCGGGAACTGAAGGTTTCCATTCCGGTCCGGATGGATGACGGGACGACACATGTATTCCAGGGGTACAGGATCCAACACTCCACTTCCAGAGGTCCTGCAAAAGGAGGCATTCGTTTCCATCCGGACGTTAATGCAGACGAAGTACGCGCGCTCGCTGCATGGATGACTTTTAAATGCGCTGTTGTCAACATCCCGTACGGCGGCGGCAAAGGCGGCGTTGTCTGTGATCCATCCAAACTTTCCGAGAACGAAATCCGGGCTATCACAAGACGTTATACCGCAGCAATCGCTCCGCTGATCGGACCGGAACAGGATATTCCGGCACCGGATGTAGGAACAAATGCCGCTGTCATGGGATGGATCATGGATACTTACAGCATGCTCAAAGGCCACTGTATTCATGGTGTTGTCACCGGAAAACCGCTGGAACTGGGCGGAGCTCTTGGACGAAATGAAGCTACCGGACGCGGCGTTATGTTTACAACCTTAAATATCCTGAAAAAACTTGGCATCCCTTCTGAAGGTACAACGGTTGCTGTACAGGGTGCCGGAAATGTGGGAAGTGTTTCTGCCAAACTGCTTCATGAAGCAGGATTAAAGGTCGTAGCCATCAGCGACGTTTCCGGCGGCATCTACAATCCGGACGGTCTGGACATTCCGGCCATTTTATCCTACCTGGCCGCAGACCGCAGAAATCTCTTAAAAGATTTCAATGAGGATGGTACCACCCACATCTCCAACGAGGAGCTTCTGGAGCTCCCGGTCACCGTCCTGGTACCGGCCGCTCTGGAAAACCAGATCAATGCAGGAAACGCCGGAAAAATACAGGCAAAGCTTATTGTGGAGGCTGCCAACGGGCCAACCACCTCTGAGGCGGATGAAATTCTTGCAAAACGGGGAATTGAAGTGGTTCCGGACATCCTTGCCAACGCAGGCGGTGTTGTTGTCTCCTACTTCGAGTGGGTGCAGAACATTCAGTCCGTCAGCTGGACCGAGGACGAAGTCAACAAGAAACTCAAAGATATCATGGACGCGGCCTTTGAATCCGTATGGGATCTGACACAGGAAAAGCATACCACACTCCGTATGGGCGCTTATCTGATCGCATTGAAACGTGTTGTGGATGCGAAATCCGCAAGAGCAATCTGGCCGTAAAAAAAGCAAAATCCTCCAGAAAAGTGGAACATATAACTTTTTACATAAACAGGCGCATATATAACTGCGCCTGTTTTTTCTTCCATTTCCCGCTTTCTTCTGCTATACTTATTCTGCATTTATACAATCGGGCTATTTGCCCGGACTGGTTCGTGAACTTCCCAGTATAAAAAACCAAGTATCTCAAAATTCAAAAAAACAAAGGAGATTGGAGAATGAATGCAAGAAAAGTAATTCTGGACTGCGATCCGGGAATCGATGACGCACTGGCGCTCATGCTGGCTCTTTCCCTTCCGGGACTTGACGTCATCGGGATCACAGTTGTCTGCGGGAATGTTCCCGTCGAAAAAGGCGTGAAAAACGCACTGAAAATCCTTGAACTGATGAACAGAACAGAGATCCCTGTCTATGCAGGTGAGGCAAAGCCTCTTGTAAGGCCATACGTAGACGCGATGGATACCCACGGCGGGGACGGTCTCGGAGAATCCGCTTTTCCGGATCCGGCAGGTTCCCCGGCCGAAGCCGACGCAGTTTCTTATCTTTCTGATGTGCTTTTATCAGAGGAACAGGTTTCTGTCATTGCGCTTGGCCCGCTGACAAATCTGGCCCGGCTTCTGGAACGGTCTCCGGAAGCATTTGTCCGGATACAGGAGCTTGTCTCCATGGGAGGCACTTACAAATCACACGGGAACTGTTCTCCTGTGACGGAGTACAACTACTGGTGTGATCCGGATGCCGCCGCAAAGGTCTTTGAAGCATATGCTTCCTTGCCGGAACTGTCCGGGAAGAACATTCATATGATCGGACTCGACGTCACCCGGAAGATCGTCCTGACTCCAAACCTGATCGAGTACATGAAACGGCTTCATCCGTTCCTTGGCGGAAAAATCGAAGCGATCACCCGGTTTTATCTGGACTTCCACTGGGAGCAGGAAGGCATCATCGGATGCGTCATCAACGACCCGCTTGCTGTTGCCTATTTTGCCGATCATTCCATCTGCAGCGGCTTTGACGCCTATACAGCAGTGGAAACCGGAGGAATCAGCTACGGACAGACTCTGGTGGATGCCTATGAATTCTGGAAGAAGCCGCACAACAGCCACATTTTAACCGAGACGAATCCGTACCGTTTCTGGCTTTTGTTCTGCTGTCAGGTACTTGGTGCAGACGAAACGGCGGCCCGGCATATTCTTTCCCGTATTCTGACAGAGGAGGTGACGGCATGAATTTACCAAAAAAACTGACTGTACTGCAGATGTGCTTCCTTGCTCTGGCTGCCGTATTAAACATTGCCGGGGCAAATATCGCACTTCTGCTTAGAATCCCTCTGTACCTGGATACCCTTGGTACCTTTTTGTCGGCTATGTTGTTCGGCCCGTTTTACGGAATGATCCCGGGACTGTTAAGCGGGCTTCTGACCGGATTCACCACAGATATCTATTCCCTGTTTTATCTCCCGGTTCAGCTGGTCACCGCTCTTGCGGCCGGATTTCTCTTTTACGAGAAATCTTTCAAAACGGGAAAATACCGGATTCTACTGTTCGCTGCGGCAGTAACGGTCCCTGGAACGATTGTTTCCGCTTCCATCACCGCATTTCTGTTCGGCGGAATTACGTCCTCCGGTTCTTCTATCCTCGTACAGCTTTTGCACCATACAGGGCTGAATCTGACGGCAAGCGTGTTCTGTGTGCAGCTTCTGACGGATTATCTGGACCGGGCTGTCATGTTGTGTCTGTCTGTACTGGTACTTGGAGTACTGCCCGCTTCCATGCTGGCAGTACTAAAGAAAGGACAAAGAAATTATGGATCGTTATAGTAAAATTACCAATAAAAACCAGCGAGAAATCGTTCTGCTGAAAGCCTATCCATGCGTCTGGGGCAAATGCCGGTTCTGCGATTACATCGATGACAATTCCAGAGACAAAGAAGGCATGCTCGCATTGAACCGTGAAGTGCTCTCCCACGTCACCGGAGAATTCGGTGTTCTGGAAGTCATCAATTCCGGAAGCTGCTTTGAACTTCCAAAAGAGACGCTGGAGGATATCCGAAACATCGTCCGGGAAAAGAACATCCGAAAGCTCTTTTTTGAGGCCCACTGGATCTACCGGAAGCGTCTGGATGAAATGCGGGAATTCTTTGGAATCCAGATCGTCTACAAAACCGGTGCCGAAACCTTTGATTACGACTTCAGAGAACATTACCTGAATAAACATGCGGACTTTCAGGATGCCGAAGAGCTGAGCCGCTACTTTGACTCCCCGTGCCTGATGGTAGGAATCAAAGGCCAGACAAAAGAGATGATCCGAAACGATATTGCGCTTTTAAAGCGTTACTTCAAACTCGGTACCATCAACGTCTTCACCAACAATACGACGGATGTCAAACGGGATGAGGACCTGGTTAAATGGTTTCTGGAAGAGTTCCGGTATCTGGAAGAAGATCCTTCCGTGGAAGTGCTGTATGAAAATACCGACTTCGGTGTCGGAGACTGATAAAAGGCTGCGCGGCGTGCGCAGCCTTCTTTTATGGCTGAATGGTACGGATATCATTTTCCCGATCTACTTTGCATACATTTCCATCACTTTCCCGATCTCCCGCTTCATCTCTTTCCTGACCCACTCCGGCCCCAGAATTTCCACCCCCTTGCCGAGTGCAAAAATCCATCCGAAAAACTGGCTGCTGACATTGACATCTACGGAAACCGTAAAGTATCCTTCCTGTCCCGGTACCATCATGACCTCTTTTCCAAACCGGTCAATAATGACTCCCACAAGATCATTTCTGACCCGAAGTCTTACTTTCTCCTCTTTCCCCCCAAACATTCCAAAACTTTTCCTTGAGTAGGATGCCAGATCCAGCTTCTGGTAGAGCTCCCGTCCTTCTCTTTGCTCCTCCGTCATCTGAATATGCAGCATCTTATCCACACGGTAGTGCTTGATCTTTTCCGCTTCCGAATCATAGCCGATCAGATAATAGTTCTCTGCATCCCAGGACAGTCCCCACGGACTGACACAATAATACTCTCCTCCCCGGCGCAGCTCCATTTCCTTTTTTGTATTCCATTGGTAATAGTGAAAACGGATCTTCCGGTTCTCAGCAATCGCATGATGAATCTCATCCACATTATAATAGATACTTTCATTCATCGTCTTGATCCGCCCGGATACGTGGACCTGACGCTGAAGCTTTCGCGCGTCATATTCGCTCACAAAACTTTCCAGCTTTTTGATCAGTTCCCGTGATTTCCGTGCTGTAATAAATTTCGAGGACTGAATTGCGTCTACGAGAAGTTTCATCTCCGGAAGTTCAAACTGCCGGTCCACCACGTGATAGTGGTAGGACTTGCCGACCTGTTCCCCTTCCACTTCGATCCCAAGCTTCTCCAGATCTTTCAGATCTGTATAGATACTCTTCCGTTCCGCCGTCACTTCATACCGTTCCAGCTCCCTCAGGATCTCCGGCATTGTAATATAATGTTCCTCATCGGTTTTTTCCAGCATGATTTTCGCGAGATAATATAACTTAAACTTCTGATTCGTTCCTCTTGGCATCCTCATTTTCCTCCGGCCTATGGTATATGTACCAGTATATCACAACCGTCCTCTGCTCCGCCCGGTTCTTCTTTCTTTTTCTTTCCGTCATTCAGATCCTTTTTTCGGATTTTGCAGATGACTCCGTTATGGAGCACGTATACCACCTTGGCAGATGCTGTTTCTCCGATCTTGTCATAAATTCTTCCCGCACTCATACTTTCTCCAAAAACCGTGTACGGGCTGTTCGCCACATAACCGATCTTGCCAATCCCCTTAATCTCTGCCCGGATTGCTTCTTTATCAAATTCATTGTCCGGTTCTTTGATAAGTTCGATTTTCATTCCCGGTTTCAGGAAATCCTGTCCAAAATAGTGTTTCATCCCCGTAATTGTAATATAGACTTTTCCCATCTTTAGTCCTCCATATAATCGTAGTACTCTCTTTCGCTGGCGAAGAGAATGTAGCGCCCTTCGACCAGTCCCATATACCCTTTGTCCGTAACATATCCTTTCATATGTTTCACTCCCTTCGCCTTTTCTTTTTCTGATTTTATCATAGCTCTTATGGTGTCCAATAAAAACGACTATATAAAAAGAGCAGAAAAAGATTGCAATTTGCCGCGTTTCTGCTTATCCTATTATATGGAAGTAAAACATAATGAGATCTTAAGAAGCGAGGTATGTAAAATGAAACCGATTAAAGAAGGAAAAGTACGTGAAATCTATGATAACGGTGACAGCCTGATCATGGTCGCTACTGACCGTATCAGCTGTTTTGATGTGATCCTGAATAATACGATCACAAAGAAGGGCACTGTACTGACTCAGATGTCCAGATTCTGGTTTGATATGACAAAAGATATCCTTCCAAACCACATGATTTCCACAGATGTAAAAGATATGCCGGAATTTTTCCAGCAGCCGCAGTTTGACGGCAACAGCATGATGTGTAAAAAGCTGAATATGCTCCCGATCGAGTGTATCGTCCGTGGTTATATTACAGGAAGCGGCTGGGCAAGCTATCAGAAGGACGGCACAGTATGCGGCATCAAACTTCCTGAAGGGCTGGTAGAATCTGACAAACTGCCGGAGCCAATCTACACACCATCCACAAAAGCAGAGATCGGTGAACACGACGAAAATATTTCCTATGAGCAGAGCATTGCCCACCTGGAAAAATATTTCCCTGGCAAAGGTGAAGAGTACGCTGCAAAACTTCGTGACTATACCATCGCTCTTTATAAAAAGTGCGCAGATTACGCTTTGACCCGCGGCATCATTATTGCAGACACCAAATTTGAATTTGGTCTGGATGAAGACGGAAACATTGTGATCGGTGATGAGATGCTCACACCGGACAGCTCCCGTTTCTGGCCTGCTGACGGTTATGAGCCGGGACATGGACAGCCGTCCTTTGACAAGCAGTTCGCACGCGACTGGCTGAAAGCAAATCCGGACAATAACTGGACACTGCCGGAAGATGTCGTACAGAAAACCATCGACATCTATCTGCAGGGATATGAAATGCTGACAGGAAAGACACTGTAATCTTTTCAAACTTCTTTATAAACTGATAAAATGCCTCCACCCGTTCGGCGCTGCCGGGTCATGAACCCACAGTTCCATCCGGGGTGGAGGCATTGTCTGTTATATCATTTTCTGAAAGCGCACTTTTAAACAAGCCAGAAACTTCCATCCGGCATCCGGTATAAATTTCCTTTCTCCACGCTGATTTCTTCTCCCGTTTCAACATTTACAGCTACAACATACTCCAGATATTCCGGTGTCTCCGCCCACCTGGAAAAATACAGCGTATTTCCGTCCCGATAAATCATACTGTCGTTTTCTTTAACTGCAAATCTTTTTTTCTCCGGCCAAAGAATCTCATAGACCTGATCTTTCTGTCGGCTAAGTGTCAACGGGGAGGCTTCTATTCTAAGATTATAACAGTCATGGATATCTGTAAGCGGAATCTTATGAAGGATTTGTACTTCTTTTCCAGGCATAAAGGAGTAAATGATCACTTCTCTTTTTCCAAAATCTACTGCCGCAATTCCAAACCTGTCTTCATCCCATACCGGCCTTTCATAATAGACATTTTCTTTCTTTTTCAAAGGGGCATAAACTTCTCCATCCGGATAGTGAATGAAATAAATCTGATTTCCGGAAAAACCAAGGCCCATACTGATCATATCTTCTGCCTCATAGATCTCATAAGGACCGCCTCCATAATGCATTCCTACATACCATTCGTCCGTTCCCTCCGTCTGTTCCATCCAAAGAACGGGCAGCTCCAGCTTTTTCTTTTTCATTGAATCCCTCCTTCCGTTTGTGGTGTCAGTATATCGAAACCGCTCCGGAGAAACAAGGAAGCTTTCCTTAAGATTTTTTAATTTTTACCATCATAATTTTTCATACTACAGTATAAACAATATGCACAAAAAACAGTTGAGTTCTTCCCTATCTGTGCTATAATATTCCCAGAGTATGTTAGCAATACGAAAGGAGCATATTACCAATGAATGACAGAATTTCAAGAGTATTAAGCAAAATGGAAGAGAAAGGCCTGACACAGCTGATCGTATCCGATCCGCTGAGTATCCGTTTCCTGACAGGAATCATGGTTAATCCGGGCGAAAGATTATACGCTCTGATTCTCAGAACAAGTGGAAAGCACACCATGCTTCTAAACTACCTTTATTTTGTAAAGGACACAGGATTTGAAGAAGTCTGGTTCTCAGATATGGAAGACCAGATCTCCATTATTGCAGAAAATATTGATCCGGAAAAACCGCTCGGTATTGACAAAACATGGCCGGCACGTTTCCTCATCCCGCTGCAGGAAAAACTTCCTCAGCTGAAAACAGTATGGGGATCTGACTGTGTAGACGGCGTCCGCGCAGTAAAGAATGAAGAAGAAATCGCAATCATGAAGAAAGCATCCGAAATCAACGATGCTGTTATGGAAAAGGTTGCTGATTACATCAAAGAAGGCATGACAGAGAAACAGATCGCTGACTTCATCGATGCAGAATACCTCAAAGCAGGAGCAAGCGGAAACAGCTTTGATACAATCGTATGCTTTGGACCAAATGCTGCTGACCAGCATCATGAGCCAAGCGATACACGTACTCTGAAAGCAGGCGAATGTGTCCTGATCGACATGGGATGTGTATGGCAGGGATACTGCTCTGATATGACAAGAACATTCTACTGCAAATCCGCTGATCCGGAACAGACAGAAATCCACGACATCGTACGTGAAGCTGTTTTAAGAGCAGAATCTGTAATCAAACCAGGCGTTCGTTTCTGCGATATCGACGCTCAGGCAAGAGATTACATCGATGAAAAAGGATATAGCGAATACTGGAAGATCCGTCTTGGACACTTCATCGGACAGGAAGACCACGAATATGGTGATGTCAGCCCGATCAACAAAAACGTTGCTGAACCAGGCATGATCTTCTCCATCGAGCCGGGTATCTACATCGAAGGAAAATACGGAGTTCGTATCGAAGACCTTGTTCTTGTAACAGAAGATGGACATGAACTTCTCAACTCTGTAGAAAAGAAATATCGTATCGTAGGCTAATCTTTAGATACAAATGCCGCTGCTTTGCAGGACATGTTCCTGAAAAGGCAGCGGCTTTCTTTTTACATTATTATAATCCATATTCCCGATACAGCTCTTCCCGCAGCTTCTCATCCTCGGCAATCCGGCTCAATTCTTCATTTCTTCCTTCTTCCACCCCTATCCTCTGGCTTTCTTCCCGGACTTTCTTCTCATACCATTCACGATCGAATTCCTCTAAGATCACGTCCTCCACCTCCGAACTGTTCTTTTCCAGGAATTCTTTCAAAATATCTTTGTCAATGCATGCTTTTCTCGCTTCTGCCACTGCGTTTTCAATAGGCACCCCGTTTTTCAGATTTTCCTTTACTTCATTGACAAAGTAAGCATACTCCCATAATGCACGGCATTTTTCCATCAGTTCCTTGTTGTGCCCGAGATTGATATTTAGCATCACTGCACGGCATTCGACCGCGGGTTTCTCTTCTGAAGATTCTGTTGGAAGAAATGCATCTGAAATACATAATTCCTGGTAATCTGCTTCCGTCTGATTTCCATTGTACCAAGTCGCTAGCGCGACGGCTAGTGCAAGGTACGCATTTCCATCACTTTTTTCCAAAAAAAGTAGCAGTTTTTGTATTTATGTTGTATTGTTGAGTTACCACACACACCAATCTTCATAAACCGCCAACTGCTATGATTAGTTTAACATGTTTTTTTATCCTCTACAACTACATATCTCTTTTTTTCCCAAGACCTCCTCCTTGACAGGTCCTTTCACTGCCGGTCTTTTATTATTTTTTTCAAGGAGGTTCCGTCATGGACTATTTCAATATTTACCGGGAGATGATCTCCCTCCGGGGTCTTACTGACCATACTTTAACTTCTTATTCTACTTATATCCGTTCTTATCTGGATTACCTTCACTCTGTTCTTCACAAGCTGCCTGAGGAGGTCTCCTGGGATGAACTCCGGGATTTTATCCGCTGGCTTCAGAAGAATCGGTCCCTTTCCGACCGTACCATCAATGCCTGTATCTCCCAGCTCCGGTTCTTCACCATCTACGTGCTTCATAAACCATGGGATCCAACACAGCTTCCTATCAGGAAATTCGATTCCTATCTTCCCTTTGTCCCGACCAAAAAGGAAGTCCATACTTTTATCTCCACCCTGTCGGATCCAAAACCCAAAGCGATGGTTGCACTCATGTATTCTGCCGGCCTCAGGGTCAGCGAAGTCTGTAATCTCCGTTACTGTGATATTGAGCGCAAAACGATGCGGATCCATGTTGCGCGCTCCAAAAGCCGCTCCGACCGCTATGCAATCCTTTCCCAAAAAGCTCTTGATCTTCTCACCCGCTACTGGTTTGCATGCGGCCGTCCCTGCGGCTGGCTTTTCCCGAAACAGACGGACCCCTCCCGTCCCATCGATACCTTTTACGTTACAAGACATCTGCGTGCCCATGAAGAATTTCTCGGCTGGGAACACCGGTTCACCTGCCATTCTTTCCGGCATGCCTTTGGAACTCACCTTTATGAAAACGGGGCCGACCTGCTTACCATCAAAAATCTCATGGGACACAAGTCCTTGAAGTCGACCCTGATCTATATCCATCTTGCTTCCTTCCAGGACAGGCATGTCTCCTCTCCTTTTGACTGGACGGGAGGTGATTCCGTTGAGTAACCTTCCGATTCAAAAAGTCTGGCTGGATTCCTATGACGATTACTGTCTCTCCCAACAGGTTCAGTCTCCGGAACAGCGGAAAGCCTCCCGTGCAATCCTTGCCTGCAAGTCCGGCGGGCTTGGTGTCAATGTCAGCAGGTGTTCTGAGTGCGGTCATATGGAGTTCCATAATAATTCCTGCCGCAGCCGCAGCTGTCCAAACTGTCAGGGTGTATTCAAAGAACTCTGGGTCGATCAGCGCAGGGCGGAAGTCATCGATTCCCCTTACTTCCATGTGGTGTTTACGCTTCCTCATGAGCTCAATCCCCTGATCTACTGCAACCAGAGACTCCTTTACGGTCTGCTCCATCAGTGCTGTGCCCAAACCCTTCTGGAACTCTCTGCTGACCGGCACTATCTCGGGGCTAAGCCTGGAATCATCCAGGTGCTCCACACCTGGAATCAAGAACTAGACTACCATGTCCACATGCATTGTATTATCTCCGGCGGCGGACTGACCCCTGACCGGAAAATCCGGAAGGCTTCCTCTGCCTTTTTTATTCCGGTCTATGTCCTTCGGGATAAATTCAAAGGAAAATATCTCGCCCTCCTGGATTCCCTCTACCAGCAGGAAAAGCTTGTTTTCTCTTCTTCCTGTCATTCCCTGCAGGATCCCCGGGAATGGAAGCGTTTCAAAAACAGCTTGTATAACAAAGACTGGTGCCCTTATATCAAAGAGACGTTTAACGGGTTTGGCAATGCCATCGAATATCTTGGGCGTTACACGCACCGGATTGCCATTTCGAACAACCGCATCCTTTCTGTTTCGGAAACCGAAGTGACTTTCTCAGCACGGGGAAAAAAACCGGGAGATCCCAAACGGCAGATCACTCTCAGCCACAAAGAGTTTATCCGCCGTTTCCTCATGCATGTGCTCCCTTCCGGTTTTCAAAAGATCCGTTATTATGGATTTCTGAACAACCGGATGAAATCCAGAAACCTCAAACTGATCTTTCGGATTCAGGGGAGGCAGAGGTTTCGCCAGCGCTATGCCGGGATGTCCATGGCGGAACTGCTGAAAGCAGTCTGGAACATCGACCTGTCAATCTGTCCGGAATGCGGCTGCGCTTCCATGCAGCAGCTGGGTAGGAGTTATGCTCCTTCCCCATAAACGAACGTTCTTTTCATATCGCTTTTTAGGCCTCCCACTGGAAGGTCTGCGAAACATGCCCGGAAATCCGATTGCCGCCAGGAATTCATCGGATTTTCCCGTTTTTCATATGGAATACGAACTTTTTCGGCTCTCCGGAAAGATCCAATCCCCATAAGTGATCTGGCTGACCGTCCGCGAATTGGTACAATTGGAAAGAATCACATTCAGAGCAGTTCCGCTTTACTCAGGACTGCTCTTTTTCCGCTCTGAATCTGATACTTTCCTGATGAATTATAGAATACCACATATTTCGGAACCGGTAAAGGAATCAGAGTTTTCCCATAAATGTTTGCGTCTATCTGTTTGATATAGTTCTGATAAATTCTTGCCAGGTAGATAAATCCCCGAAGCGGCATATTGGGGTTGGGTGTGCTTTGATTGCAGAAAAGTGAGCACCTTTTGCCGTTTCTGGCGGCAGTCTGGTGCTCCCTGTTTCCAAAATTATTTTTTCTTACTTTTTTATTTGATCAAATCTGGTCCGATAGCAAGGACGTCATCCAGATTCAGATCTGTCTTCGGCTGTACATCAGCCAGTGCTTTCATGGTGATGACTGCAAGCTGTCCGCTTCCGTTGTAGAGCGGCTTGTCACCCCGGTTTGCAAATGCGAGGTTTACATAAGCGGTTCCATCACCGTAAACTTTATTGACTGTCAAATCTTCCATTGAAGCAACTGCGTCTTCCCGGCTGACAGATACAAATTCCAGTTTTGCCGGATCGTAGTCAAGCACCTTTCCGAAGGCATTGATATTTTCAGCCTCTTCTGCCATTGCAGTAATTGTAAAGGTTTCTCCTGCTTTGACCGTTTCTTTTTCCGGCACGAGGAGAATCTTTCCGGAAACAGTTCCGGTCTGCTTTGTGCCTCCGTCCAGCTGGAACATGGTGTATGCGTAGTCGTATACATCGTAAACACCATTCATGTTGATATCTCCGCCTCTCTTTTGAATCTGATCCACGAAGTTGGATCCGTCCTTGATAGAGGTTCCGAGATAGTTCTTCATGTTCGTGTAATCTCCTTCGGAGACTTCTTCATTCTTGTTTGTGCTTCCCACAGCAAATGGTTTCGTGCCGTCTTTTTTGTAAACCGGAAGTTCGTGTGCCGCAAAGTAATTTCTTAAAGACTCTGTTACTTCCAGTTTCAGGAAGCGTGCAAGAACACCGGTAAGTGGTACGGTCTGTACGTTTTCCTCCACATCCAGATCCGTATTGTACGTCCATGCATCGTGTTCGGCTCCGTTCCACTCCAGTTTCCAGTGTACTCCGTCCATACTGGAGTAGACGTTCATACGCTGTACTGTACCGCTTCCATAGCTGTCACGCGGATAGTATTCGAATTTGTCCAGTTCGTATGCCGCGCCAAAATCGTAGATGAACGGGATCTTCTGTCCTGCAACATCGTCTGCCGAGAAGAAGAGGCCACGGAAACTGTGATCTGTCGCATATTTCAGCGGGCCGGCCTCATCGCTTCCGGTAAATGTTACCTTACCTGCTGCTCCGATTTCATTTCTCCACGGATCAGACAGCGTCATCGTCCGAACCTCGCTGCTCCATGCAGAATAGCCATCTGCATTTCTGGAACGAATCTGGTAACTATGTTCGGAATGATAATCCAGATCATCGTGCAGATAAGAGTCTGCGTCTCCCATCGTATAAAGCTGTCCGTCTACCAGCATTTCGTAACTGGAAGCACCATCTGTCTTTGTCCAGCGCAGCCACATGGAGGAAGCTGTTTTCTCCTCTTCCGCGATCGTAAGCTCCGGCACGCAAAGCGCCGGATTTTCCTGCTCTTTTCCTACTTCCATCTCACAGACAAATCCCTGAATTTCCACGGACTGTTCTACTGCTGTCACATCCACTTTAGGAAGCCGGATGTAAAGCTTCGGTGCCGTCCGAACTTCATCTGTCATCTTTGCAAGCTCTTTCTCATCTGCGGATGCAAAAGTACGAAGTTTTGGAGCTTCCTCATAGTAATAAAGTGCCTCGCCCGCATCCGGCATCTGGTTTTCCAGTGTCTGTAAATCTCTGGCTTCTCTTGCTTTCAGAGTCTCTGCTCCGTTCTTTACAAGCACCGCATCCGGTTTTTGTGTCAGATGGACAATCCATGTTGTACTGCGGTCTGGTTCATATCCTTCATAAGTTCCTTCGGACCGTTCTGCCGTCAGAACTGCCTTGTCTCCCTCTACTTTAGATGTGTACCGGGTAGAAACATGATCCCCGTAGGAAACATGGTCGATCGTTCCGTATGCTTCGTCTTCTTCTGTCTCATTGGAAATATATTTTCCGTCATCCTCGTATACGGTATAGGTCGTTTCACCTGCCGGCCATACTTCAACGATTCTATGATCCTTTTTCACTGCATCCGGCGTATTGTTTGCTTCGTACATCGGCAGAATCGCTCCCTGTTTTACAAAGACAGGCAGCTTCCAGAGCGGAACATCAAAGTTATTTAAAACCTGCCCGCCCTGATACAGTTCTCCGGTCAGATAATCTACCCAGATCTGCTCCGGATCCGGCAGATAAATATGATTTCTTACATCATTTCCCATCTCGTCTCCTGCCACGTTCTGGTAAACCGGCGCCACCAGAATACTGGAGCCGAGCATAAACTGATACTGCATGGAACGGCTGTATGCATACTCATCATCCGGATATTCCAGGAACATCGCTCTCACCATCGGAAGGCCTGTATCCTCATTTCCGGTTTCCAGATTGGATGCGGACACCGCGCAGGTATAAATATACGGCATCAACATGGATTTCATCTTCATATACATCCGGTTGATTCCGGTATACGGATCACCGAAAGTAAACGGTGCTTTCATATAGCTTCCCCATCCGTCCATGTTGAGCATCTGCGGTGTAAAGGATTTCCACTGGTAATCTCTTGCCGCAATCAGCGATTTCCCGCCGAAAATTCCGTCCATATCACTTCCGATATTCGGGTTTCCGCTTAAGGAACTTCCAATGTAGGTCGGGATGTGGAAACGGATATATTCCCAGTTTCCTCCGGTCTGGTCGCCGCTCCATACACTGTTAAATCTCTGAGAGCCTGCCCAGCCGTCCAGAGAAATGATGTTCGGACGGAAGTTTTCTGCTGTTGTGACAATGTCGTACGCTGTCTTGACTCCATTTAACTGGAAGGAATATCCCGGTCCGACCCATGCCACGTCCGTTTTCAGCGTAGTAGCGCCGCCCCTGGTTACTTCCTTACGGAAATCACGGAGCAGATGCCAGTAGGTCTTCTCGTCTGAATCCGGGCTTAAGTTGCTCTCTGTCCACAGTCCGGACGCCACACCTCTTTTGTTGGCGTACTCTGTAAAGCGTGCCAGATTTTCTACATTGGCGTCCACCGCAGCGATGCGCTCTTCGGAACTGCTTCCGTCTTCCAGAACGCCTCCCTGTACATAGTAGCCATTCTGGCCGTAACCTCCGCCGTATCCGTCGTTTGGCAGGAAATATCCAAGCGGCATGTCATACTGAAGATATTTGTCCAGTACAGCCCTTGCCGAATATTCATATGGAGTATCTACATTTTCCGGGTAGTTCTCCACAGCCACTGTCGGCATTTCTCCGTTTAACGACTCGGAATGCTGTCCCTTGGAAAGCCGGTAGCCGGTTGCCATTCCACTTTCATAATGGGTGGTTCCTTCGTTAAGGTGAGACTCGGTTCCCTTGACATTCCACGCCTTATCTCCCGCTTCATCTGACCACGCATCCCTGTTATAGCAGTTCAGATGTCCTTCATAAAATCCATACTCCGGGAGCAGCAGCGGATTTCCTGTCACATGGTAGTAAGCCCGAAGCAGATCCATAACGATCTGACGGCCTCCTTCATTTTCGGTAACAAAATAATACGCACTGAAATGGTGCTCTTTGTGTGCAGCCGTAACCACATCCGCATCTGACTCACCGAAATCATAGAGTCCGTCTGAGAACGTATTTCTCAGCACACCATATCCGCCTGTCGTATAATAAAATGGGTTCGGAGATGCCACGCCTCCATCCATCCATGCACTTTCATTGACAATCTGAATCTTCCGGCCTGTATGCACAAACCGGCCGTTCTGTGTTCCGCCGCCGTAGAAATGCTCATTTTCACTGCGCAGAAGTGTCTGAATCGTCTCTTCCGAAGTAAATTCCAGAGGCTTTGCTTCCTCCATCACCTTACGTTCTCCTGCATAGACTGTCATCAGTGCTTTTGCTTTCTCGAATACAATTTTTGTTCTGCCGCACTGTATAGTGATGGATTCTCCCTGGTCCTCCACATTTACTTCCGGCTTTGCGTATGCATCTGATTCATCCGGATACTGCTGGATCTTTGCCGTATGCGCCTCATCTCTTGGAGCAGCATATTCCGGAAATGCTCCATCTGTACTTACATCGTAGCGGAAAATCGATTCTTCCAGAAATGTAATCTTCCCTTTGATTCCTTCCTGAAATGACAGATATACGATATTGCTTCTGTCCGCATCCTTCTGAATGACGGATGCCTCACTTAATGTCCCGCAAAATGCGTTCTTTTCCTCACTCATTACAATCCTCCTTTGACACAACCAGAATGGTTATGCATGATGCCTTAAAATTTTGTAAATTCATTCTACCAGAACAGACAAAAAAGCGCTATCACTGAGCGCTTTTTCTGTCCAATATTACAAAAAGATTGTACTTATGTATAAATATATAAAGTGATTCCATCCTTCAATCTCTGAAGTCCGTCTTTTAGAACCGCCCTCGGGCATGCAATATTCATTCGAAGAAATCCCTCTCCTGTTTTGCCGTACTGGATTCCGGACGACAAATACAGCCCGGTCTCTTTCCTCAGAAACGCAGCCAGTTTTTCCGAATCCTCTGTAATTTCCCGGCAGTCAATCCAGAGAAGATACGTAGCTTCGGAAGGAACCAGATGAATCTTCGGGATCTCTTTTTTGATAAATTCCACCGCAGCCTGTTTATTTTCATATAGATAGTCTCTCAGTGCATCCAGCCACGGGCCACCTTTCTGGTAAGCCGCGATTGCCCCCGTCATGGCAAAGACATTCGGCTCCGCCGCTTCATCCGTATTCAAGGCCCGCCAGATCTTATGACGCAAAGTTTCATCCGGCACCATCACAGCCGCTGTCTGTAGCCCCGCCAGATTAAATGTCTTGGTAGGCGCAATACAGGTAATACTGTTATTCCTGCACTTTTCCGATACCGATGCAAACGGGATATAGGATTTTCCAGGATCCGTCAGTTCACAATGAATTTCATCCGAAATAACCACCACATGGTATTTCCAGCACAGCTCTCCAATCCGCTCCATCGTCTCTCTCGTCCAGATTTTCCCCACCGGATTGTGCGGATTACAGAAAATCAACATAGTCGTCTGGGGATCAGAAAGCACTTCTTCCAGCGCTTCGAAATCCACATCATAACATTCTCCATCATAGGAAAGCGGACACTCTACAACATATCTTCCATTATTTACAACCGAATTGAAAAAAATGTTGTAAACCGGTGTCAGAAGCACGACTTTCTCCGCCGGAGTCGTAAGTTTCCGAACCGCACTGGAAATGGCCGGCACCACGCCGGTACAGAAAATCATCCAGTCTTTTTCTATCCGGAACTGATGGCGCGTCTCCCACCAGTTCTGAATGGACTCATACCATTCATCCGGGATCAAAGTATATCCAAAAGCACCGTGGCCTGCTCTTTTCTGAATTGCATCCTGGATCTCCGGCGCCGTTTCAAAATCCATATCCGCCACCCACATCGGAAGCTCATTCCCGGCAACGTCCCATTTTACAGACAGAGTTCCACGCCGGTTAACCGGCTTATCAAAATCATAATTCATACCCTGTTTCCTCCTGTCCTGCCCGATTATGCACAAAATCGATCCAGCTTTTCTTCAACCGACTTGCAGCAGATCCTGGTCTTCTCCGGGTCAATCCTGTCTTTTTCAATAATCAGTTCTCCGATCTCATCCGCGCAGATCGTACCGCCGGACGGATTCAGGATACTGTCCACCTTTCCATGAATTTCAGCATCCACAGTCGAATACTCAAAGGCCAGCGTCGTATTCAGCAGACGACAGTTCTTCATTACAAGATTGTCG
This sequence comes from Drancourtella sp. An12, assembly GCF_002160935.1. Taxonomy (NCBI): domain Bacteria; kingdom Bacillati; phylum Bacillota; class Clostridia; order Eubacteriales; family Oscillospiraceae; genus Drancourtella; species Drancourtella sp. An12. The sequence goes on along the minus strand of NZ_NFLO01000002.1, from coordinate 75,514 downwards.
ATGTAACACATCCCCTGAAGACTCTCGATTGTACAGTTAATCAATGTCAGATTTTTCGCATTCCATCCCAGATACTCTCCTGAAATAAAAGAATCATAAACCGTCACATTCTCACTGTTCCAGAACGCATCTTTCGAAAGCATCTTGGCATTTCGGATTTCCATGTTTTTCACACCGTCAAAAGAATAATTCCCTATCAGCTGGAAATCGGACAGCTTCATATTTTCACTGTTCATGGCAAAATAATCACCCTTTGCCGTAACATGTTCCATTGTCACATCACTGCAGTTCCAGAAAGTCTCAGCCGCATTCGGGAATGTCACATATTCCAGATGCACCCCCTGACAGCGCCGGAAATTCTTCGGCGCCTCAATGACCGCATTTTTCACCGTGATATCATTTGTATACCATACACCCGCTCTCGCCATCTCAAACCATGTACAGTCCTCCGCATAGATATGATTACAGTACCAAAGCGGATACTTCCATTTAAACATGCTGCCATAAAGCCTGATATCACCACTCTCCTTTAACGGCGACTCCCCATCTGTAAAAATTGTATCATAAACATCCGTATGCTCCGCATGAAACAACGGCCTTTCCCCTGTCAGATACGCCTGCTTTACTAATTCTCTTTCTGCCATGTTCCAAAACCTCCTCACGATCTTCTTTATAAATACCTGCTCCTGGATAATACCCAGTCTCCTTACTAAACTAACTATAGAACGGCCAAAACAAAATAGCAAATACTTATGTACTATGCCTTTTCATAGCTGAAAGTTATGGATATTTTTCGGGGACGTGTTCCGGCGTTTCGGAACCTGTCCCCGATGGAAAAAATCTGACAATTCGGTTTTGGCCTTATTTTATGCGGGTTTTGAGACTTTTTTGTCCATTTACGTCGTGTACCTGTGCACCGGAACACGTCCCCGATAAAGCGTATAAGATAGTAATTATTTATAGTTTATAAGGATTTATAGTTGAAACCTATTCTGCTTCGGGGTATAGTATTTGTAGTGTTTTATAGTATGTTTTAAATTTTGTATAGTTTATATTTTGTGTGATAAGTCTGATGGAGGAATGTGTTTATGGAGCTTCGTGTTCTTCAATATTTTCTTGCGATTGCAAGGGAACAGAGTATTGTTCATGCTGCCGAGTCGTTGCATCTTTCACAGCCGACGCTTTCTACGCAGATTAAAAACCTGGAGGATGAGCTTGGTAAGAAACTTTTTATCCGGGGTGGTAAGGGTTCCCGGCGGATTACGCTTACAGAAGAGGGGATGATTCTGCGTAAGCGGGCTGAGGAGATTCTCGAGCTTGTCCGAAAGACGGAGTCTGAGATCTCTGCTTCTGATGATGTTCTGATCGGTGATATTTATATTGGTGCCGGTGAGACTGACGGGATCCGGCTGATTGCGCGGGCGGCAAAGCAGATGCAGTCGCGTTATCCCGGCATCCAGTTTCATATTTCAAGTGGAAATGCTGTGTTTGTGAGAGAGTCTCTTGACAGGGGACTGATTGATTTTGGAATTGTTTTTGGTCCTGTAGATCTGACGAAATATCATGCTTTGAAAGTTCCGGTACGGGATATCTGGGGTGTGCTGATGCGTAAGGATTCGCCTCTTGCCGAGAAGGAATCAATCCGGAGAGAAGATCTCTGGGATCAGCCGTTGATCGTCTCCCAGCAGGAGTCCAACGGCGGCCAGGTGCTGCAGTGGTTGAAGCGGGATCCGGCTGATCTTCGTATTGTAGCCACCTACAATCTGATTTACAATGCTTCCCGGTTGGTCGATGAAGGGCTGGGCTATGCGTTTAGTTTTGACCATCTGATCAATACGACCGGAGACAGTACTCTTTGCTTTCGTCCGCTTGATCCGGCACTGGAGATAGAGATGTCAATTATCTGGAAAAAGTATCAGGTGTTTTCCAAACCGGTGGAAAAATTTATTTCTGTCCTGCGGGAATCTCTTTCTCTGGATGAAGCATAGGTTTCTTCTCCATTTTCCCCGCTTTATTTGACAATTGGATGTATTCTCTTTTATAATATAACTATTACATTTGTAAGATTGAAGGGAGGAATCTGTTATGACCCGTTTGCCGCAAATCTCCGAGGCGGAATTTGAAGTCATGAAAATCGTGTGGCAGCGTGCCCCGGTCAACACAAATGAAATCACGGAATGTCTGGAGAAAACGACATCCTGGAGTCCGAAAACGATTCAGACGCTGATCAAGCGGCTGGTCAACAAAGGTGCTCTGACCTACGAAAAGCAGGGACGTATCTTTGTCTACACTCCTCTGGTCGGAGAAAAAGAATATATCGGACAGGAGAGTTCTTCTTTTCTGAAGCGTTTTTACCATGGGGATCTCACCGAAATGGTTTCCTCTTTCCTGGAGGAGGACCGCCTTTCGGAAGAAGACCTCGATGAACTGCGTGCGCTTTTGTCCGGAACATCAAAAAAAGGAGGCCGCTGATCATGGAACGTTTTATGATACATTTTCTGTTCTGCAGCCTTCTTCTTTGTGGAATCATCGGTATCTTTTTCTTTCTCCGGACAGTATTCAAAACACTGCTTGTCGGACGGATGCGGTACCATCTCTGGCTTGTGCTGCTTATACTGTCTGCCATTCCGTTTCTTCCGGGTCTCCCTTTTAAATTTTCCGGAAATATTTTATGGTCTTTCCTGCCGTCAAACCATTCTTTTTCATTTCATGCTGTATCCGGAACAGGCCAGAATATGCAGCCTTACGTTGCTGCCGCCGGATGGATGAATGATTTCACGGAATCTGTTACACAGAGAACGCCGTCTTCTCTTTGGGGTTTTCTTTTTGCCGTCTGGATTGCCGGCGTCTTTTTTATGGGAATCTTTCTGATCCGTTCTGCACTTCGTCTCCATGCACTGAAAAACGCTTCCCTTCCTTTGCAGCATGAAAAAGCAAAAGCGCTGTATCAGTCGTGTCTGGAGGAACTGCACATCCGGCGGAAGATTCCCGTGTACAGCAATGCCTTTTTAAAGTCTCCGGTTATGGCCGGGGTCATTCGTCCCAGCATTTACCTTCCGATTCACCTGATCTCTGATTATCAGGAAAAGGATCTCCGGTATATTCTGCTTCACGAACTGTTTCATTACCGCCACTGGGATTCACTCATCGGACATCTGATGAATCTTGCGGGTATGGTCTACTGGTTTCATCCGCTGATGCGCCTTTCTCTTCACACCATGCGGGAAGACCGGGAAATTGCCTGCGATGCTTCTGTGCTGTCCCTGCTCGATGAAGCTTCCTATGCCGAATATGGGCAGACCCTCATCCGGTTTGCCCGGAAAACATCGCTTCATCCGTTTCCTTTTACAGCCGGACTTGGAGAAAATAAAAAACAGATCCGAAAGCGGATTCTTTGCATTGCTTCCTACCAGAAGCCTACACCCTTTAGGCGATTCAAAAACGGGTGCGCCTTTTTCCTGATCTGTCTCCTTTTGTCCGCATCGGTTCCCTTTCTTTCCTCCGATGCAGCGGCAGAAAATGCGGCGCTTCCCGAAAATGGAGCTTCCGGTACTTCATCTTCCCTTTCCGCCTATTTCCAGGGCTATGAGGGATGTTTTGTCCTGTACGATATGGAAGCGGACGACTGGACCATCTACAACGAATCCCTTGCCCGCAGCCGGGTTTCACCGGATTCGACCTATAAGATTTTTGATGCCCTGTTTGCTCTGGAAGAAGGGATAATCACTCCGGAACACAACTTTCTTCCACAGCCGGATGAATCGTATCCATTTGAAGAGTGGAATCAGGATCAGACACTGCAAAGTGCAATGACCTCCTCCGTCAACTGGTATTTTCAGAATCTGGATCATCAGATGGGCGCATCCGTCCTGCGTTCCTACCTGCATCAGATCGGCTATGGAAATGAATCCCTTCAGGGAGATCTTTCTTCTTACTGGATGGAATCTTCTCTGAAAATTTCTCCGGTGGAGCAGGTGCAGCTTCTTGTTTCATTTTATTACAACGACTGGAATTTCGATCCGTCACATATTGAAACGGTCAAAGATGCTATCTGCCTTTCCTCATCTTCGGGAACTGCCCTTTATGGAAAGACGGGAACCGGACAAGTAAACGGACAGAACATCAACGGCTGGTTTGTCGGTTTTGTAGAGTCTTCCGGGCACCCGGTCTTCTTTGCATCAAACCTTCGGGGCAAAGATGCAGCCGGAAGCGCAGCAGCATCCATCACCCTTTCCATCTTATCGGATCTGGGGATTTATTCTGATGAATCCCTTTAAATTCACGCAAAATGAAGCGGACAGGAATATTTACTCCTTGTCCGCTTCTTCCCACTGTTTTCCAAGCCGGTACTGATATTCCGGCACTTTCGCAAGTTCCTCCTCGGAAATCTCATTTCCCAGATATTGGAATGTCCCGTCATCCGAAAACTGCACGGTGAGTTTATGGGTCATTGCATTGTCATTGCACGCTGCCATGCACACCGCCTGCACCGTCAGTTCCACGATGCCGTTCCCTTTTTCTTCTGCCTTTACAACTTCCGGAATGGAAGTTCCGAACGTAGTAGGGGAATAATTTCCGGTTCCAAGCCGTACCCACAAATAGGTTCCTGTCTCTGCATCGTATTCTGCACAGGCCCTGAGTTCATCTTTCGTCACCGGAAGATATTCCATGATCAGACTTTCAAATTCTTCCGCCTCGATCCCGTCCGCATACCGGTCATAATCTATGATCGTTCCATATTTCATTTCATAGAATGATTCAAATACTCCATTGTAATCCAGTCTGGAAAGATCGGACGTATTCCAGTTTGAACAAAGTAGATTATTTCCCTGATATCCAAGTGCCAGAACACACTTCCTGGAAAGTTCTCGGTACGTTTCTTCCATGGGCCGGATCCGTATCATGGTGGATGCGTCCACGACTTCCGTAACTTCCGGCGGCTGCGGCGCACACAACTCGTAGGAAAGCCATCCTTTTTCCGTGTAGTTCCACCATTTCACCCTTGTATAGGAAGTGGAAGAAATGACAGGTTCCCCGTCACCGCTCCACTCGGAAATGGTATCCACCACATACAGGTCTTCCCCGTCATACTCAAACTCCGTCCGGTTCAACCCGCCGCTGGACTTCACCTTATAAAGAACCATCGTTCCCTCTTTTCCATCCTGACAATCTGCCAGAAAGTCTTCCATCGTTTCATAGTTCTCCATTGTCGAATAGGCATCCGCGCCGGTTACCGTCAATCCGTCTTCCTTCAGCACCTCCTTCAGGGCGACAATCTCCTCATCGGATAATACTCCATCGGATGTATTCCCTTTATCCATGTTCTGATACTGACTGGAAATCAGCTCCATTGCCGCACTGCACTCTTCTTCTGCATCTTTCTCCTTTTGGGTATCCAGCGGAAGATTGTATCCCTTTTCCCACTGTTCTGTCTGCTCTGTTGCCTCAGCTTCTTCCCCTTTGCTCTGGCTGTTTCCTTTTCTGTCTCTGCTCAGCATGATGCCGCTCAGACCAATCAGCAGAATCAGGAGAACTATAAGCATAGCATATTTCCTGTAAATTTTTTTACTCCCCATAGTAATGATTCCACTCCTCCTCTGTGAGCCTTGGCTTATACCAGAAACTGGTCATCCCTTCCTCCCTGGAAATCACGCGGTTGGATACATACTGAAAACCCCCGTCTTTCATCGGGCGCACCACCAGTTCACTCTTCATGGCACAGTCCAGCATTTCCATCTCCCATACCGCTTCCACGGTAAGCTGAACCGTTCCATCCTCCAGTTCTTTATATCCGGTCACTTCCGGATACGGCCCGTATGGCGAGCCTCCATCATAACGCCCCCGCGGGCGGTAGAGAAAGGTGCCGCTCTCCGGTTGATACTTCATGTGTTCCCGGATTGTCTGCCTGTCAAAGGAAAAATAACTTTGCAGAACTTCTTCAATTTCTTCTTCCGGCACATGATATTCTGCCCCTTCCTTTGCTTCATATGGAACAATTTCCCCATATTTTGCGCGGCAAAGCCGTTCATACAGATCGTAAAAATCCAGTTCTTTGCTGTCCTGCTCCGTCCAGTCGGTAATCAGCAGATTATTCCGCTCATATCCGACAGATGCGAGATAGGTCTGGTAAGCCTCCCTGCATGTCTGATCCAACGGCTTGACCCGGAAGGCTTTTTGCCCCGGAGCGCCGTCGTATCCTGCCGGACGGGATTCTTCAAAAAACAGATATCCCTTGTCCGTATAATCCCATGAGGCCGCTTCAAATTCATGATAATAATAGACCTCCGGGTTGTCGTTCTCCCACCGCAGGGAAGATTCCGTCACATCTATGTTGCCATCCTGGGTCTCCAGATCATAGCGGATCCAGCCGCCTTCGTCCGTTACACAGAAAAACACCACTGAGTCTTCTTCTCCTTGTTCTGCGCTTTCGCAGAAGTCCTGGACCTGCCCGGGATGTACCATGTTAATCTGATTGTCCGTGTCAACCGCCGCATATCCCTGCTCCCCGATGGCCTGTATGATCTGTTGCTGAAATGCCAGCGTATCTTTTTCCCCTCTGCCTCTCTCCTCTTCGTAAATTTCCCGGAATCCCTCTGCAAGCTGTTCGGATTCCCTGGAAATCCGCTCTTCTTTTTCCTGTCTTTCTGTTTTTTGCTGATTTTCCTGCCTGTATCCGTCCTCTCTTTCCACGGCAATACTGCACCCCGCCCCGGCAAACAGAAGAATCCAGCCTGCAATCATCCACTTCTTCCAGCTCAAGAACTTCTCTCCTTTTCCATCTGTCACCACTGTAAAATATCTTCCCGGAAATGCAAGAATCTATCTGCTTTTCTTCCTTGTGTCTTAATATTACACTTGTAAGATTTCAAAGTCAAGAAGATTTCAACGGGCTGACTACGAATATTTCGCAGCAGCCCGTACCTCTTTTAGTCCTCTTCCCTTATTTGGATTACAGGCGTGTTCCTCTCTCCGGTCTGCTTCCGCACCCATTCCCGGATTCTATCCGCGGAGATCCTCTTTTCTCCAAACACTGCCCGGTCCGGCCGGAACAAAATTTCTGTCCCTGGTTCATGATCACACGGCTCACTCATAACCTCGTGCTGCGCGATTCCCCGTATATATTCCTGCCAGAACTCAAAGCCGTCCCGGTAAGTCCTGATCTTCAGTCTTTCACAAAGAGAATTCACTGTCTTCAGGCTATATCCCGCTATCTCCTCTGTCCGCAGACAGGCCGGCCCCGATAATGGATATCCAGAAAAGATCCTGTCCAGCACTTCCCGGTCTTTCTCCGTATTCTGTGTAAGCGGAATTCCCCTCCCATTATCTACAATTCGGACACTGCAATCAGAATGCAGTACTACCTCAATCTTCGTACAGAAACCTTCTTCCGCCTCTTCCAAAGACGTTCTCAGCACTTCAAATATCAGTTCATGCAGACTGTCTCCCAGATCCATCTGTCTTTCTTGTAATTCCATCGCCATCCTCCCATCGTTTTCATCCGGAATGCGGTACTGCGGCACCTTATACGAGACAAGATACCGTTTCGCCTTACCTGGTGCCATCCCGAACATGTCTGTAAATGATCTCGTAAAGCCCTCATGCGAGTCAAATCCATATCGAAGCGATACATCCAGCACCTTGTTTCCTTCTGCCAGATCAGCCAGTGCATGCTGTAGTTTTCGGATCCGTATATATCCGGTCACCGAAATTCCCATGATCCTCGAAAACAGTCTGCTGAAATAAAAAGGACTGTAGCCTGCAAGTTCCGCCAGTTCTGCCAGACTGATTTTCTCAGAAATATGTGTATCAATATAATCAAGTACCCTCTCCAGTCCTTCTGTTTCCATCTTCTTTCACCTCCCTATTCCCGCATGGTCTGGTCTTGCTAATTATTAGTTTACACGATGGGACTCCTTTTTTCTTGACCGGATATGTGCAGTTCCATTTTTATTCTTTGTTCCAGCGAATGCCAATGCTACACAGCAGCAGTGCAAGAACCAGAATCACCGCAAGTGGAATGACGTTCTTCATCCATCCTCCCGCTTCTGTCATCAGGCAATATCCCCATGCAGCCGGAAACGCATTTCCGATGACCTGCAGCGCGTTCGGGAGCAGTTCTTTCGGGAACAAAATGCCTGGCAAAAGAATCGACGGAAGAAAGACAAGCATCGACCACATGGAGGTCTTACTCTGATCTTTCACCATCAGACCGATCACGCCTGCCACGCTGGTCGTAACAACCAGAAACAGTACCAGTGAAACCACATATGCAGCCGGATGTTCCGGAAATTCTGCGTCAAAAAACAGTGGCGCAGAAAAAAAGAGAATCATACTCATGCAAAACAAATGTACAAACGCAGAAAGACCTGTCGTAAAGAATCCAAGCCACCCGGGAACACCGTTGGCTTTGTAAACCTGCCGGATCTTACTTCCGTAGATTTCCACAAGAGAAGGTGGAACACCGATGAGCGCACCCATGGAAACGCCAAACACGGTCATGGACTGGATCAGTGTCTCCTTGGCTTCCGGCATGACAGAAGTAAAAATGCCTCCCATCACCGCAAAGAACAGAAGCGGCACCAGATAGCAGGTAAGCAGAAGCGTCCGGCTCCGGATATCCATTTTCCACTGGAGCGAGACTCCGTAAAAGAATGCATTCATCCGTCATTCCCCCTTTGTGATTTTCATAAAGTGTTGTTCCAGCGATCCCCGGTCCACATGAAGATCCAGAATCGTCGCACTCCTCTTCCGGTACTGTTCCAACAGTTTCATCAGATCTGTTCCAATGTCTTCTGATTCGAACTCTTCCGTGCCATGTTCTGTCCGAATCGAAATCCGGTACTGCTTTCCAACCTTTTCACCAAGTTCCTCTACCGTTCCGAGAAATACAAGGCTGCCCCCATTTAAAATCCCAATCCGGTCACAGAGGCTTTCCACTTCTGCCATATCATGGCTTGTCATTACAATGGTCTTTCCATTTTTCCTCAGCTTTCGGATCAAACTATGAAGTGACAAACGCCCTTCCACATCAAGTCCTGCTGTCGGTTCATCCAGAAACAGGAGATCCGGATCCCGTATCAGGGCAAGTGCCAGATGGAGGCGTCTCTTCTGCCCCGTCGATAACTGATAATACTGCTTCTTTGCAAATTCCGGAATGCCAAGCTCCTTCAGCATTCCCGCATCCGGCACGCAGTGATTCCACTTTGCAAACAGCCGGACCGCCTCCATCGCCCGGATATGCTCTGGCAGTGATGCCGACTGCAGCTGAATTCCGGTTTTCCCTTGAACATTGATCTGTCCTTCGTCATATGTTCTCAGCCCCTCGATGCATTCCATGGCCGTCGTTTTACCCGCACCATTTATCCCCAGGATTCCAAAAATTTCCCCCTGATTCACACCAAAATTCAGATCTTTCAACACCGTATGTGTCCCGTAACTTTTCTTTAATCCACAAACCTGTACTGCTTTTGTCATGCATCTTCCTCCTGAAACGGATTCACTCCCAGCCGGGAAAAATAAACATCCAGAACCTGCCCGACATACTCATTGGCCATCGCCTGTTTTTCCTGCCATTTTGGATCCGTTCCTTCAAATTTTCCAACTTCCACCAATTTGGAGAGCATACTCAAATCCCCTCCGGTAAATTCCGTGATCATCTTCCAGTAAATCTCGGCAAAGTGCTGTCCCTGCTCGCTGTCGGCCGGAACTTTCGCTATGTAAAGCCGTATTGCTTCTTCCTGCAGCTTTTGAAACCGGTTCATAAAATCCGTTCCGCTTTCCCGGTCAAAGCGGCTTCGGATGTGCTCCAGTGTCTGATCATCAAAATGCTTGATCAGCCAGTAATACTCATTATTCATTTGCAGGTTTACGATAATATCCGCATACTTTTTGAAATCTACCGACTGCATCTGAAGCACTTCTTCCCGCAGAATGTCAAGCTCCCTCAATGATTCGGACAGAATTTCGATTTTCCGTCTCACTTCTTCTGCCTGCTGTGCCAGAACATCCGCCACCTCATCCGGCGTATCCAGCGGAATCAGACGGTTTTTGATATCCTGCAGGGAAAATCCAAGCTGTTTCAAAGATAAAATCTGGTGCAGACGGATTACATCTTTATCTGTATAAAGCCTCCGCCCGCCTTCACTGATGGAAGAAGGCGAAAGCAGTCCTTCTCTGTCATAGTGCTGTAATGTCCGGACTGTGACATTCATCTTCTTTGCCACTTCCCCAACGGTCATAAATCCCTTCGGTACTGCTCTTTGTTTTTCCATGTCCGTGTCACCTCCTGCTCCTAGTATACTTCATGACGTAACGTCACAAGCAAGCCCCTTTAAAAATTTTTTCTTGACCGCAGATCCCGTCTTATGATAGACTGGTGACTCGGAAAATTCAGGTCTTTATTGGAAACGTACATTCTCCCGAATGAATAACGAACAACACGATTTTTCTGCTGATTTATTATTCATTCATAAGGAGGATTTTTTATGCCAAGAACTAAAAAACAGGAACTCATTTTTTCACTTCTGATGGTATTTTTCATGGTTTATGCCATGATCTGCTACAATATTGCACTGAACATGGGCGGAATGAATTATGCCGTATTCGGAGCAGCCTTTCATGAACTGATCATCATGTACCCAATCGCCTTTCTTCTGGACTTTTTCTTTGTAGGTAATGTTGTAAAAAAGACCGCTTTTAAAATCGTAGACCCGGAAAAAGAAAATCCTTTTCATCTGGTGCTGGCAATCTCCGCCATTACTGTGATGTGGATGTGTCCGCTGATGAGTCTTGCGGCCACACTGCTGTTCAAAGATGCAGGAATCAACGTGATTCCGGTCTGGATCCAGACCATCGTGATGAATTTCCCGATGGCCTTCTTCTGGCAGATGTGCTATGCCGGACCACTGGTAAGATTCCTGTTCAGAAAGATCATAAGACAGTCATAAAACAGAAAAAGGTACTGAGTTCAAAAGAAAACTCAGTACCTTTTTTGCTATTTTACCGGAAACCGCCCACAGGACTTTTTCTCCGGACAGTAATTCAAAAACTCACATTTGGGCTTGCAATAATGATCTACAATCAGCTCCCATTCCCCTTCTTGACATTCCCGCCCTGCCGCCGTATAGTCTCTTATAAATACCAGATCATGGAGGAAATCAGCATTGAAACAGAATCAGCATCTTCTGACAATCAGCGAATTTTCCCGTATTTCGGAAGTGAAACGGAAAACACTGATCTTTTACGATACGATCGGCGTCTTCTGCCCCAAATACACTGCCCCAAACGGTTACCGCTACTATGCCCATGAACAGATTTATGTGATCTCAATGATTCAGATTTTAAAAGAACTGGGGATTCCTCTCTCGAAAATCAAAGACTATACAGCTGATATCACACCCGGACATGCCCTGTCCTTTCTGAAAGAACAGCAGCAAAACCTGACTGAAAAAATCCGAAGCCTCCAGTCTGTACAAGGTATGCTGGAGGAACGGCTCGTCCGGCTGGAGGAGGGAACATCCATGGATACCCGTAACGTACAGCTCCTTTCTTTTGAGGAAACACTGATTTTTCAGAGCACACCCTTCGAAGCGGACCGGCAGGCCATTCCGGATGAAATCTGGCTTGATTTCTATCTGCACTGCAAGCAGAACCACGTCACCTTCGGTTATCCCGAAGGTTATCTGACTGCCAGAGAACAGCTCAAAAAACAAGAGACAAAAACTGTCTCCCGAATTGTCGCCTTTGTAAAGGATGCTTCCCTTGCAAACGCCAGCATCCCTGCCGGATTATTTGCGGCCGCCTGCGGTCCGGGTTCTCTGGAGGATACGGATTCCATTTACGAGCGGCTCTTTTCTTTCATTCGTGAAAATCGGCTGGAAATCATCGGAGATGCCTGCGAGGAACGTCTCATTGACGAAGTCGGAAGCTCCGAAAAAAAAGGACAGATTACGAGAGTTCGAATTCCAGTCCGTTGTTTCAAATGATTAGAAACTTCGGGATTCCATTTTCCGGCTCTTTCCACAATAAATGGACGATCCCTTGAAATTTGAGTCTTTTCAGAGTCTCAATCCTTCCTGGAATCGTCCCATCTCTTTAAACATCATGATTTATGCAAAGCATACTACTGAAAAAATGATTGATGCAAACATAAATAAGAGTCCGCCTATTCGCATAAATGCAATATATAAATCCGTTGGTTCTCCATCTTTCACAGTAAAACAATTTTCTATTTTCCAAAGCAGCTTCGGATTGATTAACATAAGCAAGCCTAAAAGGAATAAAATGACCGGCCAGATAAAATTGATATCCTTCATTTCCCACTCTCCCGCAAATGATTGTATTTCTCACAGAAACAGCGCCTACTCCACATTTGAAAGCCTTTCTCCTATACAAAGGTTTATATAAGAAAATTATAATGGATTTCATCATACTGCGTCAACAGGCGGAAATTCTATCTGATTACCTATCTTTTTGTCCGACTATCGTTTCAGCATGGCCGCCATGCCCGGCACGATCTCTTTGATCACAATTCCGGATGTATTGACGCACAGATCGAAATTCAGCTTGTCTCCACATTTGTGTCCGGTATAGAATTCATAATATTTTGCACGCTTTTTATCAATACCGAGGATGTGCTGCTTTAATTCCTTGTCTGTCATCTCTTCCTCTTCCGGAGCCTTCGCACGGCACCTTGCCATCCTGCTTTCCATATCCGCATAGACAAAGATCCGCATCGGCCGGTATTCTTTCAGGATATAATCCGCACACCGCCCGACAATCACGCAGTCCGATTTCAACGCCATCTCTTTGATAATCCGAAACTGTTCCTGAAAGACAGCCATGCTCTGCTCAAACACCGGGCTGACCGCCGGATAAAAGCTCCTTCCGATATGAATCGGGAAAGAAAAGGACGGCCGGTGTTCTATCACCGCCTGAACGTACTGTTCCGACAGGCTGGTGCGGTTCGCAATCTCGGTAATAATCTCCTGATCGTAGTAGGCAATCCCCATCTCCTCGGAGAGCCTCCGGCCAAGTTCGCGCCCGCCGCTTCCAAATTCACGTCCAATCGTAATGATCCGCTTCATACTCATTCCTCCTTCACGCTTAATTTCTTTGTATATTTGATCATCTCACAGATGACATAAACCGCAACTACCAACTCCGTAACCGGCATCGCAAACCAGACGGCATTTCCGCCCGCTGCGGCCGGAAGCACATAGATCAGAATTCCGCTGATGACAAGCCCTCTTGCCACCGAAACGATAAACGCTGTCCTTGGCTGCATCAGAGCCTGGAAATAATAGGTGGAAAAGATATTCAGCGGCAGCAGCAGGAAGGAAATTCCATAGCAACGGAAAATCGTCGGCGCAATCGCAAGAACTTCTTTCGTCGGGCTCATGAAGAAACGGATAAACTGTTCCGGGAAAAAGATGCAGAGCCCCGTCCACAAGATTCCAAAAAAGGCCGCCGTTCCAAGCGCGTACTTGAGCGTCTGGCGGATCCGTCCGCCCTTTCCTGCTCCAAAATTCGTGGAAATGATCGCTGCGAGGCCTGTCCCACACTGTAGGCACAACACTGCGCGAAGGTACTGATATTGACCATCACCCCGTAGACCGCAAGCGCGTTTGTTCCGAGGTAAATCACAATCTGACGGTTGAACAGGATCGTCAGAATTCCCATCGCCACATCGATGAAAAAGGTGGAAAATCCCGTTACCGTAATCTCCTTTAATTTCCACAGAAGCCGCGTCGGCTTCACAAGGCGGAGTGTATTCTTCTTCGTCAGGAAATGGGTCAGCATGACAAGAAAGCTGATGGCAGAGCCGATCGCTGTCGCAAGTCCGGCACCGAACGCACCCATATCACACGCAAACACGAAGAAATAGTCCCCGAAAATATTGAAAATTCCGCCGGCAAGCACGGCTCCGGTAGCAAGGGCCGGATTCTTGTCATTCCGCAGATAGGCCGCCAGCATCTGGTTAAACAGAAAACATGGAATAGCCGTTTTAATCGGGCGCACATATTCTCTTGCAAGTGTCAGCGTATTATCCTGCGCTCCGAATGCAACTAAAAGCTGTCTGTCAAAAAAGATAATTCCCATCCAGACAATTACCGCAAGGATCACCGAGCCGATCACCGATGCCGTGAAATACTCGTTGGATCTTCGTAGTTCTTCCTCACCCCCGCTTTTTCCCCGGATCATACTGAAAAGAACCGATCCGCCGATTCCCATCAGAAGTCCCAGACTGTAAATAATATTCCAGACCGGCGCCACCACCGCAAGGGCAGCCGATCCTTCCGGCCCATGGTACTGCCCCACCATCGCCATGTCAACAATCGAATAGATCGATGTGATGAGGGCACTTCCAAATGCCGCTGCCAGATACTTAAAATAAATAGTTTTGATTTTCCCGTTCAGAAAATCCATCCTCTCATCCCCCTGTTCTGAATTGTATTCTCATGGAAAAAGCCGGATAAGAAACAAGTATCTTAACTCATCTCTTATCCGGCTCATCATTTCCTCTGAATGATTTCCCCTCCGTAGACGGACATTTCAGACCGCCCCTTATCCGGCCGGACACAGTCAGCGCTGTACCAGCCCTCCGAGAAACTGTAAGTAGTTTAACATGGGCGTGGAGGAATTGTCAAATATGGAGCTTCCTGTGTACTTATGAAAATCAAGCTAAAATATTAGCCATCCCTTGCTTTTTTTCCCATTTTAAGCTAATATATTAGCTATGATCAATTACAATTTTTTAACCAAAACACCACGGGAAATCGATCAGCTCATTGCGTCGCGCATCCGCAGCATCCGTAAAAGACGCAAAATTTCACAGAAAAGACTGAGCGAAAAATCAGGAGTAAGCCTGGGGTCTGTGAAGCGGTTTGAGCAAAACGGTGAGATCTCGCTGATTTCCCTCACCAAAATTGCAATCGCACTGGAAATCGAAGGAGAGCTGGAAGACCTGTTTGAGGAAGTTCCTTTTCTCTCTATAGAGGAGGTGGCATATGCCAAAGATTGAACGTCTTCATGTTTTCTATCACGACCGAAAAGTCGGGACAATGATGCAGTATCAGAAACATCTGGCCGCATTTGAGTATGACCATGAATGGCTGGCTGACGGTTTTCCTGTCAGTCCCTTTTCTCTTCCACTGGAAAAGAAAGTATTTCTTCCTAAGATCGATCCGTTTGAAGGTCTTTTTGGCGTATTTGCCGACAGTCTTCCGGATGGATGGGGACGTCTGCTTGTGGACCGGCTGATGCTACGAAATCAAATCAACCCGCATGAAATTGGCAGTCTGGATCGTCTTTCCATTGTAGGGAGCTCCGGTATGGGTGCATTGACATATGAGCCGGATACGCATCTGGATTCCGAACAATCCCAAATGGATCTGGACCAGATTGCAGCCGAATGCAGCCGTATTCTGCGCACTGATTATTCAGAGAATCTGGACGAGCTTTTCCGTCTTGGAGGCTCATCCGGCGGTGCCCGCCCTAAAATTCTTACGGACATAGACGGCGAAGACTGGATCATCAAGTTTCCCTCCTCTGTGGACCGCGGGCAGATCGGGCGTCAGGAATACGATTATTCTCTTTGTGCAAAAGAATGTGGAATTAAAATGGAAGAAACAAGGCTGTTTCCTTCCAGACTTTGTGATGGATATTTTGGGACGAAACGGTTTGACCGGAAACATCAGCAGGGCAAAAGTGTTGAGCGGATTCATATGATTTCTGTCAGTGCTTTACTGGAAACATCCCATCGTATTCCAAATCTGGATTATGATATCCTTATGAAACTCACTCTGGAATTAACGGAAGATTTTGAAGAAGTAGAAAAGCTTTACCGCTTGATGTGTTTCAATGTATTTGCTCACAACAGAGACGACCACTCCAAAAACTTCTCTTATCTGTATCTGGAAGAGGAGGATCGATTCGTCCTGTCTCCTGCATACGACCTCACTTACAGCTACTCTCTGGGAGGAGAGCATGCAACAACAGTTCATGGAAACGGAGCGAATCCCGGAATGGATGATGTCCTTGCTGTTGCTGATACAATCGGTATTGACCGCCGTAAGGCAAAGCATATCGCAGAGAATATCCATGAGTGTGTAAACGAGCGTCTTTCCATTTATCTCCGAAATCCATCCTGATACAAAAACGATCCCGGATCCGCCATAACCATTACGGCGAACCCGGGATCTTCATTTTTCTATTCTTACATAAAACTGCTGATCAGTCCAATCAGGGCGAGGCACCAGAGAACTGCGGCTGCCACAAGAAGTGCCGGGCTTGTCCGTTTTTCAACGATGCTTCTTGTCTCTTTGTCATAGAAAAGTTTCATTTCCCTTCCGACTTTGTAGACATTCGGACGGCTGGAATTGTAGCTGCTGAGGAAAATCTTTTCTTTTCCGTCCAGTGTGCACCGGATCAGCGGATAATAAGACTCTACCGGCTTGGAAAACCTTTTATTGTCCCCGGTCCGGTAATAGAGAACATCCACAATTTCTCCCTGAATTTCTGTCAGGTTTCTTCCCCTTTCTTTCATATAAGAGAAAAAGGTAATGCATCCGGCAAGTATAAGAAGTACAGTCAGTACAAGAGATCCTTCTTTCTTTCCCGCATTCTGGTAAACTACCGGAAATACAGCAAGTGCCATCCCGGCGAAAGCTATCAATATGGCAATGCCAAGCGAGATGGATTTATTACTGACCATCGTGATCTGTCCGCCATTTTGCATCAGCTGGATTTCTTCTCCCTTTTCGTACTCTGTTGTACTTTTTATCTTGTGGTTAAATGTCTTATTCTGTGTTCTGCACTGCACCTGAAGTTCATAATAATGCTGGATCAGCCGGTCCTCTTTATCTCTTCGTTCCACCAGCTTTGCATTCAGAACTTTTCCTTTGAAAACCATACCAGGTCTTTTCATTCTGAAATGTCCCCTTATGTTGGTCGTGCCAAGAACAAATACCGCTGCACCGATCAGTACAAGCACGATTGTCTGGTAAGTAAAAGATCCCATAGCCTTTTCTCCTTTGTTATATTTCCGAAAAGAATCCGCCGTCTTTCAGGCATGTCTCATAGGACGTAATCACAGGATATCCGCTTCCGGTTTCCTGCATATCATGTTTCCGGTTTTCCGGCGCCGGATGATACCAGATCCCGTAAAGTCCGCTTTTTTCTGCGCCTTCCACATCCTTTTTCAGGCTATCTCCGATAAAAACACATTCCTCTGCCTTACATCCGGCCTTCTCCACACAGAGCCGGAAAAACTCCGGCGACGGCTTTTCCGCTCCTGCCTCTTCGCTTGTAACGATAAAGGAGAGCTGATCCAGCACGCCCAGCTTCTCCAGCTTTTTGAACTGGATGTATGCTGTCATATCCGAGCCGATCCCGATCCGGATTCCCCTGCTGCCAAGATCAAGAATAAGATCCTTAAGCCCCGGTTCCGGCTCCATCACAGCCAGAAGTGTATCCCAGTATGTATGATACATCTCCAGCGCTTTGGTCAGATCTACGTTTTTCATGGATTCCAGAAAGGTCTGGAACCGGATCAGCCGGTTGTGTATCGCTGAGGAATTCGTTCCAAGGCGGTCCAGGATGAGCTTCTGTGCTGCAGAAAGCCCTTCCTTCATGGAACCCGGTTCGAGAGAGAGTGCTTGATTCCCATACCGGAAAAGCGCCTCCATTGCTGCTGCATGCGCGCGGTCAAAATTATACATGGTATTATCGATATCAAAGATCACTGCCCGGATCATCCTGCCTCGCCTCGTTTCCTTTTCATTTTTTCCTTTTAGTTCTGTCCATAATATGCGTTTGCGCCGTGTTTTCTGTAGTAATGTTTATCCTGAAGATCCTGCGGTGCCGGTTTCACATCCGGATTGATCATCTCACAGCGGGCTGCCATCTTGGCAACTTCTTCCAGAACAACGGCGTTATGTACCGCCTCGTGGGCATCCTTGCCCCATGTAAACGGTCCGTGGTTCTTGCAGAGTACAGCCGGAACCGCCTCGTAATCTTTGTCTTTGAATGTATCGACAATCAAAAGTCCGGTATTTTTCTCATACTCATCAAATTCTTTGCCTTCCAGGCAGCGCGCGCATGGAATTTCACCATACATATAGTCTGCATGTGTTGTTCCATAGCAAGGAATTCCTCTTCCCGCCTGCGCCCAGCTTGTTGCCCACGGAGAATGGGTATGAACAACGCCTCCGATGTTCGGGAATGCTTTATAAAGCTCCAGGTGTGTCGCTGTGTCGGAAGAAGGATTATATTTTCCTTCAATTTTGTTTCCTTCCAGATCCATCACAACCATATCTTCCGGTTTCAGTTTGTCATAATCCACACCGCTTGGCTTAATTACAAAATACCCGCTTTCCCGGTCGATGGCACTTACATTGCCCCATGTAAATGTAACCAGCCCATATTTCGGGAGATCCATATTTGCTTCATAAACAACCTGTTTTAATTCTTCCAGCATTTCTTATTCCTCCGTAATCGTATATAATGCTACTTCGTCAATCTCGCGGTTTGTCGATACCAGCATATCTTTTCCATCTTTCACGTAGTGATATACATTGGCTGAACCACAGTCATGATCAATATATTCTACCTCATAGGATCCTTTTTCCCTGTTATAGAAGAAAGCCATCAGATCCCGTTTTCCTTTGCGGTGTCCCGTCACAAATGCCGGTTTCCCGCAGAGGGTTCCACCGTAAATAGAATGAAGGAATTCGCAGTCTTCACCGAATTCATAGACCATCTGATAAGCACCGTCCACCTTTTTGTAGAAGCGGATCTTCTCACCATGGAATGGTGCAATGGCAGCGATCTCTTTTACTCCGTCCCCGTCAAAGTCTACCATAACAGCATCGCTGGCCGCATCGGTCGTCAGGGTACGGATTTCCCATTCACTGTCCGGATCTGCAGGTGGAACAAACTGATAAATACCGTTGTCACAGGAGATGACACTTGTCTGGACTCCTCCATCCTCCACTCTGTAGTAGCCATGGTTTTTCAGCATATTGTCTTTTAAAACAGTCAGCTCCAGCTGATGTTCTTCATCGAATCCGCTTAAATCCTCCGGCAGAACTGCGACATAAACCTTGCCCGGAAATCTCCAGTCATCTTTGTATTCATAGCCGGACTTCAGAGCGCACGCAATCAGATATCTGACTCCGCCACGTTCCAGAATATCGAAGCGATGAACAAACGGAAGGTCTACCAGCGTTTTTACCTCCCAGTTTCCGTTTCCGTCCGGAGTTACTTTCACGATTTTTGCCTCTTTGGAATCGTTCGGAGAGTAAAATTTATGTGTTGCAAGAAACTGTCCGTCTGTTCCCGGTACCTGTACCATTGTCATAACTCCACCCGGTTCTTCCCAGACAACTTCTTCCTGATTTCCTTCCATATCGAAAAGAAGACATTTATCTACTTTCTCAGCCGCAACAAGGAAATGCTCTTTCCCTTTATAAAAAAGCGGCGCAATTGAATAACACTTTGTTAAATTTGAAATTACTTTTTTCTCTACTCTGATCATGCTTTCTACGCTCCTTTTGACTGACTGTCCAGAATTTCCGACATCATGTTATGTGCAAACTTCAGATCTTCTTTCCAGTTTTCGCTTCCCTTATACCAGAACTCTGTTACGTACCTGCGGATTCCCATCTCCCATGCCTTTTTGATGGCAGCTTCAAAATCCACATGGCCCGTTCCGTACGGAACCTCCCTGTATCTTCCCGGCAGTGTCTCTTTCAAATGCATGGAAGTGATATTTCCTCTTCCAAGTTCCAGATCCTCCAGAACGTCTGACTGATACTGAACCGCCGCATTTGTAAGATTTCCGATATCCGGATAGACTTTCAGATAATTGGAACCGCACAAAGTCACATACTTCATTGCTTTTTCCACTGTGTTCATAAACTCATTTTCCATTGTTTCCAGTCCGAGAATCACTCCCGCCTTTTCTGCCATCTCCGCGGCCCTTTTCAGATTTCTCAGATATCTGCGTTTTGTCTCAAGGGTGGACGGCCTGTAATAGACATCGTATCCCGGAATCATCACGACACGAACTCCAAGATCATCGGCAAGCCGGATCGATTTTTCCAGAATTTCCATACCTCTGGCGCTGAACTGTGGATCATCATTTCCAAGGGAATATTTTGTCAGGGCGCTGACGCACATCGTGCGGATCGGAAGTCCGGTTTCATACATCGCTGAAACCATCTCAAAACGCTCTTCCCCTGTCATATCAAGACGGCTGATTTTCTCTTCCGTTTCATCAATACTGATTTCCACGTAATCGTATCCTGCTTCTTTTGCGGTTTCCAGTTTTTCCCTCCAGGAAAGCTCCGGGGGCATGGCCTTTTCATAAAGACCCAATGAGTACGCTTTCATTCTGCTACCTCCTGTTATCAGATCCCGTATCTGCATAAAATCAGAGTGCTATTTTAAAAAGAAATCTCTCCTCACCTGGTGAACCTGAACGCCGTGCATCCGCATCTGTTCCAGTTCCTCCTCCGGTGCAAACTCATCCGTAATCAGATGTTTGACTTTGCTGATATCACAGCTTGTAAAACTGCTGCTGTGACCGATCTTCGTATGATCCGCCAGAATGTAAACTTCCTGGGTCGCATGCTCAATCATCAGCTGGTTGACATTGACTTCATTGGCGATTTCCGTTGTCATACCCGATTTCACGCTGATTCCGGAGCAGCCGACAAATGCCTTCTTTGCAAAAATATTCTGAAGGTTCCGGATCGCAAAATCTCCTACCATCGCTTCTTTCGGATACCGGAGTTCTCCTCCTGTGAGTATAATGCTGACACCGTCTGCTTCCTCGTGATTGATTGCTTTTCCATTGTTCGTAATTACGGTTACATTCCTGCTCTCCACATAAGAAATCAGTTTCAGCGCATTCTTGCTTGTATTAATAAAGATCGTATCTCCATCTTCCACAAGAGTCGCCGCGTACCGTGCAATCAGATCTCTGCACATGGAGATCGTATCTTTTTCTTCTGTCACTTCTTTCATGACCTTTGCGCCCCCGTAGAAACGCTTGACCAGGTTTTCTTCTTCCAGAAATCTTAGATCGCGCCGGATCGTAACCACCGATACATTCAGCCTTTCAGCCAGGTCATCTACGCGGATTTGAGGATTATGCTGCAGGAGTTCCAGTATTTTTTGTCTTCGTCCATCTACATACGCTTTTTCCCGTTTCATTTTTCCTCCTTGTCTTTTATAATATCGATTTCCGCTTGTTTTCAATTATACCATTGTATATGATTTTTTGTCATTATTTTTGCGATTAATGATCTTAAAAATGAACAGGAAAATTTTCGGAGTTTCTAAAAAACTTTCGGGTGCCCCGCTCCTTTCGAGCGGAGCACCCGGCTCTGATCTTATACCGAAATGGCTGTCAACTTATTCAATAATGCCATGTTCTTTCATTTTCTGTTCAATTTCCTGTGCTGACATGATATTACGAAGTCCGATTACGATCGTTCCCTTCTTCTCCGCATCTTTGAACATATTTACAAAGTTCTGTGCGCAGAATACCACATCATACTGAGATGCCGCTGTCTTTCCTTCGGACAGTGCGCAGTGATGTACTTTTCCAGGCTTTAAGCCCACTTTGTCGAGTACTTTCTGCATTGTCATTTTCATCATCAGACTGGAGCCGGCTCCATTTGCACAACATACTAAAAAGCTCATATTCTCTTTTGCCATTTCTTTTCCTTCCTTTCCGGCAGATTATTTCCCTGCCTCACGTTTTGCTTTTAATTCTTTATACGCTTCATAATCTTCTGTAATAAGGAAATATCCTTCCTTATCCGCTCTGTACTCAAGCTGCGGAATAATGAGGAGTGCTACCGCCACAACAACAACACCCGCGTAGCTTAAGAACTTCATTACGACTGTCATCACCGGCCATACGACTGCCCAGTCCCACATACCGAGATATCCGCCGTAAGCTGCCATTCCAACCCATCCTGCAATCAGGGCCGAACCAAATACCTGACACAGACCGGAAATGAACGGGAGAATCAAAGCAGCTTTGATACCGCCTCTTTCGTTCGCGAAAATCGCGATAGTCGCATTATCAAAGAATACAGGTACGAATCCACAGATAACCAGTGTCGGGCTCTTCAGGACGATCAGCAGTGCAATCGCAATGATCTGTCCAAGGAAACCTGCCAGGAATCCGAGCGGAACAGCGTTTGCGGAACCGAATCCAAAGATAACCGCACAGTCAACACCCGGTACGGAACCTGGAAGCAGTCTGTCTGCGATACCCTGGAAAGATGCTGTCAGTTCTGTTACGAAAGTACGGACACCAAGCTGCAGAATTGCCAGATATACGGCAAAATACAGACAGGTCTGGATTACGTAGAATACCATGGATGCTCCTTCTTCCATGAATCCGCCCTCTACCAGATAATCTCTTCCGAGGATGCAGAGGATTGCACCAAAGAATACGAGCATCAGGATGGATGTACATACCATATTTTCGTTGAAGATGGACATGAAGCCCGGGAGCTCAATATCATCGATCTTCTTTACTTTTTTACCGTTTTTCTTGTTTCCGAACAGTTTCTCGGCAAGCCAGTAGTTCAGCGCCACACCAAACATCTGCTGATGAGCCAGAGTAAATCCGGCTCCGTCCGTAACTTCCTGACAAGGTTTGATCAGGAGGTTTGAGCCGACTGCCCAGTATGCTCCCAGGATGACTGCCATGACAACAAGCAGAGCCACGTTATTGGAAATCAGTCCCGGCAGAGCGAACATGATCAGCCAGTAAGCTGTTGCAGCCTGCTGTACCTGCACATGTCCGGTTGTAAACAGTGCACGCAGTTTGGTGTATTTGCTGAAACGAACCAGCAGAATGTTTACGATGAATGCGATCAGAAGAAGAATCATCGCATCGCCGAATCCTTTTCCAAATACTTCTTCAACACCGGCCGTAACCGCATTCTGTCCAAAATACGGGTCGATTACCATCGCATCGATGTTAAATACATCTCTCAGTCCTACAAGTACAGGACGGAAGTTGTTTGTCAGCCCCGAGGAACCAACGGTCAGGATCAAATATCCTACGATCGCCTTGATTACTCCCGCAAGTACATCATACCACGGTTTCTTCAGAAGGATATACCCGATCATTACGATCAGACCGATCATGAATGCTGGCTGCTGCAGGACGTTGGTCGCAAAATAGGACCAAATACTCATTAAAATATCCACGTCATTACCCTCTTCCTTTATAAGTATTTTTCTTCAAGTGCCAGAAGATCTTCCGGACCTTTTGCTTTTTTCAGCTCCTCCACAAGTTCTTCATTGGAAAGCATCTCGGCAAGTCTTGACATATTGTCCAGATGCTGGTCCGGATTGCAGGAAGCAAGTGTGAAAAACAGAACAGCATCCTTATCCGGATCGTCCGGATCGAAACTTACCGGCTGTTCCAGTTTCATAAAGGCAATCTCTGTCTTATGTACGCCTTCTGCGAATTCCTGAGAATGAGGCATTGCAAGCCCCGGCATGATTACAATGTACGGACCGTATTTCTCGACACACTTGATGATGTCTTCTTTGTAATTTCCCTCTACCGTCCCGTCCGCTTCCAGGACTTCACAGCTCATACGGATTGCGTCTCTCCAGTCTTTTGCGCTTTCGGCAAATTTGTAATGTTTCTTTTCCACAAATTCTTTTAACATCTTCTTTGCCTCCTTATTACAGACAGGAACGGAACGGAATGTTCTGCGGTGCTTCGAAGCAGTCTTCAAATCCTCTCCTGTGGTGGTATGCCATCTTGTCCTTATCTGTCGGGTACACGTATTTTCCGCCGACTTCCCAGAAGAACGGGTGGAATTTGTAATCCAGCCGGTCTTTCTTCATATTGTAAAGCACGCGGATCTCATTGATGTCTGCCATGAAGTTGGTCCACACATCGTAGTGGATCGGAATCACAACTTTACATCTCAAAGCCTCTGCCATACGAAGAATATCAACAGATGTCATCTTATCCTGCATTCCGACCGGGTTTTCTCCGTACGATCCAAATGCTACATCGATGTCGTAATCTTTTCCGTGTTTTGCAAAGTAGATAGAATAGTGAGAATCCCCGCTGTGGTAGATGTTTCCGCCCGGTGTCTTGATCAGGTAGTTTACTGCCTTCTCATCCATGTCGGTCGGGCATTTTCCTGTCAGTTCTTCTCTGTCCGGTCCTGTAGAATCCGTTGTTACAAGGCAGGTTCTGTCAAAGGAGTCCAGAGCAACAATCTCGATGTCTTTGATTTTAATGGTATCTCCCGGTTTCACTGTGATGCAGCGGTCTGCCGGAACGCCCCATTTCTGCCACAGTTCTACGGATTTCTTTGGTCCGATGAATGGAACCGGAATCTCTTCACCCTTTTCGTTGACGGTTGTCATGCCGGATTTGATTACGTGGGATGCATACTCCGCGCTCATATGATCCTGATGGTAATGGGTTGCCAGCACTGCATCCACCTGTTTGATCGCAAATGGATCAATTACAAATGGTACGGCACGAAGATTCGGCTGCATCGCTCTTGCTCCGCACATATTTGCCATCTGATGTCCGACCTTCATCTTCCCATCGCCGTGTGTTCTCTTTCCGTTTCCACACCACAGATCCACTGTGATGTTGCAGTTTCCAGGAGTTTTGAACCACATTCCGGTACATCCAAGCCACCACATTGCTACAGTTCCCGGTTTTACCTCTTCTGCCTCAATCTCCTCGTTGAGCCAGGTACCCCATTCCGGAAATGTACTCATAATCCAGCTCTCCCTTGTGATGTCGTCGATTTTGCTCATAAAAGCCCTCCTTTTCGTTCGAAACATTCATATATTTTGTTTCGTTTTGCCTGTTTCTTGTTCCTTTATATGTAGTATATTACTTTTTTTGAATTCAATCAAGTGATTTATATGAGCACTTATCATTTAAATGATCGTTTCTTGATTTTTTTATGATTTGCACAATTTAGGACTTCGGTTTTTGTGTATTTTCACAACAGGCAAACACAAGAAACCAGCCCTGTCTCAGAATTCTCCAAGACATAGCTGGTTCCCTGTGTTAATAGAGTTCTATAAAAAGAGTTTTGGCTTTAAGAAATCTACAATCTCTTGAATTGTCTTTTGTTGAAATGGATTACTGATTCCTGCATATTCCATTGTCTCAAAGTACCCACGGCTCCCGCCTGAACGGCAGAGCCTGTAGTACTCCTGCCATGCTTTCTCAGGATCCGCATCCATCATTCGATAAAACTGAAACGCTCCCATCTGTGCCAGAGCATAATCCACATAATAAAACGGATTAATAAAAATATGCTGCCTCTGCATCCAGTATCCGCCGCTTTCAAAAAATTCATTCCCATCATACTTTCTCCACGGCATATACACCTGTTCCAGTTCATGCCATATGCGCCTCCGCCCCATGGCATCCGGCTTATGTTCAAATACTTTGTGCTGAAATTCATCCACACACACCATAAAAGGAATTGCTTCAAGCGCCTGTGCCAAGTGATTTCTTCGATACTCTTCCGCCCGGTCACCAAAGAACTTGTCCATCCAAGGATAAGTAAGAAATTCCATAGACATAGAATGAGTCTCATTTATCTCATTGGATGCCCACATCATAGAAGACAACGGATAGATTCTGCTTGCTGTATACGCCTCGAATGCATGTCCCATCTCATGAGTCAACACATCTACATCTGCGCTGGTTCCATTAAAATTTGCAAAAATAAACGGAGATTTAACTTCTGATAAAAAGGCACAGTACCCTCCAGGCTGCTTGCCGGGCCTGCTATCCAGATCAAACATATTGTACTTTATCATAAAGTCAAAAAACTCGCCCGTCTCTTTCGACAGTTCATGGTACATCAACGATGCATTTTTAAGCATCTCCTCTTTTGTACCGCATGGATTTGCATTCCCTTCCGGATTTTTAAGCGATTCATCATAATATTCCAAAGAATCAAGCCCCAGTTTCCGCGCCTGTTCCCTGTACAGCTTTTCACAGAGAGGTACTATTTTCTCTCTTATAAATCCCCGAAAGCGACTGATATCTTCCGGTCCATAGTCCGTCCGTCCAAAGCGGGCATAAATATACGGAATATAGCTTTCAAATCCAAGTTGTTCTGCAATACGGCTTCTGACTTCAATCATTTTGCCGTAGATATCATCCAACCGGCCGGCAATGCTCTCATACATGGACGCCCACACATGAAACGCTTCTTTACGCACCTTCCTGTCCGCATCCTGCATAAATTTGGACAATTTGGCAAAGTTACATGTTTCCCCATGAAATTCTCTAACACAAGATGCCACCAGGCGATTGTACTCCTGACAAAGCCCCGATTCCAATTCCATGTCATCTACAACTTCAGTACTAACCAGATTTTGATTCATTTCCATTCGCTGGAGTATTAGTGCACCAAATCGTTCTTCAATTCCTTTCCTAAATGGCGATTGCAAAATCGAAGACTCCGCTTTTTGATACAGAAGCGATAATTCACCCATTTCCTCGTAAAATGCGTTCATCTCTCCCTCGTAAAACGAATCCGTTGTATCAATGGTATTGCGAATATACGCCAAATCATACATCGTCCACATGTGTCTGCTTCGTTGATCTTCTCTCTGAAAAATCTCCGCAAGCTCCTCAGGGCTCTGGGCATTCATGATATCGGAAGCATACTTTTTTACAGCTTCTTTTTCAGTCTTAAAATCCGGCCTTTCATATAAAAGCTCCGAAAACTGTTTCATTACGCCACTCCTTTCTCAGACCTTGTTTTCTTTCGCAAGAAGGCTTGAAAACTCGTGGAAATAACGTTCTCTTTCTTCTGCTGTCATTTTGACCAGCTCTTCAAACCGACTGATACCGATGTATCCAGCCGAAAAGAGTAACTCCGTAAAATCTTGTTTCGAAAATCCATATTCTTTTTCCCATTCGCAGATCTTTTTCATCCCATAATAATAGCATGTAAAATATCCCGGCGTATACTGTTGTGCAAGGACCTGCCCTCTTGCTGTTCCCCGATCAAACCCCAGTTCTTTTTCATACAATTCCACTACTTCTTCCAGTGTTTTTCCGAAATAGAACAGCATCAAATCTGCACATATTCTTACGGATGCATGATGGCGCCGATAGGCTACAAACAACGGAAAAAATGGATCTTCTCCGTAAATAAACTGAAAAGCCTTCTCACTCCTCAGACATGTGCCTTCCAAAAGCGGAACCAGTTTGGCTCCGATTTTGACTGTCTCGGGAGTCTCGTCTACTGCAGCACGAACATACTGCACATGATGTCCCGGATAGGCTTCATGAATCGAATTTAATTTGATCCATCCATCCGTCACATTCTGATAATTATATGTATTCAAAAACATCTGGCCTATGAAAGGCCGAATGCTGAAATCCCCTCCTTCATATCCACCCCAAGGATAGGATTCTTTACAGCTTTCCGGCACTTCTACACATCGGCAAATTTCATCATCCGGAAGTTTTACATATTCATGCGCCAGTGCTCGTGTCCTCTTTAAATAATCATTCGCACGGTCCAGCATTTCTTCAGCGCTGCTGCACGGTCCCTCATACTTTATCAAGATATCGTTTACTTCTTGCATGGTTTTCGGTGCCTGTTCCGGAATATCCAGACCGGCTGCAATGTCAAAAACATTCCTTCTTGTTTTA
Organism: Drancourtella sp. An12; assembly: GCF_002160935.1. Lineage (NCBI taxonomy): Bacteria > Bacillati > Bacillota > Clostridia > Eubacteriales > Oscillospiraceae > Drancourtella > Drancourtella sp. An12. The sequence goes on along the minus strand of NZ_NFLO01000002.1, from coordinate 47,805 downwards.
TTCATCTCCTCCTGATACCAGGACAGCAGTTCATCCAAAGAGACTCCAAACTTTTTATTTAAAAGAATTCGATACTCTTCTTCCGTCATCTTGACAGTAATCGTCAAATCATCTTCTTTGATTTCCGGTCCGTTCCTCTTATCTTCTGCCAGATCATTTGCCATCTCTTCCATTACATCCCGAAGATTTCCCAGCGCTTCGTCCAGACATTTTATCTGCCCCTCCGAAAAAGTCGGAAACAATTTTCTTTCATCTATACGGCACTTTTCGACTGTCCGGCTTTCTTCTAAAAAATCACTTGCGAGCTCTTCTCTTCTGGCTGTATCATACTTTTCTTTCATCAGTTTTAAAAACGGTTCTTTGACCCTGCACCTTTGGTTTATACTTCTCGTTAATTCTTCACAACGTTCTTCATCCGTGTGTCGGTTCAGACGGGATACTGTCTCGATTTCCCAGTGGATCGTGAGATGATACCTTTCCGGGTGATCTTCTGTATCATAAAACGTATATTCCAAAGACTCCAGAAAATCCTGAAAGTGATGCTTCACCATGGAAAACACTCTGTCCGGTTCCTCCAGTTCGGCCACGCGTCTGCATAAACTCTTCCACCGTTCCCAGATTTTTTTCATATTGTCCTTATCTGGAATAAAAGCTTCCTGTGTTTCCTTCTCTTCCAGCTGATATCTAGAAAGCAGAGCACACTCTTTGTCAAGTTGGCGATACAAATGTAATAATTCTTCTTTTCCCATCTTTTCTCCTCTCAGACAGTTCTATTTTACATATTTTTCCATTTCTGAATCTGACAAATAGACATAATGACTTCCGCTTACATGATGCATGGATGGTTTTTCTACTCTATAATCATGTACATTCGGATTATAAGTAATATATCCCCTCCACTTCTCATATGCCGGATCCGGAACAGGAATTGCCGACAAAAGTGCTTTTGTATATGGATGAATTGGCTCACTATAAATCTCTTCCGGAGTCCCCTTTTCCACAAGACGTCCCTTGTTCATTACTCCAATATAATCAGAAAAGTATTTTACCACTGAAAGATCATGGGCGATAAAAAGTATTGTCAACCCCAGCTCTCTTTTCAGTTTATTCAGGAGATTGAGCACCTGTGCCTGAATCGATACATCCAGAGCAGAAACCGGCTCATCCGCAATGACAAGACTTGGCTTGGACGCCAGCACTCTGGCAATACCGATTCTCTGCCTCTGTCCACCAGAAAATTCGTGAGGATACCGGCTTAAATGGTCTTTTGTCAATCCAACAAGTTCAATCATTTCTTCACATCTTTTTCTCAATTCTTCATCATTTTTTACAACTTTATTAATCAGAAGTCCTTCTCCGATAATCTCCTGAATCGTCATACGAGGATTTAGAGAAGAAATTGGATCCTGAAATATCATCTGAATTCCCTGATGGACTGCAATTTTGTCTTCATGGCTGAGTTTTCCGGAAATCAGCCTGCCATTAAAATATATTTCTCCACCAGTCGGTTTGTACAATCGTATTATTGTACGTCCTGTTGTCGTTTTTCCGCATCCAGATTCTCCAACGAGCCCGAATGTCTCGCCTTTTGGAATCTGAAAACTTACATCATCCACCGCTTTTACAACCACTTTATTTTTTCCGAAGCCATTTGAAAAATACTGTTGCAGATGGCGGACATCCAACACTATTTCCTTATTAACCATTTGCCTGTTCCTCCCTCCGTCTCATACTGTTTGCGATTCTACGTTCCAGCACTTCCGGACGTTTTACTTTCGGTGCATTCGGATGAAGCAACCATGTTGCCGCATAATGTGTATCGCTCACTTTAAACATCGGCGGTTCCTTTTCAAAATCTATTGCAACGGCCCATGGATTTCGCTCTGCAAATGCGTCTCCCTTCGGAGGGAACAACATATTCGGAGGAGTCCCGTGAAGTGCACTCAACTCTTCACCTGCTTTCAGATTCGTATCCGGCATGGATGCCAAAAGGCTCCAGGTATACGGATGAAGCGGATCATAGAAGATATCTTCCGCTGTACCGTACTCTACAACTTTTCCCGCATACATAACGGCAATCCGGTCTGCAACATGGGCGACAACCCCAAGGTCATGTGTAATAAATATTGTCGACACATCCTTCTTCTCTCGCAGATTTCCAATCAGGGCGAGCACCTGCGCCTGAATAGTAACATCCAGTGCAGTAGTTGGTTCATCGCAGATCAAAATATCCGGATTAGAAGCAAGTGCAATTGCAATCACAATTCGCTGACGCATTCCCCCTGAAAAGTGGAACGGATACTGATTATACCGTTTCTCCGGTTCCGGTATTCCTACTGCTGCCATTAACTCCAATGTCCGCTTCTTCGCCTCTGCCTTTGGCATTTTATGCAGAATTGTAAATATTTCCGAAATTTGTTTGCCGATTTTTTTTATCGGATTCAGAGAGGACAGTGGATCCTGAAATATCATGGCTATATCTCTGCCGCGTATCTTTTCCCACTGTTTTTCTGTCAATTTTGTCAAGTCCATGCCTTTATACATAGCACTTCCCTTCTCAATCACAGCAGTCCTTCCCAGAAGCCCCATCAACGTTTTTACAGTAACCGATTTTCCGGATCCGGATTCTCCTACTATTGCCAGTGTTTCCCTTTTATACAGATCAAAACTGCTGCTCCTGACAGCCTGTACCTTCCCGGCATACGTCTGAAAGGACACCGTCAGATCTTTTACTTCCAGTACTTTTTCTCTCTCCTCGTTCATAGCTATATCCTATCCTTTCTGATCTGATTTCTCATCCTTCATTATTGTCTAAGTGTCGGGTTGAAAGCATCCCGAAGTCCGTTTCCTAACAGATTAAACGCCAGCATCAGAAATACAATCACAAATCCCGGCGATACAATCATAAACGGATAATCCAAAAGCGCTTTCTGAGCATCAGACAAGAGCATGCCGATCGACGGGTTTGGTGCCTGAACACCAAGTCCCAGATAAGATAGTCCCGCTTCCTGGAAAACGACATTCGGAACAGACAATGCGCACTGCGTAATAATCGTTCCTACAGCATTTGGCAGCACATGCCGGACCATGATCCTGGCATCACTTGCTCCCATTGTCCTTGCAGCCAGTACATATTCTTTATTCTTGTAGCGATAAAACTGCATTCGTACCCCGTTAGCCATGCCCATCCATCCAGTCAGACAGAATACAAGCATCAGAGGGAGTATCCCAGATCCAAACAGCATGATCAGAAGAATTGTCAGCGGCAGGGCAGGGATGTTCCAGATAACATCCATCAAGCGCTGGATAATCAAATCAACCCATCCTCCATAGTATCCGCAGATGGCACCTATGATCAGGCCAATCGTCAGATTGATTGCTACAACTGCGAAAGCCAGGATCAGGGAAACTCTTGTACCCTGCCATAATCTTGAGAACAGGTCCCGTCCCAGTGCATCTGATCCGAACCAGTAATATACGTCATCCGCCCCTTTATACTTGTACATATTAATTTTAATCCGCTCCATCTCCACTGTTCCAAACGCAGATTTATCTGTTACCGTTCCCAGACTTTTAATAATGCAGTCTTCGTATTCAGCAAGGCTGCTCTTCTGGACCTCCAACACCTCACTGCCATCAAAAATTCCGAGCTTTTCCAGCCCCTGAATTCTGGGCGGCATATTTTTAAGCTCTACATTTTGCTCCAGATAATTGTACGGACTGAGGTACGGACCAACAATTCCCATAAAAACAATAAACAACGTTATACATGCCGCAACAACCGTCGTCTTACTTCTTAAAAATCTGCGGAAAACATCTTTTCCATAAGATACTGCTTCTGTTTTAAATTCAACATCCTTGATTTCTTCTTCTCTTTCTACCAGTTGGAACTCTGACGGTCCCATATTGAGCAGTTCTTCACTCAAAGGCTCTCCATCTGCCAAATAAACTTTTCTATCAGTCATCCTTTTTACCTCCCATCCGAATACGAGGATCCACAAAGCCATACGACAGATCGGCAAGAATCGCCATCAGAAGTCCAATCAATACATAGAAGATAACAATGCCCATTGTCAGCCAGTGATCTTTCCCATTGATGGACTGCAAAAGCGTCTTACTGAGTCCAGGAACTCCAAAAATCTGTTCTATTACAAGCGAACTGGAAAGCACTCCCAAAAATAAATATAAAAAGGTACTTGCAAGCGGTACACATGAATTTCTTAACGCATGCCGCAAAATCGTCTGTCTGTAATTAAGTCCTTTTGCTCTGGCCAGCATCATAAAATCCATTGTCAATACTTCCGCCAGTTCTGCCCGCAATGTTCTTGCAATACTTGCTATTCCCCCGAAGCTCAATGCCAGAATCGGCAGAATCATGGAATAGAATTTTGACAGCGTCAAACTTTCTTCCGTCTCCAGTACCAGAGGAAACCATCCCCGTTTGTATCCAAGAAAATATTGCATCAGTGCTGCGAGCACAAAGGATGGAACCGATATGAGAAGAATAACAAAGCTGCTTACAACATGATCGTAAATCGTATCTTTTTTGATCGCCATTGTAATTCCAAAAAGCAGTCCGAATGGCAAAATAAAGAATGCCGCAAAATAGTTCAGCTGTATTGTTACCGGAAGGCGTTCCAGCACACACTGAAATACCGGTACCCCAGGTCTCACTTTAAGCGAGTAACCAAAATCAAAGTGCAAATAGTCTGTCATCGTGTATCCAAATTGAGCAATCAGCGAATCATTCAAATGATACTTATCCATGATCATTTCGCGAATGGCCGGATCCAGCTTTGGGGAAAAATCAATAATGTCCCCAGGCATGGAATGAAGCACAAAGAAAACAACAATCAGAATGACAATAAATGTCAGAAAAGCCGCAATCAGTCTCTGTATAATGTATTTGACCATCTAGTATCCCTCTTTCTAATTTATGCCGCCAGAAGCAGGATGCTTTGGCGGCATCTGTATCGTAATTTTAGTTAAATTTTGCCTGCATCAGACAGAATTTCAATTCTGGATCTCCTTCATCCATTAATGGCGTGATTTTGGAACTAAAGAAGTAACGGCTTCCACCCGAATATGCCGGGATAAAGCTGCAGTCATTGTACAGGATTTCTTCCATTTTCGCTGTTGCTTCCAGTTTTTTCTGGGCATCCCATCTATAATCATACATCGCGCATTTATAGAACAGATCATCCCATTGTTTTGAAAGTTCATCGTCTGCAATAACACAATACTGTGTGTTGTATACATATGGTCCGCTGTACACAAAATTCGTGTTATTCCATGGTGCATCATATGTATTTGCCCATCCACAACTGAGACACATATCGTAGTTCATCTTATCACGCGCAATTTCTTCATAAATGATTGCAGCTGGTGTAGCCTGAAGTTTGATTTCTAATTTATCCTCTCCAAACAGTTCCTGATATGCTGACTGTATTGCTTCCGCCCACGTTTTACTTACTTCACTATTATCTGAATAAATTGCTGTAATAGAAATTTTTTGACCTCCATTAGCCTGGTAGGCTTTATCAAAATACTCTTTTGCCAGATCTGCATCATATCCTTCCTGGGTCACTTCATGACCATCCATGCGGATCGCTTTAGCCTCTTTTGTCTCATGATACATTACCGTCTTATTATCTTTATCCGCCGGATCCGGCATTGTTGAAAACGGAACATACTGATATGCACTTGGCAATGCTGTTGGAAATACAGCTTTTACAACAGACTCTCTGTCAAGACCCCAGTAAAATGCATAACGAAGATTTACATCTTTTAACGCTTCACATGTCGGAGTTTCTGAATTAATGAATAATCCATAGTTATCAATGGTATATACATAACGCGCTCCATCATATTCATCATATGCCGGCTGATTTGCAACTACTGCATCCAATTCCCCTTTTTCAAACATTTGCACAATTGTATTGGCATCAGTGATTGCCTGATATTCAACCTTGTCCGGTGTATATACATCTTCCAGCGGAGCCTTCCCATCTGTTCTCCGTGTCAATTCCAAATACTGTCCTTGAATCAATGATGTCGGTTCATACAAGGCTGATGCCATAAACTTATCCAAACTTGATCCATAAGAACACTCCGTCTTGTCAGCGTTTAAACACGAATCGTATACTTCCGGGTTTACTACTGCTGTTCCTACAAAACAGAAAAGATCTTTTACATCTTTTGCACTTTCCGGTTCATAATTCTCTGCATATGTTACTTCAATTGTATTTTCATCTATCGCCTGAAATCCTACCTCTTCCCAATCACATTCACCCTTTAAATAAGCATCTCCATTTTCAAAATTAGTTGCATTCACATTACGATTAGCAAGCTTGGGATCATTTAACATTTTGATACTATATTCAACAGTTTCTGCATTGATTTCCGTTCCATCCGTAAATGTAAATCCATCCTGCACCTTTATTGTCCAGACTTTATGCGAATCGTCCTTTGCAACAGGATCCCCATCCGCCAATGACGGAACAAACGTTTTAGCGCCCGCTTCTTCATCCCAGATCTCTCGATACAATGTTGCACTCATATCAAGAAGAAGTTCATAATTGTCAGCCGTAGTATGTGGGTTTAAGGTTTGAGGGGTGTCTGAAAAATATGTTTTTAGAACTTTTTCTCCACTCTCTGACTTTTTACCACCTGAAGTTTCTTCCGTTCCGCCATTCCCACTACAGGCAGTTAACCCCAGAGCTGCTGTCAACATAACGGCTGTTAAAATTCGTGTTTTTTTCATACGAGTCATATCCTCCCATTCTTTATTTTTGCATTATTCAGTTATTACAAAGCTATCCTCCTTTCTCTGTTCTATTTCCTCCCTTTTCATGGTTAAGGTTCAAAAAAACCGATAACTTATAAAGCTTAAAAATGCTGATATAGCTGTACACGCACACCCTATGCACAGGGAAAAGGCAACTGGTTTCTGTCTTGTCTCATCCATAACAACATTAATCGTATAATCAGCCAAGCTCATAGGATGCAATTCTCCATCCAGTTTATTTCCCTGTTTCCAACGTCTTTTATAAGCAATATATGAGAATGTTTTGAACAGCCCAACATTTCGTATATACCTTGTTCCCCCGACAACAATATAAACTGCTGCTACAACGAACAATGTATTCGAAATATTTAACAATGTACTCTCTTTGAAATGAGTAACAAGAAATATTATCGCTAAAAGAAGTGCTATAGAAAATGTCCTGACTTTTTCGTTTTTCAGGCAGGTTTTTAACATTATTTTTTTCATCTTTCTCCCCTCGCTTTACTATTTTTCTGTCAATTCGTAATTCTATACTTTATCGGTGGTCATCACCTTTTTTTCTTATCACGGCTCTTTCATTTTACCCCCCCCCGTATATTTTAGTCAATCTTTTCCTGACATTTATTACTATTTTCAGATAAGTATACAATTTTCATCGCTCACTTTTGTGCTTTTTAAACAAAATTATCATTTACTGATCTTATCTGGTAGTCATTTTGGTTATAGAAGCATAAAAAAAGAAACACATTTTCCAAACCGAAAATGCATTTCTTTCTCTTTACTTATTTTTCCTGCTGGAGGCTGCAAAAGTCGTGAAAATAGTGTTCCCGCTCTTTCGGGGTCATCTTCACCAGTTCCTCAAAGCGGTCCATGCTGATATATCCCGCGGAGAACAAAAGCTCGGTGAATTCTTTTTTGGAGAAATCGTACTCCTTCTCCCAATCGCAGATTTTTTTCATGCCGTAGTAATAGCAGGTAAAATACCCGGGCGAGTTCTGATGTGCCCTTACCTGGCCTCTTGCCGTTACCCTGTCGAATCCGAGTTCCGTTTCGTACAGTCTGATTACTTCCTCCAGAGACGCCCCGTAATAAAACAGCATCAGATCCGCACAGATCCGCACGGAAGCATGATGCCGCCGGTATGCGACAAAGAGCGGGAAGAACGGATCTTCCGAGAAGAGATCCTGGAATGCGCGCTCGGTCCGAAGGCAGGTCCCTTCCAGAAGCGGCACCAGCTTGGCTCCGATTTTGACCGTCTCCGGCGTCTCGTCAACCACGGCCCTCACATACTGTACATGGTGCCCCGGATAGGCTTCGTGGAGAGTATTCATCCGGATCCATCCGTCCGTTACATTCTTGTAGTTGTAAACATTCAGAAACATCTGTCCCACAAGCGGCCGGATACTGAAATCTCCGCCTTCATATCCGCCCCACGGGTAGGAATCTTTGCAGCACTCCGGCACTGGTAAACAGATACACGTTTCATCCTCCGGAAGCCGGACATACTCATGGGCCAGCGCTCTGGTTCGTTTCAGATACTCGTTTGCGCGGTCCAGCATCTCCTCCGGAGTATCGCAAGGGCCTTCGTATTTGAACAAAATATCATTGACCTCTTCCATTGTAGCCGGCGCAGGCTCCGGGATGTCCAGTTTCCCGGCGATCTCAAAGACTTCGGCCCTGGTCTTCTCGATCTCTTCCCGATACCAGGACAGGAGCTCATCCAAAGACACTCCCATCTGTTTTTGCAGAATGGTCCGGTAGGCGTCCGCATCCATCTTTATCGTCTGCTTCAGGTCTTCTTCCACGGTCTCCGACGCCGGCGCTTCTTCATCCCGAAGGACAGCCGCCATTTCTTTCAGAACGGTCTCCGTCTTCATCAGCGCCTTCTCCAGCCTTTCCATCTGTCCGTCCTGGAAGGAAGGAAAAAACCGCTTCAGGTCCGTCCGGTACATCTCTACCATTCTGCTCTCTTTCCGGAATTCTTCCGAAAGATCTCCCGTGCTTCCTTCTGCCCTTGCCTGAATCAGTTCCAGCACGCTGTCCTTTGCTTCACAAATCTCACGAAGATAGTCCGTCAGCCCCTGACACCGTTCCTCGTCCGGATGCCGGTTCAGCCGGGAAGTATTCTCGATTTCCCAGTGCACACCCAGGTGATCCGCCTCCGGATGCTCTTCCTTATCACGCAGTGTATACTCCAGCGAATCCAGAAAGTCCTTAAAATGATGCTTTATCAAGGAGAATACCCGGTCTGGTTCCTCCAGTTCCTCCATCCTCTTTTTCAATTCCTCCACCCTGCTCCATGCCTGTCTCATGTGCTCTTCTGTTGGAAGAAATATCTTGCTTTTCTTCTGTTTGCCATCCAGCCAAAATCTGGACAGCAACGCGCAGTCTCTGTCCAGTTCCCGGTACTGTCGTCTCAGTTCTTCGTATCCCTTTGCCATCTCCGTTCGCTCCTTTTGTGTCCGATTGATCGGTTTTATAATCTTTTCTTCATCTTAGCACAGCATTTACGCTTCTTCAATACAACACAAAAAGGGACACTCTCTGAAAGTCTGCACTTTCAAAGAGTGTCCCTGATTACTTTATCTTCTGTCTCTTAGCTGAAAGACTGCTCTGTACGGTTAATGATCTCATCCTGAAGCGGTTTATCCAGGTTGCGGAAGAAATCACTGTATCCTGCAACACGAACAATCAGATCTTTATAATCCTCCGGATGTTTCTGTGCATTGATCAGAGTCTGGCGATCCACTACGTTGAACTGGATATGGTGACCATCCATCGCGAAGTAAGAACGGATCAGGTCTGCCATATGATTGAGGCCTTCTTCGCCTGCTACAACGTCCGGTGTAAACTTCTGATTCAGAAGTGTTCCGCCTGTTGCAAGATGATCCATCTTGGAGCAGGATTTAATAACTGCTGTCGGTCCGTTTGTATCTGCGGATTTTTCCGGAGAGATACCTTCGGATACCGGTTTGTGAGCTTTTCTTCCGTTCGGAGTTGCAAGGATGACATCTCCGAAGTATACATGACAGGTTGTCGGCAGCATATCGATGCGGTATTCTCCGCCTCTGATATTCGGACGTCCTGTGATGGTGCTTCTGTAAAGCTCGAAAATATCCTGCATGATATCATCTGCGTAATCATCATCATTACCATATTTCGGGCTGTTGTCATGAACCATCTTGTAGATGGAATCATATCCTTCGAAGTCATGTTCCATTGCTTCGATCAGCTCTTCCATGGTGAAGTTCTTCTTGTCGTAAACATTGTATTTGATTGCAGCAACACAGTCAGTAACCGTTCCGATACCTACACCCTGAATGTAGCTTGTGTTGTATCTTGCTCCACCTGCATTGTAGTCTTTTGCCTTGGAGATACAGTCATTTGTTACAACAGACAGACATGGTGCCGGCATGTTTTCAGCATATAATTTTTCAATAACATTGTTTCCACGGATCTTAACATCTACGAAGTACTCAAGCTGTTTCTTAAATGCAGCCCATAATTCGTCAAATGTCTTGAAGTCTTTTGCGTATCCAAGCTGAAGACCAAGCTGCTTTTTGCTGTACTCATCGTATCCGTTGAACAGTGTCAGCTGGAAGATCTTCGGAATGTTCAGGTAACCTGTCAGGATATAAGCTTCGCTTCCCCATGCTCCGGTCTCTACACATCCTGAGGATCCACCGCGTCTTGCATCCGGCAGACTCTTTCCTGCATTAAGGAGCTCTGCAATCTGAGCCTCTGTGTTATAGAATGCCGGCTGTCCCCATCCTTCTCTGGAGATTTCACATGCTCTCTTTAAGAATTTTGCCGGTGTCTTCTTGCTGATAGTTACGTTGGAGTTCGGCTGAACCAGTCTCATCTCATCCATGCAGTCAAGGATCAGATAACTTACTTCATTGACACCGTTACGTCCATCCGGTGTTACCCCGCCTGTGTTGATATTTGCGAAATCGGTGTATGTTGCACTTTCTTTCAGTGTGATACCAACTTTTACAGGAGCCGGCTGATTGTAGAATTTTACCCACAGACATTCCAGAAGCTCTTTTGCTTTCTCATCATCCAGAATACCGTCGGCAACATCTTTCTGATAATATGGATACAGATGCTGATCCAGTCTTCCCGGGCTGAAAGCATCCCAAGGATTCAGTTCTGTCGTAACTGCAAGGTGTGTAAACCAGTACAGCTGGATTGCCTGCCAGTATGTCTGCGGCTTGTGTGCCGGTACAACTTCCAGGTTTGCAGCAATCTGAAGCAGCTCTGCCTTTCTTGTCTCGTTTTCTTCTTTTTCTGCCATTTCAAGAGCAAGTTTGTGATAACGCTCTCCAAGAATAATGACAGCATCGCACGCGATATCCATCGCTTTCAGCTCTTCTGCTTTATCCAGCGCTTCCGGATCATTGATGTAATCCAGAGCATCCATTGTCTTTTTGATTTTCTCTTTATAATCCATGTATCCGGTTGTGAATACCTGCTCGCCTCCGCATGTATGTCCAGGTCCTCTCTGCTCCATGAACTCTGTGAACATACCTGCTTCATAGCAGTCATGCCATTCCGGTGTCATCTTGGAAAGAAGCTTTTCTCTCATGCTTCTTCCTGTCCAGTACGGGATAATCTCTTCTCTCTGAAGCTTCCGGTCTTCTTCTGTTGTCTTGAAGGATACCAGATCTCTTTCGCTCATGACGATCATATCCTCTTCACTGTGGCAGCAAAGTTCCGGGAATGTCGGAGATGCCTGAGGATCTTTTCCTTTTTCACCAACGATCAGTTCGCCGTCTCCAAGATATAATGTCTTCTTGGAAAAATATTCTTTCAGAGTCATCGCTCTCATAACCGGAATTGAATATTTTCCATCGTTTTCTCTGTAAAAGTCTGTCTCGATTTTTGCTCTTTCCAGGTCAATATGAACCGGAGTAGTTACACTGATCTGTCTGAGTTTCTGAATTCTTTCATTCATACCGCGAAGTTTTGCCATTTTTCTAACCTCCTATTTTGGTGTTCGTATATCCTGCATTGATAAATATAGCCGCCAGTGCTTCCATCTCTTCTTTGTCTGGTGCATGCAGGTCAGTGCCTTTATATTCCATATCCAGCTTTCTGTATTTTCCGCTTCCGGTATCGTGGTAAGGCAGCAGATTGATCTGAGCCGGATGGATATCATGTTCCTGAAGAAACGCGATGGTTTCTTTCATGTTCTGTTCGTTTCCGTTTACCTCTTTGATGGTAGGAATCCGGATATAGATTCTGGCGCCGTCCTGAGAAAGGCGGACCAGATTTTCAAGTATCAGTTTATTGTCAACTCCGATGTACTTCTTATGAAGCTCCGGATCCATAATCTTCACATCATAAAGGAATGTATCTACATAAGGAAGAATCTTCTGAAATCTTTCATAAGGAGCATATCCGCATGTGTCGATGGTAAGCGATATTCCCTGACGGTCCAGCTCTTTGGCTGCCGCGAGGACAAAATCCATGTCCACTGACATTACTTCACCGCCCGAGAAGGTAACTCCTCCGCCGGACTGTTCGTAAAACATCTGATCCTTCATGAGTTCTTTAACCAGTTCTTTGATTGTATACTCATATCCGACGATTTCTCTTGCGGACGCCGGACAAACATCTGCGCATTTTCCGCAAAATGTACAGGACAGTGAATTCCATACCGGCTTGTGATCCTCCATATGGATCGCACCATTCGGGCAGGCCGCCGCGCAGGCTCCGCATCCTGTGCATTTTTCCCTGTCCAGCTCCATCTCTCTTTCAAACCTCTGGGTCTCCGGGTTATGGCACCATACACACTTCAAAGGACATCCTTTGAAAAATACAGTTGTACGAATCCCGTCCCCATCATGAATCGAAAATTTCTGTATATTTGTGATATTTTTCATGATTCTCTCCTGTCAGTTCTCCCTCTTTGAACCTCAGTTTGAACTTTAGTCTAATCGTTAAATTAAATGTACAACAATGTTATAATTTTGTCAATAGGAGAAATAGGTTTTCTCCACTTTTCCTTTCAAAAATTCGACTCACTCCTTTCCCGCGCAAAAAACCATCCCATACCGAATCATTTTTGCTGCCAGCTGTCTGAAAACAGAGAATGTGAAAGAGTAGTTTTCTCTTCTTGGTTCAGATATCCTGAACCTTATTGACAAAATTATAACGCCCTTTTGAAAAAGTCTTCACAAAGAATTATATACATATAGCCATGACGGTTCCCTGTGAGTACCATCATAGCTACTTTTCATCTCTTAACAGAATCAGTGTAAAAACTATTCTCTCGTGTCGCTTTCCCTATAAATTAGATTTCAAGTTCTTTATCTCTTTTCGGATAGTTCTCGTCAAAACATCCCCAATGAAATGCAATGGGATTCCGACCAAGGCTTTCGAACTCATTTCAGATTCGGCAAACTATATTGATATTTTTACTCGAAAAAGCGAAAAATGTATAGCAGCCTCAATGATCCACAAATATGCCTTGCCTCATACTCTGCAGTTTTCCGGCAATGCTTCAATTACCTTATTCTCAAACGTTCCGAAGTCATCTCTGCAAAACAGTTTCTGGTTCCTGTTTAATTCTTCCTCTATCGTCTCATCGAATTGCGCCGTATCTAGTGACACGCAGATAATCGGAATCTCGAAATTATTAGCCGTTGTTATTTCAATCGTAACCGCAGTAGAACCAACCGCATCTGCTGAAGAAAACAATAGCATACACTCAGAACATTTGATTCTGTCCTTAATCATCAAGCGCCAGTTTGCTCCACCTGTAATTCCCTCATCGTACCAAATTCGAAAACCATTTCTCTGAAGCATACCAAGAATCGAATATACCTGCTCTCTGTCCTGATGACTATAGCTGACAAAGATATATGGTTCTGGGCCCACATATGGAAGTTTCACATACTTCTGTTCATTCAACACTAATTCAAGTTTCTTCCGTCGGTTCACAATCTGATCGAATTGTTTTTCAAGCGCCTTATAATCAAAAGATGTCCCTTCTCCGGTATAGATAACCACCTCATCAAATAATTGGAAGTCACTCAGATATATCTGCTGCATCCTCTTTCCGGCTACCATCCTTGCTTCAATTTCCTCATCAGTTATGCCGGGCTGTGCCGCAATCAGTTTTTCATAGCATGGGTCATCAATAAAAAGATTAATCAGCGTCACATAATCTCCGTAAGCCCTCTTCAGTTGTTCTATGAATTCTATTGCATAAGTGCCAATTGTCAAAATGCAGTCATTCACACCATGGATTGCATCCATGATCTGCTGCTGATTAAATCCTACTGCAACGCCATTCAATCCATACTTGAAATCACATTTTCTGTATTCTTCTTTCGTTACATAAATCTTATCATTGAACCAGTCTTTATACACGCCCTCCGGATTCTTGTATTGCTCATCTGAAATCGGCGAATCGGCTTCAATTAGATTGTATTTTTTGATAACAGCGAACCCTTTATCCTGAAGGATTTTACGACTTTGAAAGCCGACTTCCAATGTTCCACCGAATAATATAAACAGCATACTTCCTTATCTCCTTTACTATTTTTTAGCAGAATGTTCTTTCAAATACTTTCCTCAGCCCTGTCTACATTGCATACAGACACGACCTATGATGTGTGATGGTCTCCACATACGTATTCACTTTTCCAGCTTTCTTGGGTGCTTTCGCTGCACTCGTCGTTTAACCTATCTCATCCACATATTCGATATATTTCCCTACCCACTCTTCCGTATATTCCTGGGCAGCAACCTCCAGAGCATTATTGTAATACTCCTCTTTGTCTTCTTCCGGCGCAGTATAATGTTCCGATGCATTTTTGAAGATATACGCATCGGCGTACATCCGAAGCTTATGATTGTCCTCATACTGGTCTTCCCATTTCACACTGTCCGCTACTGCCTGCGTGTATGCATGATTGACCTCATGCAGCAGAATCTCAAGCATTCTTTCTCTGGAATAGTACCACGCCTTGCTTGTAACGCTGATCATCTGGTCTTCTTTGGAGTAATATCCATCTCTTTCACTTTCCGCTTCATACTGCTCCACTTCCACCGTTGGCGGCTCAATTCCCCAGTACTGACTCTCAAGATCAATAAGGGCCTGCCACAGTTCCTTTTTTTCCCGATTATCTAGGGCAATATAAACATCTTCCTGCCACATGCTCAGCATGCGTCGGTTCTCATCCCATCCTCTGTCACCATAAACTTCACTTGACGTTCTCTGGACCTTCATTTCCACAGGTGTTATCCTGTTCATACTGTAGCCGAGAGTGCCCAGAAAGGACAAACCTATCAGGACGGAAAAACTTTTGTAGATGATCTTGGTCCACAGATGTCTTGTTTTCCTACCATGATATTTCCGAATTACAGCCTGTATAAGCAACCACAGGATGTAAAGGGCAAACACCGCCACAAGCAGCTTTGCCTCCCATACTCCCTCTGCCCACCAGCGGAACGTCAAAAGTGTACACGCCGGAGTCATGCCGGATAAAGTAATTCGTAACAACGTTTTATTTTTACTGCAGACCACACAGAACATCATACATCCGGTGAGAACTGTATAGGCAAGAAACAGATAAGTTCCTTTCACTACTTTTTCGTGATACACGAAATAGGTAAACAATTCTTCTGAAAATACCATACCGATCACAGTGGATACGAGTAAAATCAGGTAGGCAGCATATTCTTCTGTGAAAACAGTTTCACCGAACAACAACCTTCGTATTTTTCTCATTTGTTCTTCCCTCTGTCTTTCCACTAATAAAAGAACACCTTCCCTTTTTCAGAAAAGCGTCCTTTTATCCATCTTATTATCTCTCTTTTAACGAACTTTTCAGCATTTATACTACAGCACCATGATGATAAATAACTCTAATATTCCGTGCGCAATATTATCCACAGACTAATATCACACTTTAAATATTACATCTGAATAAAAAAGATTCATCTGGCAAGTTTCTAATGCCAACAAATCATTATTCCACTCCTTATTGTTATGTTTTAAGACTTGCTGAAGTACTTTTTCATTAATCTCCATCTTTTCGTTACTGTCAAAACATGCACATTTAAAGCTAACCGGTGTCATAGCAGGACTTAACGCTGTCATAATCCCAATAAACCGATTCAAAAATGCAGCCGGCCTGTACAAAACGATATTTAATTTTTCTGAACTATCATTATTGTTTAATGCAATGTAATAATTAGTTTCTGTTTTTGACAATGTACCATAATAATAGTATTCATAAATCTCATTTCCTTTTACATTTACGTATAATTCCACTTCATAACTACTTCTTATTTTCAATTTCGATTTTATTAATCGTTGATTTGTATATGGCGAAAATGAATAGTACAGCAAGTCAAATGTTTTATCAGCAATCTCTTTACCCGAAACTGAGTGTAACATTGTCAATAGCTTTTCAAATGCAGCGTCAAAGTATTCCATATTAGCAGATACACCATTATAATTGACAATATCTTGTATTTCTTCAGGAAGTTTCTTAGGCCATTTAAACTTTCGCATCATAACCGGAATTATATTTTTATCATGCTTTATACTACAACTGATTTCTTTTCTTACCCAATCACTTTCATCAATACACCTATCCAAGGCATGGTCAGGAAGTATAACAATAACATCTGTACATTCTTGTATCACCGAAAAAATTTTAGTATTAAATTTTCCAGATCGTAGTGATTCGACATCATAGAAAACAGAACATCCCCTCTGCCTTAATTTAGTACACAATAGACAAGCTAACGCTTCACCGCCATCACGCCTATAGCTTATAAAGATATCATACATAATAAAATACCCCTATGTTCTCTGATATGCATTTCACCAAAACTCTTACGTTATAAATCACGTTCCTTACTGATTATTATATTTCGTATCACTTATTGTGTAAACACTATCTTATTCCATAAAAGATACCCAGTACACAAAACACCTTCAAAGGGGAACTTTTTTATTCTGTAACCGAATATGTACGGATGCATTGTAATAAAATGTTCTTAATCTAAATCCAACTAACACCGCCCTAATACGTCTTCTCTAAATTATTTCATTTATTAAATACCGAAAAATCATTTCTTTGTCATCAAATGCTGCCCTATCTATTTTCTTTTACAAACACATTCTGCCATCTGCAAGCAGTTTCATCATCCGGAGGTATTTATCAGGGCGAAAACAATTTTTTGAAACTTCTAATCCTCAGATGTGGTGCCGAAAAGTTCATCGAAACGCCTCTCGAGCTCCTTCTGCAAATCATACTCTTCCTGTCTTGTCATATTATGAACCTGATTGCTCTGTGTCCCCTGCCTACTTCTACCATTGTCAGTCTCCTCTGATGGCAGTCGTATACTCTTCAGAAATTCTAAACGCTTATTACCCTTCATTACACTCCCCACTTTACCTGCGATATAATCCATTCGTTTTTGTTAATCTCATATTAATTCTAACGCGTAGCCTGAGATAGCTCTTTCTCAACATGTTTCTCATAGACCGCCGTTATTTTCTTATACATCTCGTTCTGGAAGATGTTATATCTCTTTGTAAAGATCGGCTTCATGCCACGCCGGAAGATGATTTCTGATCCAATCGGCATGTACAGGACATCCTCCAGGGGTCTGTTCGCTCTCACTGAAATACTCCTTCCTGTATCCAGATCCATAGATCCCAGAAACACGATCGTGTCGCAATTATTAATGATGGTGGTCGCCTTCTCGCTACCGTAAAGTGAGCTTAACTGCGACTCTGACTGGATCAGCACCGTAACAGACAGGCCCTTCTCACGAAAAATGGACACGTACTGCTCGAACATATTAACAGGACAACCGGTGGCAAAATCGTCGGCAAGAACATCGACTGGTATCGGTAGCTTTCCGTCTGCCTGGTCTTCCGCAAACTCAAACAGTTCCTTAAACACTGTTCCATAGAAGGAAGAGATGAAACTGTTCAGCGAAGAATTAACCGGACTGGTTGTTATAAAAAGCACAGTTTTTTCAGAAGCCAGCTTCTCAAAATCCACCATTTTTTTCATGCGAAACATTTCCTTCAGTTCCGGAGTAAAGATAGAATCGATTGTAGTGTTCAACGCCGAAAAAATACAACTGGCTGTCTTGATAGGCAGCTGTTTGAACGATTTCCAGCAGGACACTGCAAAGGACGACGGATCTTTCTCTGCAAGATACTCAAACTTCCTGTCATAATTCGTGGTAATAACACCGTTTCTCTCCTCAAAAGTTAGATTATTGTGGAACTCCAATACATCCGCGAATGTAGGGTTGTCTTTTGTCTGCAATATGTAACATATCTCCGCACTGAAAAGACTTGTTGCACCGTCATCCCAGTACGGATCAGCATTTGACTGAGCCTTCAGAGGATTGGCCAGAACGATACTCCGAGCCAGGAAGGTGATGTCGTTATAAGAGCCAATGTGCATCAGTGGATCGTACCCACAATTGCCCTCGCTGGGATGCACAAAATTCAGATCCAGGACCTTATAACCTCGCTTCTTCATCACCATAGAGTACTTCTTCACAATTCTGCGTTTCGTTACCGTGGCAATGAGACTCTTGTTGAATGTCTCCAGAATACGGGGTTCCATAATACTGACTGTCTTCCCACAGCCGGAAGTGCCGATGACAAGGATATTATTATTCAGTCCGGTCTTCTGTGAATCCGAACTGAAAATGCAGTTCTCGCCGTCTCCAAGGATCAATCTGTCAGTATCGCTCCCTGCCCTAGATTTCCAAAGCATTACCTCATCAAAAGAGCTATCGGTTACATTCGTCTGCCCATCTTTATTAATCATACACATCCCTCCATCATTTCCTTAAAATTCTTAATACCATCCGCAAGTCCCATCTCAACTGCTTCCTGAGCTGAGAAGTAATGGTCATAGGATGTCAGTTGATCCATTTCTTCTTCCGTCTTTCCGGTATGGAAGGCCAAAAGTTTATTTATCATTGCCTTCGACTCCAACAGACTTTCAGAAATGGATTTGATAGAAGATGCATTGCCACCAATCTTGCCTCCAAGCAATGGTTCATGGAGCATAAGCTTGCTGTGCGGAAGCATGTATCGCTCTTTCCCACAGGTAAACAAAACTGCCCCCATACTGTAAGCACATCCGCTGCAGAAGGTACGGACAGGGGATGTGGAGCCGACAATGGCATCATAGATGAGTAAGCCATTATCGATCTCCCCTCCCGGAGAATTAATAAACACCGAGATTGGTGCCTTATCATCCTCCAGGTTCAGGAGCATCATCTGCTTGAAGAAATCCATAGCGCTGTCAGCGTTGATCTCGCCAGTGATAAATAACCTGCGGTCACTCATCAGTTTGGATTCAATCGCAACCGTCTGAACACCGCTGCTGCTCTTCAATAATATTGGTGTACTCATCAGGCCTCACCACCTTTCGTGGCAAAAAGATTCAGACGAATGACTTCCGGTCTGTCATAAGGCCAGTTGTCCTCTGCCAGAAACTGCTTAACAACATTAACAATTTTGTCTGAATATTCATATCTATGCATAGCTTATTCTCCCTTCCCGGGATACCCGAAGGCCTCCCTATGCTCTCCTTCTCATATCTGTAACTATCTGTCGCTTCGGCAGTCTGTACCAGGTACGGTTTCCCGCCTCATCCAGTTCATACAGGTTCTGCAATGTCTGCCGGACATAAAACAAATCCTCTGTATACAGCAGACTGTCTGTCTCACTGATCAGACCTCTGCTGCGAAGATACCGATCAATCTTTACGCAGTGCTCATAGTTCTCGCCGCAGATGACAAGCTGCGGCACTGTCTCGTGCCCGTAATAGTTGTTTTCACGATAACGGCTGTCATTGATCAGGATGTAGTAACGATTCACCTTATCTGCCAGCTTGCGCATCGCGTGCGGTGTGGATCTGACCACCTCATACAAGAGGATTGACTCCTCATCCAACTGAATATTTGCGGCCGTCCGAATGATACAGCCATCTGTAATCGGAAGTTCCTGTGCAGGACGCATCGTCTCCATGATTCCGAAGCGCTCACATGCCACCCCATTCATCAGACCGGCGAGAGAGATCATATTGCCGACAAGAATGCGTTTGATATCCTCTGCTGTGTCAAATGCATCCAGTTCCTGCTTCTTCGTATTGCTTAGGTATCTGTTTCCCTTATGGAAGAGTACACCTCTGTGACGGGCAATCTGAAAACCTTTATAATCCAGGTCGTATACCTTCAGTCTTCTTTCTGCCTCCGGAGTCTTCAGCTCATACTCGCGAATGACCCTCAGCTTCATCATTTTGTTCAGTCGATTGCGAACGCCGTGTCTCTGGACTTTGAAACCACGGAGTCCTACAAACTGGTATATCTGCAAAGAGCTTAAATACTTGCTGCGTCCCAGTTCCTCAACCACGGCATAGTCGACCGCGTCAAAGGACTCTTCGATTTCTTCAACAGGCACCCCATTGAAAGGTAGCACAGTCATAAAGACCTCTTCTCCCTCGCGAGCCGCATATACCGGAATATCCGGTATATGGTCCGCTCTGAAACCAAAATCAAAAGCTCTGTTGCTGTAATTCACAGTGTCATTGAACTTTTCCATCTTCTTCATATATACTACGCCCCTTTCATGCTGCAAAGTCGTTCATGACCATCTTGGTTACCTTCTCCTGAAGGGTAATTCCCGACAGGTTACACACATAGTAATCACAGAAGTACTCGATACATTCCGCCTTGCTGTCTGAGATATAGGCATCTACCAGGAGCAGGTGATCCGGAACGATGTTATAGGTCACTCCCAGCTCAGCAAAGCTGCTCCAATCAGAGAAGCATTTACCGCTCTTGCATTCCACAATGTACCAGATTCCGTTGAACTGAAAAGCAATGTCGAACTCATTTTTCAGCTTGCCTTCTCTGTCTGCCACACGGACATTCCGGTAAATCTCATATTCTGCTTTATATTTCACCGACAGTTTCTGCAGTACGCCCTTGATTGTCTGATAAACCGCAAGCTCCAAATACTGTCCTGTAAGGAACATCTGTGCCTTTGGCATCACAACCAGTGATCCATTGAGAGACTGGAACGCCGGGAAGTAACGGACATTGCTGACCAGTCCGGCCATATCCTGAAACAGAGAAATAATCTGCTTCTTCTCCGCATCACTTTTGCCCGCCAGTGACAGACGGAAGTCTTTCTGTCCGCGGATGTAAAACTGGCGAAGCTCATGCAACAGATCCTTAATGAGATCATTGTTCTTCATCATTTTGATTGCCAGCTGTCCAACTGCCTCCGGTATCTTTTCATCACTGCCGACCGACTCGATAACGATGTTCTGTATACCGTCGATCAGGTCACGAAGACCATTGCCATGTGTGTCAGCTGTTGGAACCGGAGCCCCCCCCACTGACATCAGTGGTCTGATCTCCGGAGCCAATTTGCCATTCACCGCACAAAGTGCTTTTGCTTTCAACATATGAAGTATCCCTCCTCTCTGATGAGATAGCTGCTAGGCGTTTGCGAAACGCCACAAACCGTATAAATACGGTGTTTTTTGTTGCTAAAATACAAATAACTCCTCACCGGATATGGTATAATAGAGTCGTCCAAAATCCATAAACCACCATCCAAGAAAGGAGTTATTCTGATACTATGATACCATATAAACAGCTTTCTCTGGCAGATATTTTTTCAGATTGCCAGGAAAAATTTAAAACTGACAAACCTGCGTTTCTTTCTCTATTAGAAACCCATATCGACATTGATGAAATTATTCCGATTTCTTTCAGAAATCATTTTTATGCATCAACGGGCAGATCCCGTAAATACCCTTTGCAAGCTTTCCTGTGGGCTTTGATCATTCAACGTATTTTCTCAATTCCTACAGACCAGCTTCTCCTCATTTTTCTCGCTTACTCTAAACCCCTTCGTGAATTCTGCGGGTTTTCCAAAGTCCCGGATGCTTCCAAAATCACTCGCTTTAAACAGGACTTTTCAGATGACCTGCAGTTTATCTTTGATCATCTTGTTGATATTACAGAGCCCATCTGCCAGGCTATTGATCCTGCAAAAGCAGATTTAACCATCTTCGATTCTTCCGGTATTGAAGCTTTTGTCACCGAAAATAATCCGAAGTACGCTAACAGAATCATTCGGCAGGTTAAGGCCTTTGCGAAAGCACATGGCTTTGATCAGTCCTACGACCCTTATAAGGCCGCCTACAGTTCCATGCCTTCCCATGCTTCTGCGAATCCTGAAATCAAGCAGCTGTATATCAATGGACATTTTTGCTACGTCTTCAAGTTTGGCATTGTCACCAATGGGCTGGGCATTATCCGTCATATCTCTTTCTACAACAAAGACTTTATGGCGTCCCATCCTGATATTGTTGTCGAAAAGAAATCGGACTCCCCTGATGAGGATAAGTGTGTTCATGATTCCAAACTTTTGATCCCGACACTCAAAGACTTCTTTTCAAAGCATCCACTGATCAATCCCAAAACCTTCCTCGGAGATGCCGCTTTCGATACCGCTCAGCTCTATAAGAGCCTTCTTACCGGTGATACTTTTGGTAAGGACAAACATTTCCAGAAAGCATATATTCCACTCAATGCAAGAGCAGGTCTTGAAAATCAGGATTATACCATCAATGAAAACGGGATCCCCTGTTGCCCTCATGATCCTTCCCTCCCTATGAAGTACGAATGCACTTCTAAACTAAGAAGCGGTGTTACCAGATTCAAGTTTGTCTGCCCTAAAATGAGATGGGCTTACGAGAAATCCACCCAAAAATCTTATAGACAATGCTGTTGCGAAAATCCTTGTACCACTTCAAGATGTGGTCGTATGGTTTATGTCTATCCGGAAAAGGATCTGCGGGCTTATCCCGGAACGATCCGCGGAACCGAAGAATGGGATAACACCTATAAAATAAGGACTGTTGTTGAAAGAGATATCAACCACATCAAAGATCATCTCTGTCTAGCAGGCCGTCGGACACAAAACGAGAAGACTTTACATGCTGATCTGATCCTTGCCGGTATCACTCAGCTGATTACTGTTGTTCTCGCCGATAAAATCAAACATCATGAATACATTCGAAGCTTAAAGCCACTCATAGCATAGGACTTACCACTTTCATAAAGCAGATAGCTTATTAAAGTGCGCCTAAAATATCCGGTTATCCACTTTTCATTCCAAAACTCCTTCCCTGTACGAATTTTCCTTGTTTTGCTTCAAGTTTACGAAGGAGTTTCGCAATTACCTACTATAATTCTGACGGCTTATGGGACAAAATGCTGTAACTGATTTTTTAATTATGTGCATATTGTAGATTTTGAACGGTTTTTTAAGGTAAAGTATAAAGACATATTGACAAATTACACGACATTTTGTTATATTTCTAGTAGTTAATGTCGAATTATAGGCAGTAAATATCTAGTCGTAGAGTAAGATACTCTACGAAAAATCAAGAGGAGGATCTTAATGACATTTGAATTCGAAGACTCACGAAAAGAAGAACTGATAGACAAGCTATCTGAAGAACTACTGATTTTGCGAACAAAAACGTCTATGTCACAAGAAGAACTAGCCAATGCCATTGGACTTTCTCGTCAGACATATAGTGTGATTGAAGCTGGAAAAAAACGGATGACATGGCGAACATACTTGGCTCTTATTATGATGTTTGACTATAATCCCAAAACTCACGAAATGATAAGGCAAATTAATATATTTCCATCTGAATTGGAAGAAGCTAGGTTAGTCAAAGATAACGATGAAAAGTTAAGTACTTCCCATGCTCAAGAGGAGGATCTTATATGAAAGCCAAAACTCGTCGATATATAATATCATTAATTTTTCTGTTAATTTTATTAAGCTGTATCTCTACCATTACTTATGCAAATGATAAGGGCGAATCATCGTCCATAAACAGATTCAATGTTGTGGTGGTTCTAGATGCTAGTAATTCTATGAATTATACTGATCCGGATGGCTTCCGCTATGAAGCAATCAGTCAGTTTACTAGCCTCTTGGCAGAACAAGGTAACTATCTTGGTGGCATTGTTTTTTCAAATCATGTCTCAGCACAGCAAGACCCCTCTTTGGTGAATAGTCAAGCAAACAAAAATGAAGTTACTACGCTTCTCAAGTCAGTAATGTCTCATGGAGTTACAGCTGATATGGGGTATACCAATATTGGTGAAGCGTTATCAAAAGCTGTAGATATGCTCCTAACTTCTGGAAGTCAGGATTTGCCTTCCGTTATTGTTTTTCTCAGTGACGGCAACACAGAAATGCCAACAACAGATGAGCAGACTACTTCCTTAAATTTAAAGGCAAATGCTATCCAAGCTGCAAGAGAAAACAAAATTGGTATTTACAGTGTTTGCTTAAATGCCAATAACAAAGCCGATACGTCTGAAATGGAACAAATTTCCAGTGCAACTGGGGGCGTGTTTAAAGAGGTTTCTGATGCAGAAGACTTACAAGACGTTTTTAACATTTTTTATAGTCTGATTTATGGAACATCTACAATCACCTTAGTTGATGATGTATTTCCTGCCACTGGTGTTCTTGAGACACCATTTGATGTTCCAGGTTTAGGCGTTGAGGAAGTTAATATTGTAATCAATGGATCTGCTAATAGTATTGCTTTGTTTGACCCAGCAGGAAAGAATATTGATATCACAAGTGTGACTTCTGAAACATTTACACTTATTAAGATTACAGAGCTTACACCTGGAACTTGGAAATTAGTCACCAAAGGAGTTCCTGGCGACAATATAAAAATCAATATGATATATAACACCAATTTAGGTGTTGATGTTACTGTCGAGCCTGAATCACTTAATGTAGCCGTTAATACTCCCATTAATGTTACCGCAACATTAAAATCGGGTACCAATTCTGTAGATGCAAACGAACAATACTCTGGCTACTCAGCAACTTTACAAATGATGGATGCGTATGGTGAAATTATTGAAGAATTACCGATGGTTGTTAGTGATGGGGCATTTACAGCTACATATCAACCTGCGGAAGGTACATATTTTTTAAATGTTCGTGTGTCTGGGAACCATCTTGAAAAAACATCTTCAAACATTGGGCCTATAACTGTATCTGAAACCGCTGGCAATACAAACTCTGCACCGGTTCCTAAAGAGAATCCTATTAAGAAAACAGTGTATATTTGGCCATTTAAAGGCGGGAATTTATCTATCGATATGACAGAATTGGCGTCTGATCCTGAAAATGATGTTTTACACTATAACCTTGTATCCAGTTCATTTATTGAAGGAACGGACTTCAGTGTTAATGAAAATATCATCACGCTGGATCACTTTAGCTTATCAAAAGGATCTTTTGATATTAAAGTAACCGATATTGGCGGATTGTCTTGCAATGTTGAAGTTATTGTTACCAGTTATAATGTCGGAGTAATGACCTGTATAGGGCTTGCAATTGCAGCTTTAATAGCTTTGTTAATCATTGGTGGTAATATCTGGTATTGGAGTAGAAAACCTTTTAGAGGCACTATCTCAGTGCAGAGCTATTCAAATGGCAGCTATAAAGGCACTCCTCGTACACCTAAGCGTGGAAAATGCAAGCTTACCGCATTCCAGTTGGATCCATTGGGATTGGATTACAATAAATCATATTTCCAAGCAACTGGTCAACAATTTATATGGCTCTATACAAATGTTCCTATAATTTGGAACGGGCAAAAGACAAATAAAGTTCGTATCCAAAGTGGTGCTGAAGTAACCTTGTCTATCAAAGAAGGGGATTCTAAACTGCTTTATGTACGTTTTGACAGTCGGATGAAGGGAACTCCTCGTGGCCCTCGCCGGAAACCAAACACAAGAAGACGTTAAAAATAATTATTGTGGAGGTAAAATCATGGCAGTCTACTCTAAATTACTCTTAAGTGCGGGTGGGGGAATCATCTCCACTCGACAACAAGCTGATCAGGCACAGAATACCGCATCCATCTTAATCGGCCTTGGCGGTACAGGCATTGATTGCTTGAGAACAATTAAAACTCAAGTCTATTCTCGCTTAAAAGCGGATGACCCTGAAGCAGTCGTTGCAACATACTCTCATATTCGCTTTTTGGGTGTTGATACGGCTGAAAAAAGCAAAGGTGTTGTTGACGCTGAAGACGATTCCGTTAAAGCTGATGCACTTATGGCACTTGATGATACCGAGTTTTTCTCTATTGCTAATCCCAATGTCAAGAAAGCTTTCGCCAATCCGCTTGCGCTAAAACAGCGGGCAGAACTCAACTGGCTTCGTTGGGAAGATATTGAAGCTCCCGACCTGGGAAAAGCTGGAGCTGGCGGTATTCGCCAGGTCGGTCGATACATGATGATGGATAAATCCGATCTTTTCTTAAGTAGAATTGAGCAGGAAATTAATGCCGCCAAAAGCGGATTAACAGAGCCTACCGTTAACATCCATATTTTCTCTGGACTGAGTGGTGGTACTGGTTCCGGATGTTTTCTTGATGTCTGCTATATGGTACGCTCAATTGCAGATAAAGTTGGCGGTGTTACTATCTTTGGCTATTTCTTTCTGCCTGATGTTAATTTGGACAAGATCCCATTCACGGATACAAAGACACGTGCCTATATTCCTAAAAATGGATATGCCGCTATGCAGGAATTAGACTATTGCATGCAACTTCAGTATAACGGTGGTAGTTTTGTCCAGGAATACCAAGGACACCGGAAGATTGAATGGAAATCTGGTCCCGTGGATATGTGTCATCTTGTTTGTGCAACCAATGCAGCTGGTGATGTGTTAACAAACGCTTATGATTATGCTATGAATGTAACCTCAGAATACGTTATGGATTTTTTAACGTTTTCTGATAAAGCATTTGATTTAACAGAGCAGCTTTCCAATTTTCGCCAGAAAGTCCGTACAGCTGATGGCGAAAAAGTAATTGGCTCTAATCTGGCATACTGTGTCATTGGTGCCTCTTGTGCAAGTATTCCTTTGAGGGAAATTAATACATATTTAGCTTCTGAGTTGTTTGGACACTTTTCGACCATTAGTTCCAATACTCCTTCACGTGCAGATGTTGAAGCGTTGGCCATAATGTCTTTGGCTAGAGATGCACGAAGCATAACAGATATTTATAATTCTCTGTTCCGTGAGCTTCGTGAAGGTGCTGGAGATGATTATGCTCCTTATACCGATGATTGGAAATTTGTGCGTGATTATGGCAATTCGGAAATGATCACCCACTATACAAACCAAACAGCAGCAAAACTTAACCGTGCAGAAGCTAACTCCAAGAGCATGACAACATCTTCTAACCAGAAATCTCTTCTCGGTCGAGTTCAAACTCAGCTGGCAGACATCTTGCGTGATATTAACAGCGGTCCTATTTTTGCTTATCGCTTGATTTCTGCTGCTGAAAGCCATAACTTTCTGAATATCATTGATGGACTCCTTGAAGAGAACTCATCTCGTTGGAGTCAAGAAGCTGCTCAGACTGATCTCCGCTCCAGAGATTATGAAGGTGCAAAAGCTGATTTTGAAATTAAATGTAGTAAATCAGTATTCAATAAAGCAACCAAGGAGTTTAATAATTACGAATATTATCTCATGCTTTTCGAGCAGCACAAATTGTCCATGAATATCTACGAAAAGCTGGATAAGGTGTTGAGGGATTTTCGCAAGCAGGTTGTTGATATTACGGCTCAATACTATATTAAATTGAGTCGAGTAATGGAGACACTTATTAATTCCTTCAAAGAAAATCGTGATGCCCTCGCAAGCGAAAAAATCATGACTGCTGAAGGCTCTTTCTCCATACCAATGATGACAATCGCTGAGCTGAAAAAACCTCTTGATGAAGAAATTTCTAAAATCAATATTCCTGGAATGTTAGACGCTTTTATGCTGCTTCTCTTGGAAAATGAGGACGAATGGATTCTTGAAGACGAAAATAAGATTACAAAACTCGTAACGAAATTCTTTGTAGAAACAGCCTTTGCGGGATTTGCCAATAGAACAATTACTGCCTTCTTAAAGGATAAATACGGCATTGATAACGACGAACGCCTTGCAAGCAAGATTTATGAAGATTGGATGAAACTCCTTACTGCAAAAGCAAGACCTCTCTTCTATTTCAACAACAGCATTTGGAGAGAATCGCAGACCTCCAAATTGGCATTTTTGTCCATTCCTACCACTTCTGCTCCAATTAAAGCTGCTGCTAAAAAGATGTTCGAAACAAACTCTTTGTGGGAAACGAAAGAAAGTGCATTGACAGATCGAATCTATGTGATGTGCAGTGCCTGTGCTCTCCCGCTTAGTTCTTACAACAATTGTGAGGAATATGAAAGAGTTTGCTTTAGTACTACTGATAGCGGGCGTCACTATTATGAAGGCAAGGCAGTACCTGGAATGGAATTCAATGATTGGAGTAAACTTCCTTCTTTAACACCGCAAAGCATGCTTCAACTGGAAAAGGCTCCGTATGCAATGAAAGATATCATTACTGCTGGTCAGAAATTGTATGACGAAGCTGAATCTAAGGGTATTTTTGACGAACAGAATCGTATTTGTGCACCTGCTCCAGAGGCAGTCACCGAGCTCAACGCTTTAGCGCAGGGTTGTATTGAACTTGCAAATAAGATTTCTCGCCCTGATGAAGTCGAAAGCGCAAAACAGAAGCTATCTCAACTTATTGCAGTAGCAAATGCCATTCCTATGGTACAAACGGCATTTGCAATGCAAAACGATGGTTTCGCTGAACGAATTGAAACCAAAAAACTTGTAAGAAAGGATCATTTTGTATCCTCTCCGGCATACCATCCTCTTGTTAAAGGCATTCTGAAGGATTTAGAAGAAATTGATTATACCGTTCAGCAGGCCAAACAAAAACTCGCTTCCAAAATCGAGGGCATTGAAATTGGTAATAAAGATGTCATTGATTATTGCGATGCTTTGTTCACAGGTGTAATCACATGGGAAGGTCTTGTTGTCTCCTATCGCCAGATTCAATTTGGTATTTCTAACGATATCATTCTGTCCAAACGTGGCGCAGAGTATGCTTTCGGTATGATTCCTGTTTATCAGGGATTCCTAAGCTATCAGAAATTAGATAATACTATTAAAGCTGAAATTAAGAAAATTGTGGATGACCGCTACAACAGTGATGCACCTGAACTCCATACCGCTGGAACAAAACTCAAGAATGAATTAAGCGATGAGAGAGTAAATGCTTGGGCTCAAAGAGCATCAGCTTATGAGCAGCGTACAGACATCATTCAGTTCCTCGGAAAGCTCAAACAACAGTTTGGTATTTTCTGCATGGATTACGCACTGTAAGTTTACGGTTACATACAACCTATGGGGAACCGTAGAATATGCTACTACGTTTCCCCTTCATTCCATATTTTGTGAGGTTATCATATGTCAAACTTAACTGTTCAAAACCTCATACTTCACTTCGAAAATAGACTCCGTCAAATTGACCGTCACACATTGGGCAATACTGCCGGAAAAGAACCGCAGTTTCCCATGTTGGTAGTATTTCTTGGTGACGAAGCAATAAAAGGGTTTTCGTCGATTGCTTCAAACTTGTTCGAGATTTGGCCGCAATATCAACGAGAACTTCAATTTGTTGGAGTTACTAATAAAGGAAGCTCAGTCGCTTATGTACAGTTATCCTTCGAAGAGAATGAGGCTCAAGAATCTCAGATTTCGTCAGATGACATTAGTAATATTGTCACTTCTCTGTTTGGACTGAAAAATCATTTTCAGGATCGAAGCAAACTATTTGTATATTTTATTTTGGATACTACAAGCTACAAATCAGCAGAAGAATTCTCTACATGGATGGACATAATACAGCAAACTAAAAATGCTTTTGGCATTGACTCGCTGGATATGCTGGATATGCTCATAGTTCTACTAAACGAGAATTTTTCCAGGAAAAGTATCTCAAATCAGATAAGAAACAAGTTGTGTTCCTTTCATGAAGATCCTAAATTACTTAGCAACTGCAAAAGTATCTTCTTGCTGAGTAATAAGCGCAGCGATCATGCCATCCTTGAAGACTGGAATATTTGTTACAGAATTGCCATATCTATTATGGCATTGTCCAATAATAGCGATGCGAATATTTCTACCTCTCTTTTTTCCAGACGTGTTTTAACCGCAAGTTATGCTCGTGAAGAAAAACCTTCCGAGAAAATTGGACAAGTTATTGTGACAGCGCTTATTGATGAAATGACAAAAGCCTTCGTTCAACATGAAATGCATCTGTTTGAGGATGATTCTATTTCTGAACGTTTAGGGCTGACAAAGGACGGAACGATTACAATTTTGGATAACTATGCCCAAAACGTGCTGGTTCCATTACTTCCTTCTGCTTCTCAATTAGCGCTGTTCCCCCGTGTATCTATGGATGAGTATGATGATGTTAGCCAGCTTTCAGCTAGAGAATTCAATTCACTTACTATGAGTTCGTGGGATAGTTATCTGTCACAAGTTGCACACCAGGCACAAGAAAAGGTTAATATGGATTCCAAGATTCGACAAAATTGGCGCAAAGAATACTTAACATACCTTTGCACACAGTTTTCGACAAACGAGCTGATTTATCTAAGTGACCATATTGATGATGTTCGAGAGATTATCAATCACAAGCGTGAGCCATCACAAGAAATGCAAGTATTGAGTGCAGCAAAGTCTAGATTAAAATACATGCTGTCCTCTGACCCTAAGTTGATTGATATTTTCTTATCAGCTATAAAAGAACAAGGAGAAAACGCTCGGGAGTTTTTACAGGCATGGCGTGAATTGCTCCAGTCCAGGCAGAATATCTTTGCAATTCGTGATGATAACATTACTGCTTTTTATGAGAGAAAAGTCCGAAATTACTTTGATCATTATGGGCATGAACTTACTGAAGAATTTAAGAAAATGCAAGACGCCGAATCGCTAAAGCTGTTTCTAGAAAATTCTTTAGACAAAATTGTAGATAGTAATCCTGTCTTTTCCGCTCCGTTTGAGGAGGAGCTTGAACGAAGATTGCATGAAGAGGCATTGCCAACTGATGCAAAACAATATATTCGCCAAAAGCTTACTGGTGAAGATGTTCGTACATATCTCCAGGTGAATTTCAACTTTGGGCAACCCGTGCTGTCTTCAATTCTAATCAAAGTCGGAACACCGTTGTATAACAATCTGTATAGCAACTTGGCACCAACAACATACTATTACAATACCGGATGTGGCAATGCTGCAGAAGCAGCGGTTGTTTATGAAGTTAGTAAAGAAAACCTAATTAACGGTGAAAGTAGGTGAGTAAATGATATATAAGTATTCCCCTAATAATCCGGCGAGATTTGCCACTAACTTAAGGCTGGATAAAACTACAAAAAACTTGATGTGGGACAACGCAAATGGGCAAGATGTCCTTATCGTCCAGACACCATTTGGTAGTAGCGCAATTGACTATATTGAGGAAATTTGTCATTTGCTCCCCAATGCAACGCTACTGCCAGAAAAATACACTGAGGTGTTAACCGGAGTGTGGATCAAATTTGTAACCGCAGCAGATAAAGCTCGCAACAGAGGGTGCTGCCTTAATGGAGAAGCCAGTACATACACTGTATTCAGTTGCTTTACAGACAAAGACGTGTGTGAAATCTATCAGCCCCAAAATCAGGCAATGATTTCTGCTTTTTGTGATATTCCGTTGGATTTGCACGTCGAGATCGAGACTATTATGCGCACAGAAGGTTTTTTCCGCAAACGAGAAATTGAGACAGGTTTTTTTAGAATTTCTTTCCCTCCTTCCTTTAGTAACGGATATATAGATGGCGATTTATCTTACCAAATAAATAATTTTGAAATACCAGTAACTAGACAAATGCTTGAGCAAGGTACAATATATGTTTACTCAGAAGTCCGCCCTGTGATGATTTCTCATAACAAGGGTTTGCACATTGTCTAAGTTTGATGTGGAGGTAATTTGTTTATGAGTTTTGAAATCACATGTCCTTATTGTTTTAAAACTATGAGAGACGACGAAGTGCTATTCCGCTCTGAAAAAATCAACCAGGGTGATAATGATATTCTCCCTGATGAATATGACGATTTAGATGATTTCCAAGCTAGGTATCGAGGCGCTGATAAAGAAGAAATACTTAGCAATTTAAGAGATTGGGAGTTCTTTGCGGAAACAGAAGATGCAGAATATGAAGCTTTCTGGAAAAATTTCAACGGAACAACTGAGTACAATCCTGCAGATGATATTCTCCATGTGAAAGCATATCGCAGACGTATTCTTGATCCGAAAAATGAATACCATCAAAAATTTTTGGTGAAGCAAGCTGATGGTTCATATTTTATTAGAGATGAGCAGGGAATGGTCACCCAAATCGAATTAAATACTCAGACACACGAGCGTTGCAACCGTCGAGTATGTCGATATTGTCATAATCCATTACCGGATAATTATGGAAAAAACAAAGTCAAATTTGCTACAGTTATTGGTATTACTGGCGCTGGTAAAACCATATATCTTTCTCAACTATTAAGGAAAATGCGCACATATTCTGTTAAAGTTGGACTAAATGCTATAGTTAATAACCCTGGAGTGAGAACCTTTTTAGAGAATAATAGCATTGTTGCAGATAAGCCACTTCCTGGCTCCACTCCAGCTACTCGCTTCCAACAACCTCTTTTTTATGAGATGGTTCGAGATGCCAGAGAGCATGGACGTATCACCGAAACATTTGTCCTATATGATGTTGCTGGCGAAGTTTTTAAAGATGCTGCATTAGTTAATAAGTTTGCTCCGTTTATTGAACATGCAGACGGTGTAATTGTTCTTATCGATCCGATGCAGTTTAGTGTAGTAAGTGGTGCTGCGGCAAATGGAATTGCACTTGATGAACCTACTACAGTATTAGATATAATACATTCAATCGTATCTCATGGCAGATCAGATGAAAAATGTGATATTCCTTTTGCTGTTTGTATGTCAAAGGTTGATACCGAAGATGTTCAGCGAGTATTAGATCCTGAGTTGAGAAGCATGTTACTTGACGATGTTCAAGGTGTCCAAGATAGTAGTGGTTTTAATAAGCCAGTATTTAATGCCAGGGCATATAACCCTATTGCCCAAAAACTAAATGAATTTATACAAGGCAACGAACTTGTACTTGCCCAACAGATGCGTACTAACTATTCAACCTATAATTTCTTCGCATTCACAGCACTTGGGTGTGATGTTAAAGAAGGCGAAGATAACGGCAATAAATACCGTTATCCAGTTGGCCCTGTTTTGCCGAAACGTGTAGAAGAACCTGTACTTTGGCTGTTCAATAAACTTGGCTATATTGGAGAAAATGAAGAGATTTTTAATCCTGCAAAAAAGATTATTCATTGCCCAGAATGTGGCTCTGACAAAACCTATGAGCTGCCTTTTGATGAGCAGACAATAACAATAGGTAGTTTCTTAAGACGCAGAAAGGTACATGTTAATCATGGCTGTACGGTGTGTGGACATAAGTGGGAACATGTTGCTGAGTAAATCTCAATCTTGGAGGAATCGCTATGACAGAAAGAATACTACAATGCTGTTATACAAATGCCAGCCAAGAAATCGGAGGAACAATTAGTTCTGGTTGGCAACCAGTTGCGGTATCTGAAAACATTCCAGCAGAAGCATATAATGCGTGTGTAAGTTTTCAAAATGCAAATTCTACTATTCAGAACGCAATGTTTGATGAGCACGGAAACGTGCTTAACCTTTTTGAAATCAGTGGAGATGGTTCTTATGTGTATATTATGAGAACCCAATATGGTCTCTTAGACCGTTTGGGACGTGCAAATATGTTTTCGCACGCTTTTATCTTTTCATGGAAAGATAAAGATGTCCTCTCCGATCCAAACTATATACTATCAATTGACAGCAGGAATTTTAAAAGCTGTGAGAGTGATGCCGCCTCTATACCTGTATCACTACAGCGGGTTCAGGGTATCGATATCAGCACAGCAATGCAAATGAGCAACTTGAATGAGGAGCGTTATTTGAAATTAATTCAGTGCGTATATACTCAAATGACCGAAAAGAAAATAACCGAACCTCTATTCATTCAATATGATGGTACAGAATCTCAAATGCGAGCTCTTCTTTTCTGCATTTATTATGGATTGCCGCATTACCTTAGAAAAACTCTTTGTATTGCATCGAATACAGCCAACAATGATCTTAGCAAAAATGTTATCTTTTCAGAAAATGCAGAGAGCAAATTATTCTTCTTTGTCCCTACTTCCGGAGCGAATAATGTGTTGTCCGGACGTACAGAAAGAAAGATTACACGTTATGGATTCGTTGACTATGCTGCACGAAACATCGCAACGATTAATGCACCAGACTATTTCTCTAAGCTTGAAAAAACTGCTGTAGAATTAGGCGACAGCACAGCTTCCAATGAATTAATCCTTAAAATCGCCCATCAACTGATGCAAAACTCTAATGTAGAAATCTACAGTGATACAGATTTGGATGGAATTCTCAGTGATGCGCTACGTTCCAAATCATCAAACAGTGCATTGATGGAAAAATACATTGCTGCAATGTTGAGTGAAACTCGAAAACGCAAATTATTTCTTACAGATGAAAGCGAAGCTAACCTTGCTGACAGATTAGCCTCTCCTATTACACTTGATTTGGAAAACGCCGGTGAACAATATAATATCTATCGCTTCAGCACACTCTCTGCTCCTGAAGCAGCAAAAAAACTCGGTTATATGAGTCCGGATGTTTTTCATAGGTATGCAAAAAAACTTGCAGAAATAGACAATGGATTAGAAATTCTTGATCTTTATTACTCTACCTATGTATTATCATCGGACGATGTATCATGGCTAAAACTTAAACAACTATGGAATGAAACCTCTTACATGACTTACAAACCTAAAACAGATGACAAAATTGGAGAACTGGCTTGGGCACTGTATAGTGAGACTGTAAAGGTTCCTGGATTGGCTATCAAGACATACGAAGAGTATATTGCTCTAATGAAAAGAATGTTGCAAGCTGATAAAATTGAGGATTGCTGTAACGCTGCTAAAGAAGAATACTGGGAATCCATCAACTTCGAAAATCTTTCGCTAGCAGCTGGAGCCGAATATAAATTCATGCAAATTCGCTCTCATCGTTGCAATATGCTTTTGGAACTTTTTCTACTCTTGTACAATCTCTCTAAGCAAAATGGTGAAGAATTCCTTAGTGCTGTTCAGACATATTTTAAAAGGTATTATTTGGAGCTTACAGAAAAAGACAAAGAAAACATTTTTACTCAGATTGAAAAAGCAATTTCCGACAGATATTCTGGTCATGATTCTATGCTGATAGAATGGGTTCATGTCTCCTCAACTGTGGATGCTCCTGAATTATTAAAAGAAATTGTTAATATCCGCTACCTGCTGTATCGATGCCAATACGCTGAAATGGTAGAATGCTTCCTTCAGATTTCTGAAGTATGTATGACCTGGGCCAAAAACTCTAAAACCATTATGAATGGTATTAGTAACATTATAATCGATTTTTGTGAAAAGCATGATTCTGAGCTACATTACGTACCGCTTGATGTATGGCTCAGTATTGGTGGGGTCAAGTTCACTAACACTTTTACGATTTTTGATAAGATCAAACCTGCTGTTTTAAATGCTGAAAGTTTCTATGTAATACAAGAAAGCAAGCTTATCAGCAAAAGAAAGTATATCCGAGATGCAGAAGATTATATTCAATGTCGTGGTGAAGAGGCTAAAACTATAAAAAAATGGCTGGCTGAACTAAAGCAGGTAACAAAGAGAAGACGAGCAGACGAGCGATACTTGGCATCAGATTCTCCTGCTAGTTCAAGTATTGTCGATAAAGGCTTATCCTTGTTTTCAAAGCTAACGCAGGGGAGTGATGAATCAAGTAATTCTACAAACAGTGGTTCAGATGGTCAAGACAAAAAAGGAAAGATCAGGGGCTTCTTTGGTCGGAAATAAAGGAACTATTCACAAAGGATGGTAGACTAATGAGTACCAATAATTATCTTACAACTGAAGATTTATATTATAGTACGGTCTACGGCGGTGGAGTTTACAAATGGGATAGACAGGAGTTGGTTCAAGATCCATTGGGCGGCAATAATGGAGAAAATTTATTGAGCCCACTTCTCACAAATCTAATTACTGGTGAAACTTATTTTATTAAGCGAATGAATTGCAATTATGTACTTCATAATAAATTAAGACGCAGGATTCTTAACCCGCCGGATCGAAGCAATATTTTATGGCCAAGCGATATGGTCAATTTATCAGATGAACAAGCCGCCCAATGTAGTTTGTTTGTTGCACAAGAATATACGGAAACTCCTACTCTGGTAAGTGAGAAAAAAGGGAATCGAGCATTATTGTTCCCTTATGGTGGGTATCCTCCCATGATAAACGGGATGAGGAAACTTGCTCAAATTAAGCAGTTAAGTTGGAAAAATCCAGAAATTAGAAACGTAGCTGTACAAATTTTGCGGGCAATAGATAACGTAAACAAAGATGGGTATGTATACGAAGATATCCATCTTTCAAGAATTTTTTTCCGGTCTGATGGGACTGTATATTTGAACTTTAGTAACCTTGTGTATTCATTTGAGGATTTTATATCAGATGAAGCTACACCATTTTGCCATGCAAAAGCAGGCGAATATCCTATCGAATTTGCGGAACCTGCTTTGGTACGTGGAATACAGAAAAGTTTTGATTTTAATACGCAAAACTACAGTTTATGTGCGCTTCTATTCTATCTATTTTTTGGGCAGTATTGCTATGATGGAAGATTGCTCACAGGATACGTTGATGACAGTATTCAAAAACATTATGTGAAATTTCGTGATTACCATAAAATGCCAGTGTTTATTTTTGACCCACAGGATCAACAAAATGCTTTAGGTGCTTTTGATGAAGAGCGACAAGTGATAGAGTTGTGGGAAGAATGTCCCAAAATATTACAGGAATTATTTATAATGACATTATCTCAGAGCAACGCAGAACGAAATGGTAAAGTTGTGAATCCCCCTCCTTCAACATGGCTGCGCTGCTTTGACCAACTTGGTTGGATCACAAAGAAAAAAAACGATAAGGAGGACGAAGTATGAATTCTTTAGCATCGATACAGCAAGATGTCGCAGAGTATGTTGGTTTTTACTCCCCCCCTGTATCTGATCTTGGTTCAATCCTCAGATCCTTGGTGGCTAAGCACTCTTGTAAGGTGTATTTTGATGACAAGCAACTTCAATCTTCGCTCCATGAACTAGGAGCAGCACCTTCAGACATATACAAAGTCTGCTTAATGACAAAGGTAACTGGATTTAGGGATTTAATGGAGTGTGATTCACGCACCCAACAGATTGATCTGGATCGCTTTGTTCAAAATGCAGTTGAAGAAACCGGATTTAATCGTACTACAGTGATGGGGTTGACAAGCGACATCGCATTATCTGCCGACATTGCTTGCAACTGTAATACAAACCATTTTGCGACACGCAAGTTGCTAACAGAAACAGCTTTTGTTGTTCCTGCTAGCCTGTATGAATCTGAAATCAAAGAGTTCAAGGAGGCTTTCGAAAAATCAGCTTTTAAAGATAAAGATGTCACTAAACTTGATTTCAGTAAATTACAGCCTCTCGTTGCAGCTGGTATTCCTAAAGCAAAGTTTTATTTAGGATACTGCCTTCTCAACGGTATTCAGTTTGAAGCTGACAATGTTCGTGCAATTAGCCTTCTTCAAGAGGCTGCTGATGCTGGCGATACTCAAGCTGCTGCCACGTTAGGCGATTACTATTATGATAACGGTGTCAGTGATTGGAGCAAAGCCTATGAATATTACACTGGTTTTGGCTCTTTGGCTTTAAGTAAAAAACGAAAAGATGCAATTGTTAATATCGTTAATCAAAAAAAATTTAACCGGATTATGATCGGACTAAGCATTGCTCTTTTCATAGCTATTGTTGCATCATTTATTCTTGCTCCAGGCGCACCGCTTTATGCTGCTCATCGTATAACTGGATGTATTTTTACATTGCTGAGTTTTGCTATTTTGATCATGGCAATTCTTCATCATCGGATAAAGCCTTATGATACCATGTATTTTGTTCCTGTTGGGATGTTTACTATGTGGTTTTTCTATATGGTAGTTCGATTTTTGTTTTAAGGAGGGATTATTGTGGATACAACAAATGAAAACAATCAGAAAGCATGTCAATTCCCAATAGGTACTTCACTAAAAACAAATAAAATAATTATTGTTTGTATCAATGCTTTTATGATGCTTCCTATAATCATTCGAAATTACACGTTGCTTGGTCTTGGAATATCTGTTGCAC
This sequence comes from Drancourtella sp. An12, assembly GCF_002160935.1. Classification (NCBI taxonomy): domain Bacteria; kingdom Bacillati; phylum Bacillota; class Clostridia; order Eubacteriales; family Oscillospiraceae; genus Drancourtella; species Drancourtella sp. An12. The sequence goes on along the minus strand of NZ_NFLO01000002.1, from coordinate 9,599 downwards.
TACTACTAATTTCTACTTATATTGTGGTACTTAGAAGTGATTCAAGTCTACCGGCTGGTGCATATTATACAACCCTGATATTCTTCGACTTTTTCATATATATAGGATTACAGTATAAAATACTGAAAGGTGGATTCTCTACTGAAAACTTTTCAAATATCTTTGAGACAATTTTTACGACAAAAATGTGTCTTTGGCTATTGCTTTTGGGTGCTATCGTTGGTTTCATTGGCTTGGTTAAACAAAATTTTACGTGGTTCACAGGCATTAGTGCTGCCGCCTTTGGTTCCGTATTCATCCTTAGTATTTTGAGCAATAAAAATATTGAGGATTTACAATTCGTTACTGGCGGTGAGGCTTTTTTAGCATCTTTTCTAATTGCTGTTCTCTTCTGGACTGTATTGTTGGAGATGAGTACACGTATAGTTCCTGAAAAAAGGACAATCAATATTTGGCTTGGAATTATCTTGCTAGTAAGCATTATTGCGCTCTGCATGACAGAAGTCCAATATATTCACTCTATAGCTTCTGATCTTTCCTCTAAAATGCTGGCATTGCCAACAACAGCATTTGCATGGTGGAAAGTTATAGTATCGTGTATTGTACTGATTGGTTGCTCTGTCGCAATGTATGATAACAAGCATCAGGAAAATCAAATCGGAATAGATTCCTTTTTGATGATCGCATCAGCAATTTTTGTTTTCGCAATTAAGCTACTAATGGGAAACTACTTCATCTACAGCTCTTTGTTGATGCTTCTTCTTGTTATTGCCACGTTTAGATGCCTACATAACGAGCTTCTCAATAAGAAAACCTGTCGTCTTAATACTGCTACGTTTTTAATTGTTGAGACAATGGTATTTTTGCTTACACTTCACACTTTGAAAAATGGTTATTTGATTAATGCAATTGTAACTGTTGTTTTTGTAATTATCTTCTATTCACAATACGAACGTATGAAAGCGGCGAACAATAAAAGCTTTCTCTGGATTGCTATTATCTCTGTGCTTGTCGTTGAAGCACTAGCTTGGCAATGGAAAATGAGGTTTTCTGTTGAGGGTGTAATTATTCTGGCTACGGTCTATATAGTGTCGGTAGCCACTATACTTATACTTAACTATCCTCATCCAGGTAAAATTGTTCCCAATAAAAATGTAAACATCTTTGTGTGCATATGCGTTGCGCTTTTATGTTTAGCTAGTGTTCGAACAACCATGAAAGTCAAAGCCGATGTTTCCGCTGAAAATGAAGTTGTGACCATCTCTGTTGAAGCAAAAGGGAAACGAAATGATGTCGAATCAATTTCCTGTGAATGGATAGATTATCGTGGCAAAACGGTTGGGAACGAACCAATATTAATAAAGTCAGAGCAAGCGATTCCTGTGCAAAGCGATGTCCTTAGGGTTATCGCTAACGATGCCAAAGGATATCGGGCAATATATTACTATTGGTTCCCTTCTTGGCTGTATAATTTTGAACCAAAGTAAGAAGCGCTTCGTAAAAAAGGATTGAGATAAGACCAAGGGAGCGCACCTGTTTATAGGTATGCCTCCTTGGCCTTTTTCTATTAGGGAGAAGTCCAATGTCAAAACTAATTGATAAATTGCTTTACAAAATACTGGCAATAATAATTATCATACTATTTATAGTCGCATTTCGAGAGCTTATTGTTACAGACAAAGACACTTCAATAGCCTTTGGTACTTTAATGGGATTACTTCCATTTGCAAAAGTAATCTCCGATGTGGTATGCAAAATATTAAAATATCAGTACTCCATACCGCTGATTACTACATCTTCGTTTCTCACAGACTTGATAAGGCTGGCATTTATGGCATTTATTCAACCTCTTGTTGTAGGGTTATTTACAGCCATATTTCTTCGTATACCGTCTTCATATACCGATTATCATGATCGGGAAAAATATATGGAAACTTTTGGTTATCGGGTGAAAGAACTAATGTTAACTGTGCTTACTGCACCAATACTGGCTATTATAGCTTCATGGTTTTCTACGTGGCTGTTCTCTTACTTTGCGAATACATTCGGAGATGTCGTATCAGTTATATTAGGAATACTAAGTGTTATAATTCTGGGCACTGTTTCAATAATTCCCTTACTGATTGGCGGTGTAGCCGTTGGAACTGCTATTCTGTGGAGAATAATTGTCACACTTCTCTCGAAAATGGGAACCACATTTATCACTAACGCAATGTGTCTATGGGTTTACATTGCAATTCTTCATGGTGTGGAAGGTGAAATCGCAACATCTATAATTGCACTAATTTTATGGCTATTCATTATGGATTTCGGAATGAACTGCCTGAAATATGCTATCGTAGCAAAATAAAGGAGGATAGTTATGGACAGTTATATCAAGAGAAAAGTCACATGTCCTTGCTGCAACAATGTCTTTGAAGCAAACATCCTTAAAGGATTTTATTCAAACGGTAATATGGGATTAGATCACAATCCTCACTCTCCGGCTATATTCGATACAATTATATTGTGCCCACATTGTGGTTATGCAGCAAAAAAGTTTAACGCAACTGTGTCCAAACAAATTAAAGATTATGTTTTTTCACAGCAGTACAAGGCACTTAAATTTCAAGCAAAGAACAGCAGTACCAGTACAAAGATCCGTCTCGCTGCAAGTATTCTAGAGAAATCTCAACAACACAAGGAATCCGCTGATATGTATCTGCTCGGATATTGGTATTCATTAGAGATCGGCACCGCTGATTTTGAATGCTTAAAAAAGTCAATTAAGCATTACTCTATTTATCTTGAAAATAATGCTGATATCAACGTAGCTATTACATACATAGATTGCTTGCGCCAGGCACAATTGTTTTCTGAGGCAGCTGAGACCGCCGATTCTTTAGAAGTTTATGTTAGCGATAGTAATCTACAAAGAATACTTTCGTTCGAGAAGAAGTTAATTGACGCAGAAGATTCTGCACCTCACTTTGTAAGCGAGGCGCTCTTATGAAATTCTTTTGGAGTCGATTAACTGAAAACAGCAAACAATCCAAACAAGATAAAGTAGATTATTCAGTTTGTCCCCAAGACGAACTGTTAGATATATTCAAAACTGAGAATTGGGAAAAACTTGACAACGAAAATAGAATTGCAGTTATTCAAGAAATAGAGAATCGAACAGCGACAGAACAAGGACGCACACCTGCTGAAATAGTTTCTTCATATAGTACCGATACATATGGAGGATATACTAGCACAAACAATCAAATCAATATCAATATATCGGATTTTTCATCATATGAAGCTTTGGATACATATGTTCACGAAAGCACTCATGCTTACCAAGCATATTGTATTCAAACTGGTGAAGGTTATGATGACCATACTCTATCTATGCTGGAAGCAGAGATGGCTAGAGATGAGCAAGGCAATCTATATAACTATGCTCGATCTTCTCCGGAATATGACATGCAATGTGATGAGCTTGATAGTAATAATAAAGCGGCTGCATTTATGCTCACACAACGGGAGCGCTATGAGCATGATCCCGAATATCGAGCATACATCGAAGAGCGTGCAACTCACTTTAGTAATGTTAACACTGCACTTGACAACAATTCAAAGGATCGAGTCAGATTGCAAAACAATCAAGCCTATGTGGCTTATATCAGAGGGGACATTTCGGAAGATCAGTATAATTCAATAAGTGAAAAGATCAATAATGAAGAGTATGTGGACCCAACAGTCAAACGGAGCCATGATATTGGAGATGCAATTGAGACACTTAATTGCGAATATCAAAATAATAATGAGTATTCTAGTATTTCAAGCAATGACTACTTAGGAAATGTTGAAGTACCTTCTGAAACCATCGATAGTAACATGTATATTAATACAGCTAATGATATCGAAAGATCAAATGACGAAGAAAACTATCTTGGTACTGCCAACAGTGCTGAAATAGAATCTTCGAATACTGAAGGTCTTGAAAACAACGAAAATTATTCTTCTGACATGGAGCAATAAAATGAATCATCAAATTATTTTTGGAACTTCTGTAATTAATAACGTTCCACCAATTATTGATAAACCATTGGTAACCTTTCCCGGCCAATCAATGAATGGAGACGAAAAATTTCAGATTAACGAGGATCTTATGGCTCGCCATATCCTATTACTAGGCGGAGCTGGTTGTGGAAAGACAAATGCATTCTGCTATACTGTCCAAGCCTTGCGAGAAAAAATGACCCCAAATGACATCGCTATTATTTTTGACACCAAAGGTGAATTCTATACAGATTTTTCTAAAGATGGTGACTATATAATAGGGAATAGTGCAAGTTTTCGTCATATCAGTTATACATGGAATTTATTTGATGAAATTCTGGCAGATGGTTGGGATGAAGCAAATATCACCATGAATGCTAGAGAAATGGCATCTGCACTATTTCATGACCGTGGATCGTCATCTCAGCCTTTTTTCTGTAACGCCGCAAAAGATATTTTCCGAGGTATCTTGATTCACTTTATTCGCCAAGCAAAAGCCAACCCTGCAGAGTGGAAATCAAGGCTCAATAATGAAGATCTGATAAAAGCCCTTTTGAGTTTTCAGCCAGAACATTATCTGAAAATTTTTAGTCATTATCCAGATTTGAAAAGTCTCCTTACGTATTTTGGGGATGGTAAATCAAATCAGGCTCTCGGTGTTTTTGGCGAGTTAAACAGCATGTTATCCGAATATTTCGTTGGTATTTTGGCATCTCATCGCCCTGAACGTTCTATTTCAATGAGAAAAGCAGTTAGGGCAAAAGGTGGAAAGGCAATTTTTGTTGAATATGATCTTTCAGTTGGTGAAACCTTAGCCCCAGTATATAGATTGTTAATCGACCAAGCATTAAAAGAAGCTCTTGGCAGAGTCAAGAATTCAGGAAACGTTTTCTTAATTGCGGATGAGTTTAAACTATTACCAAAATTACAACACATTGACGATGCCTTAAATTTTGGCCGTGGTTTAGGTGTTCGTGTTATGGCCGGAATCCAAAGTATTGATCAACTATACGATGTATACGGCCAGGAAAAGGGGGCCGTAATTGCGGGCGGTTTCGGAAGTATTTTTGCATTTCACACAAATGATGGTTCGTCTCGTGACTACATAACCAAGAGATTTGGGTCAAACATAATGGTGTATGAATATAATAATATTCAAAAAAATAGTATTGTATGCAATGAACGTAATGGAAATACAGTTGAAGAATGGGATCAATTAAATCTCGGCCTTGGTCAAGCAATAGTTGGGCTGGGATATGACGCTCCATTTTTATTTCAATTTGCACAGTACGGGAAGTGAGGAATCAAAATGGGATGGCGTAATAATCATCAAGTAAATGTTTCAAATAGACAATTATCGAATGTATTCTCTGCAAAAGGTAAGCTTGAAAATGTGGGTGCATATCTGTGCCCTAATTCGGTGCCAGCGAATTTTATTATCAGTGGTGGCGTACACCCTGATGAGCGCTACCAACCGCTTTATACTTTTTTCGATGCTACCATTGGACGATTTCCAATTATAGTCCTGCACAACAATGATATTCACATGGAAGCGATGGTTACTCAAGCTTGGCAAAGCATTGTTTCATCATCTGAATGTTCTCCATTATGGATAATCAACCAAAAAAATTCTGAGTTTGAACCTTTTTTTGGAATGAATGAAATGCAAGTGGTACTGGCATTAAGACAACTTGCGAATAAACTTAATTATTCAGTTACTCCTCGTTTTGAAAGGGTTATAAAAGCACATCTGTCCATTTTGAAAGAGTTGAATATTCCAATTAGCCTATCCGGCTTGAATTATCTATGCCAATTTTATGATATAGGAGAGTTCCATGAAAATATCATGGCACTTTCTTGTGGCGAAGCTATCTCTCGCAGAATATGGGCTGATTTAGGAATTGATTCTGAGGACTCTAATAGTCAATTTGATTTATTTAGAGCAGTAATTAGCAATCTTGCGCATGATGCTTCTCATGGCGGATGGAATGATGATAACTGTGTTTCCGAATTCAATTGTTTACAAGCTATAGGACAAAATGCAACCCTTTTACTGTCTGTTAACGATATGTATTCGGAAATGCTACTACCCTATCTTGCAGAAGAATTAAAGGCCGCTCAAAAGCCTTTTATTCTCATTATTGATGATACAAAAATAGCAGATGAACATTTTCAGGAGTATCTGCGCCTTACTAATTCAGGCTGCTGCTGCGGAATAATTGCTGAGAACGCAGTTGATTTAATTAGTGGCGAAGAAAATAACTTTCTTCATTTAACGGAACGCATGAATACTTTTATCATTCTAAAACACAGCACCGGAAAAACAGCTACGATTCTATCCGAAATCTTTGGACGATACGACTACACCAAAGTTGAAATGTCACAAGGAACCAATAGAGGTTTTTTCAGTTTCTTACCACAAGATCGACATGACGATCTAAGGTTCTCGACAGAGAACAGATATAGAGTTATGCCAGAAGAGATTATCGGACTAAGAGCGGGACAAGCTATTGTGTTTGATACTACTACAGATCAAATTATTCGATATAACTAGGAGGAAAAAATGCCGTTTAATTTTAATAGTGGGAATGCTTCCCAAAAAACCAACAACGATTTTAAATCAGATACTAATTATACATCAAATACAGCCAGCGCTATTCCTAGGCCATCTTCTAGAGAAAAGCCAACCTTTACCTCCGATACATCTAGTGCTTCTTCCATGCCCACTCAATCGCCACATAAAAGCACAGGTTTCCAGAATCAACCTGTGCGACGTTCTAGTAGTGGAAACGCAGGGATGAACCCATCGTTCTCTCAAAAAACTGGATATTCACCTAGGAAAACTAAAATCAAGCCTCCGAGTGTTCATCAATCTAGTTCTGGAATGAACATTCCATGGAACATCTTATTGCCTATTATTGGTATTATTGCAGTTGTTATATTTTGTTGGATTTTCAGGGAGGAAATTACTAACTTTTTAATGCAACTTCTTACATGGGTAATAGTTATCCTAGTTATCATTTTTATTGTTAAGTGGTTTATCTTTCCTAAAAAAAAGTAGAAATCAAAACAAAGTGAACATTCTGATGAAAGGAGAATTAAAAAGTGTCACCAACTCTTCCAAAAACTCGTAAGCTAAACGCAAGAAAGCCATCTGCAAGTCGTGCTGTTTCACTTAATATTTTTCTATTACTGATCACAATAATTGTTGGAATTGTTGGTTGGATAATAGGTACTATTATCTACTCTTCTGGAGTAAATAAAATTGCAATGCCGTTGCTCATCGGCATCATATTCGCAGTCTTGTTCTTATTATTGGTCATAACTATCCTAGTGTATAGCATATCATCCGGTTCGTTTGAGAAAAATATATTGACCAGTTCAAACAATCTAGTTAGTTCAATTTTTGCAATCGTAATTATTGGCGTACTGCTTTTTGGACTTAGCATTTTCTTTCAATGGATATATGGAATGAATTTTGTCAAACAAGTTAAACAACCTACATCCTATATCTTTGTGATTGACGATTCAGGCTCTATGGCGGAAAATGACCCGCAACAATTAAGATACAATGCAATAAGCTCTGTTCTTACCAATGTCAATCCGGATTTTCCATACATGATTTATGGCTTTTCAAATGATGTAGGAATTATTAATGACATGGCCCCCGTATCTAATGGAATTCCCAAAATCACTGGTGATAGTACAGGTGGAACGTCAATTCGAGCAGCACTCAATAGGGTGATTCAAGATAAAGTAAGTGGTGAATGGGATGGCGGCACATCACCAAAGGTTATTCTGCTCACTGATGGATATGCTACGGATATTGGCTTATTCAGATCCATCCATGGTGTACTAAAAACATATGTAAAGAATGGGATCAGTATCAGCACTGTCGGCTTGGGTGATGTGGATGAAAATCTAATGAGTAAAATAGCAAAAACAACCGGTGGCGTTTATATTGATGTTTCTGACGCATCTGGCTTGGCTGAGGCTATGGCATCTGCCGCAACGCAATATACTTCCAGAGATCTTCTCTCAACTAGGTACACGACTAATCTAAATTTGTTGTACGCCATATTACGCATCATCTTTATTTCAATCTTGGGTGCTACTATAGGTTTTGCAACCGCTGTCGCATATGGCAATCAAGAATCAAGCACTCTGATTATTGGGTCATCTGCAATAAAATCGGTTATTGGCGCTATTCTTATGGAAGTATGTACTGATGTGATGGGCTTTTCTGATAAGATGATTTGGCTTGTTTTGTGGATTCTTATTTCCTTAACCCTCGCAAGTAAGCCCACTACATATAAACGTGGCCCGAGGAGACCATCAAGGAATCGTTCTTCAAGAAGATTAGCATAATAGGAGGTATTTGCATGGATTATGGGAGATCTTTAAGGAGACCCTCTCTTCATTCAACAAGGAATTTTGAGCAAGAGCGAGCTGATCTTCGGGAAGGTATGAACAATTTAATACAAGCTTATCAAAAATTCATCGTTGAGACTCTACAGGATGATACACTTAGTACTGCTGAAAAAACAGGACGGCTACAAGCATATTGCAGACAGCCACCTTTAACGGTCATCAGGGCCATATTATCCGGCCAGACCGGGACATCCCCGGCCATTAACCGTTATGCCGCGAAAGGCTCTTTACATGAGTAGCACATGATAGGCTCTCTGCCTTGGCAAATCCGCCTGTGGTGCTGGTTTGCCGGCTTTGCCAGAATATCATGTGTGATGGAGGCTCATGTCAAGAGTACCGTGGAATAATGGTTAATGGCCGGCCGGATAATATGACTCACGCTGGCCGGATAATATGGCACAGGTGGCCGTTTTGGATGACAATCTGCACATATAAATCCGCAATTATAGAAGAACAAAAGCAGTATGAAGTAGCCTTTCAACAAGTTTATGAAGACGAGGTTCACTATAATCAGGAACACTATGGTTTCTTGGAAGTATACGATGCTCAAGATAATCTCGCCAACGAGTATTGTTCTTTCTCTGACGAAACCGAAGAATTCATTTCGGAATTGTCACCCAATCATGATTCCTGTATTGAGCAGAATGGTGATTCCATTGAAATGGAATAGAACGATTTCTCAATATGTCATAAAGCCAGGCGCTCTTCAAAAAGGCAAATGATACTCTTTAGGCAAAGCTAAAAAGAGTGGAAACCTATGAAACAAAATTCTTAATAAATAGATTGCTGTAGGCTACATAAAATTTGATATTAGGTGTAACGAAATTTTGAAGCTTAACTAGCAAAAATCAACATGCTCTGAAGAAATACTCCTTAGTAATCTTATCTTAAACTATGCAATATACAAATTGGCAAGCAGTGTAAACCTGTACAGGTTCACTCATTTTCTCGAATTTCCCCTTGGGTCATTCTTCGCAAATTTGCTTGTTGGGGAAACATCCCCAATCCCCTTTGTATATTACGCGTGAATAGATCATTGTTCACGGATAAATAGATCACTTGTCACGGAGATTTAGGTCACCGATCTCGTCTCCGAGATCAGTGATCTAAATCTTCGTGTTTGCTTTATTGTGTCCAAA